>MHGN01000045.1:0-8772 GCA_001805575.1 Omnitrophica WOR_2 bacterium RIFCSPHIGHO2_02_FULL_45_21 | reverse complement strand
CTATTGCCAGGCTCATCCGCGAGCATAAGTCCTGGGAAATTCCTCACTATCTTGAAGAAGGCGGCATCTTTGGCATGCAGGCCTTTAATCAGTCTTTGACTAAATTAGTCAGAGAGAATAAAATCTCCAAAGAAGAGGCAATGAATTTCAGCGACAACAAAGATGAACTGGATTTGATGCTCAAGGGAATAAAAAAGTAGGGACAGAACAGTGTTTTGTACCTACAGGGGATATAAATGTTATGTTAGAAGATATCAAGGTAAAATTGGCTCAGATGGAAAAAAGGCTCAATGAGCTAAGGGGGTATCTTTGACACCGCAAAACTCCAAGCCCGCATAGATGAGCTCAATCGCCAAATGGCTCAAAAGGACTTCTGGCAAGGCAACCAATTAGCAACGAAAGTTGTCAACGAGTTAAAGATTCTAAAGAGCAAGCTTGAACCTTTTTGCGCTCTCTCCTCAAGACTCAAGGACTTCAGGGAGTTACTGGAAATAACCTCGCCGGATGATTCCTCCTCAATTTCAGAATTAAGCAAAGACCAGGGACTACTTTTAGAAGATCTTGACGCTTTGGAATTTAAGTTTTTTTTGAGCGGAGAATTTGATGCTAACAGCGCCATCCTCTCCATAAACTCAGGCGCAGGCGGCACTGAGTCTTGCGATTGGGCAAATATGCTTTTGCGGATGTACTGCCGCTTTGCCGAAAGTAAAGGCTATAAGGTAAAAACCGTTGATATACTTGAAGGTGAAGAGGCAGGGATTAAGAATGTTACCTTGCTCATTGAGGGCCCTTACGCATACGGGTATCTGAAGTGCGAGTCAGGTGTGCATCGCTTAGTGCGCATATCTCCTTTTGATGCCAATAAGCGAAGACATACCTCTTTTGCTTCAGTGGATACCCTGCCGCAGATCGAAAACAATATTGACATTAAAGTTGAGGAGAAGGACTTAAGGATTGACGTCTACCGTTCAAGCGGTGCCGGGGGGCAGTCAGTAAATACCACTGATTCCGCAGTCAGGATTACTCATTTACCCAGCGGTCTGGTTGTACAATGCCAGAACGAGCGTTCGCAGTATCAGAATAAACAGACTGCCCTGGGCATTTTAAAGGCGCGCCTTTATGAATTGGAGCGTAAAAAGCGGGAGGAAAAACTCCAGGCAGCATATGCAAAAAAACAGAAGATTGAATGGGGAAGCCAGGTGCGTTCGTATGTGATGCATCCCTATAGCATGGTCAAGGACCACCGTACCGAGCACGAAACAGGAAATGTCCAGGCGGTGCTTGACGGCAAGCTGGATGGTTTTGTTGAGGCATATCTGAAGATGCAAAAAACAATGAGTTCATAGTTAGTAGTTCATAGCAAAAATGCAAAATCCAAAAATTAGAAGATAAACAAAGATGTTGAAATTTATTACCCAAAAAATTATCGGTTCGCAGAATGAGAGGGAGCTTAAGGCGCTTAAGCCCTTGTTAGAAAGAATAAACATCCTGGAGCCTGAAATACAAAAGTTTTCTGACCGCCAATTGAGTGAGAAGACCGAGAGTTTCAGGCAAAGGCTGCGGGAGAAGTCTAAAACTTCTGAAGCTGATTTCCTGGAGTTAGAAAGCCGGATCAGGGAAGCCGCTTCGGCGCCCGAGAAAAACAAATTAAAGGCAAGGCAAAAGCGGCTGCGCAATGAGTTATTTGCCGATATTCTGCCTGAGGCCTTTGCCTGTGTGCGTGAGGCAGGCGAAAGAACTGTTAATATGCGCCACTTTGATGTCCAGCTTATCGGGGGCATCGTTTTACATGAAGGCAAAATTGCCGAGATGGCCACAGGAGAAGGGAAAACTTTAGCCGCCACCCTGCCCGCTTATTTAAATGCTTTATTAGGAAAAGGGGTGCACGTGGTTACGGTCAATGATTATTTAGCCAAGCGCGACCGGGAATGGATGGGGCCTATCTATGAATTCTTAGGATTAACCGTGGGAGCTATTCAACACGATATGAATCCAGGAGAGAGAAGAGCCGCTTATAATTGCGATATAACTTACGGCACCAATAATGAGTTCGGCTTTGATTATCTGCGCGATAATATGGTTGTCTCAAAAGAGGATATGGTGCAGAGGCCTTTTTACTACGCCGTAGTGGATGAGGTAGATTCAATCTTGATTGATGAGGCCAGGACCCCGCTCATAATTTCCGGCCCGGCTGAAGAATCAACGGAAAAATATTTCACCTTAAACAAGATTGTCCCAAAACTAAAAGGGAGGAAAATCTTAGAAAAGGATGAGATTGAGGCAAAGCATAAGGGGATAGATTTAGGCCAGGGCTATGATTATAAAGCTGACGAGAAGGCGCATGCCGTCTCATTAACCGATGAAGGAGAAATCAGGGCCTGCGAGCTTCTGGGGATAGACAATCTCCATGAAATAGAGACAATGGAATACCGCCACCATCTGAACCAGGCCTTACGCGCGCATAATTTTTATCAACGGGATGTGGATTATATGGTGAGAGACGGCCAGGTAATCATCGTTGACGAGTTTACCGGAAGGCTGATGCCGGGCAGGCGCTGGTCTGACGGCCTGCATCAGGCAATTGAGGCAAAGGAGGGCTTAAGGATTGAGCGGGAGAATCAGACCTTAGCCACTATCACCTTCCAGAATTATTTCAGGATGTATGAGAAGTTAGCGGGAATGACCGGCACCGCCAGCACCGAAGCCGCGGAATTTAAAGAAATCTATTCTTTAGACGTTGTCTCCATTCCCACTAACCGGCCGCTCATCCGCAGTAATTCTCCGGACAGGGTCTATAAATCAGAAAGAGAAAAATTCAATGCGGTGGTTGAAGAAATAGGAGAATGCCATAATCAGGGCAGGCCGGTATTAGTGGGGACCGTTTCCATTCAGAAGTCGGAGGCGCTCTCTGATATGCTTAAGACGAGAGGCATCCAGCATCAGGTGCTCAATGCCAAATACCACGAGATGGAGGCAAGCATTGTTTCCCAGGCCGGGAGATATAAGGGCGTGACCATTGCCACCAATATGGCAGGCCGCGGCACTGATATACTGCTTGGCGGAAACCCTGAGTTTACTGTTAGGAACATCCTAAAACAAAAGGGGCTAAATCCCCAGGATGAAAAATATCCCGAGGAATATAAGAACCTCATTGACAGATATAAGAAAGAAGCAGATGAAGAACATAACAAGGTTGTGGAAGCGCTCGGCCTGCATGTGATTGGTACCGAGCGCCATGAGGCGCGGCGCATTGATAACCAGCTGCGCGGTCGTTCAGGAAGGCAGGGCGACCCCGGCTCATCGCGTTTCTATGTTTCCTTAGGAGATGACCTGATGCGGCTTTTTGGTTCGGATAGATTGGTAGGGATTATGGAACGTTTAGGTTTAGAGGAAGGACAGGTTATTGAACATTCCTGGGTAAGTAAATCCATTGAGATTGCCCAGAAAAGGGTTGAACAGCATAACTTTGAGCTGCGCAAGCAGGTGTTGGAATACGATAATGAGATGAACAAACAAAGGGAAATTATCTATCATCAGCGCCGTCTGGTCCTGGAAGGAGAAGATTTAAAAATGCTTATCTTAGAAATGGCTAAGGAGGCATTAGAATCTTCTGCTCAACAATACATTCCGCAAGCGGCTCCCAGAGACCAATGGGATATTGCCGGCTTTTCTAATTGGCTAAAAACGGCTTTTTCTTTAGAAATTGTTGAAGATTCTTTTGATAAAGATTATGCAGAAACAATTGAGGTGATTTTCAAGAAGTTAGAGCATCTCTACGTTTTAAAAGAACAGGCTGCGGGGTGCCAGGCAATGCGCCATTTGGAGCGCATGGTAATGTTACAGGTCATTGATAGCAAATGGAAGGAGCACCTTTACGAGATGGACATCCTGCGCGAAGGGATAGGCCTGCGCGCCTATGGGCAGCGGGACCCGTTAATAGAATATCAGAATGCAGCCCATGAGATGTTTAACCAGATGAATAATTCCATCAAAACCGAGAGCGTGGATATTATTTTTAAGCTGCGGGTAGAACATAAAGTGGAAGAAATGAAGGGAGTGTTTAGCTCGCTTGCCCAGGAATTTGTCCATCAAGAGTTAGGTCAATTTGACGCTTCGGCTGCGCTCAGCGTCAATCCTGAGCGTAGCCGAAGGATTGAAGGAACGCAGAAAGAACCAGCGCCTGCGAAGTCGCAGCCCTTGGTTAGGCCTCCAGCTGTTCCTCTTAGCCAAGCTATGAACACTGAGTCTAAAGTTGGCCGCAACGACCCCTGCCCTTGTTCAAGCGGAAAAAAATATAAGAAGTGCTGCGGAAAGTGAAGCCCAGTCGCGCGTCTCAGGTCTCAGGTCTCAGGTCTATTCTAAGCAACACAAACCCCTTTTCCTTAAGTATTCTTTCGGGGATTTTGTTGAGCCTTCCTTTTTTTGACGGTAGGTTGTGGATTTTTGCCTGGTTTGGTTTTGCGCCGTTATTCTTTGCCTTAAGAGGTAAATCCAAGGGCAGGGCGTTCCTGCTTTCTTATTTTACTGGTGTTATCTTTTGGGCTGGGACTATTTACTGGCTGATCCATGTTACCTTATTGGGTCAAGTTCTCCTGATTTTATTTTTATCTTTATATTTTGGATTTTTTGGTTTATTCGTTTTTGCCAGCCGCCAGGCGCCAGGCGCTATCCGCTTATTTTTTATCCCTTCACTGTGGGTTTTCCTGGAATACCTGCGCGCGCATCTCTTTAGCGGCTTTGGCTGGGCGCTCTTAGGCTATTCCCAGTACCTGAATCTACCTCTCATCCAGATTGCTGATATTTTCGGAGCATACGGAGTTTCTTTCTTGGTGATGATGGTGAATGTGGCGTTCTGGGAGCTAATTATTATATCAAGTATCAAAGTATCAAAGTGCCAAAGTGCCAAGTATCAGGCGTCAAGTATCAGGAGGAATTTCTCTTTTCTTTTTCCTTTTTTTTGCCTTCTCTTTTCATTAGTTTATGGTTTCTATAAATTATACCGAACCCCGAAGCACGAACTCCGAACCACGCTCAAGATTTCTGTAATCCAGGGCAATATTCCTCAGGAATTAAAATGGGATAGGGGCTCTCAGGGGTTGATTTTAGATAGATATGCGCAGCTTTCGCAGAAAGCAGCCCTGGAAAAACCGGATCTAATTATCTGGCCTGAGGCAGCCAGCCCCGGATTGATAGGGGTAACCAAAGACGATTGGCTCTTGGAGCATATTTTCGCTCTGCCTAAGGAAACCGGCATTCCCCTATTGCTTGGTTCAGTGGTAAGAGAAAACAAAAATTATTTTAACAGCGCTCTCTTAATAGATAGACAAGGCAAAATCGCGGAAAGATATGATAAGCTGCATCTGGTTCCCTTTGGCGAGTATGTCCCCTTAAAAGAGCTATTTCCTTTCTTAGAAACCATTGTTCCAATTGGCGATTTTACCTCCGGTGATAGCTATACTTTATTTTCGCTATCCCCGTCCGCTCTCCCGCCGCTTTCGGGTCCTGCCGGGGCAGGCGTTAAATTCGGAGTGCTTATCTGTTTTGAGGACACTGTCCCCGAATTATCCCGCAATTTTGTAAAGAAGGGCGCTGATTTTTTGGTTAATATTACCAATGACGGATGGTTCAAAGAAACAAAAGCTCCCCATCAACATTTGGCAGCCTCTGTTTTTAGAGCTGTTGAAAACAGAGTTCCTCTGGTGCGTGCGGCAAATACCGGCGTCTCCTGTTTTATTGATGCCTGCGGAAGGATTAAAGCTAAGGTTACAGGAAACGGTAAAGATATTTTTGTTCCGGGGACAAAAACGGAAACTATTTTTCTTGAGCATATGTTATAATAAGCAGGCTTAGAAAGACGAAACATAGGTAATTTTATACAATGCGCCGGCGGCTCATCGGTTTTTTGCTATTTATTTGTTTAATTCTCTTTCTCTTGTATTCAGGCTATCAGCTTTATTATTTAGATAAGGCATTCTTTTTTTGCCCTATTGAATATAAGCAGGATACCATCATTATCCGCCATGACTCCTACGGCAGCGGAGATTTTCTGGCTGAACGCAACGGCGCAAGAAAACATAACGGTATTGACCTGCAGGCCGATATTGGTACGGCGGTTTATGCGGTAAGAGGCGCAAAGGTGATAGGGGCAAGGTTCCATAAAGGATTGGGTAATTATGTTGAACTCCTTCACCCCCAAGGATATGTTAGTATTTATGGCCATCTTTCTAAAGTAGAAGTAAAAGAAAATCAATTGGTGCGCCAGGGCCAAAAGATTGGAGAGGTGGGTAAGACCGGCAATGCCGGCTATCGCGGAATTATTCCGCACTTACACTTTGAGCTCAGACGCAATGCCCTGCCGCTCGATCCAATGAAGTTCCTCAAGTAGCATAGTTTGAAATAAGCGAGGTGAATACTATGGCAGGAGTAGAGATAAAATCAGTCTCCATTAAAAAACCAGAAGATGCCAACATCATTATCGGCCAGACGCATTTTATCAAGTCCGTAGAAGATATCTATGAAGCAGTAGTGCAGTCAAGCCCGCAGATTAAATTCGCCGTTGCATTCTCAGAGGCATCGGGCGCCTGTTTAGTGCGGGTTGAAGGCAATGACGAGGAATTAAAAGAGTCAGCCCGGAATAATTGTTTGGAATTAGCCTGCGGACATTGTTTTGTCCTGGTTTTGCGCCAGGGTTATCCAATCAATGTCTTAAATGGCCTGAAATTGCTTCCTGAGGTATGCAGCATTTACTGCGCTACTGCCAATCCGCTTGAAGTTATCGTGGCTCAAACTGAAGGAGGAAGAGGAATCTTAGGCGTTATTGACGGCGCAAGCCCTAAGGGAGTAGAAAAAGAATCCGACATCCGCTGGCGCAAAGATTTACTGCGGAAATTGGGTTATAAATTATAAAATTGCTTGCATAGAGAAACAAATCTGCTATAATTTTCCAGGAGCTTATGTGGCATTGAAAAAATTTAGTAAGTATTTCAATCGTTGGCTTGCCAGGCAATCTTTGTATCTTTGTTCTTTGACAGTAAAATTCCTGCCTAAGAGTTGGCTTTGTGGATTTGCTGAGCTTGTTGCTGTTTTAGGATATTACATAGCTTCAAAACAGCGAAAGATCGCCCTGGAGAGTCTGGGCATTGCCTTTGGAAGCAGTTTAAGCCGGAAAGATAAAATAAAGATAGCTAAAGATTGTTTCCGGAATATGGCAAAAAGCGGCGTTGAACTTCTTTATGTATTAGAAAAATCGGAGCTTTCTAACGACCTAGTGGATATTGAAGGCAAAGATTATCTTGAGGCAGCGCTTTCTAAAAGCAAAGGAGTTATCGTAGTCAGCGCTCATTTTGGTAATTTCCCCCTGGCGCTTATCCGGCTGGGGCAGGAGGGCTATAAGCTCAACGTTATCTTAAGACGTATGCGCGATGAGCGGGTTGATGATTTCTTAAGTGAGCGCAGGCAGAGAGCCGGGGTGCAGTCCATTTATACCACTCCGCGTCCTGCCTGTGTTGAGAATTCCCTCAAGTCGTTAAGGAATAACGAATTACTTTTTATCCAGCTTGACCAGAATTTCGGCACTTCAGGTATTTTTGTAAATTTCTTTGGCCGGCAGGCGGCTACCGCAACCGGGCCTGTTGTCCTTGCGCTGCGCACAGAGGCGACGATAGTTCCCCTATTCATCGTGCGCCAGAGCGATAACCGCCATAAGATTTTTATTGAGCCGGAAGTAATGATTGAGAAAAAAAATACGCAGGATGAGACCTTGCAGTTTAATACCCAGAAAATTACTTCACTGATTGAATCGTTTATCCGTAAGTCCCCGGCAGAATGGGGTTGGATTCACCGCCGCTGGAAGAGCAGGCCATCGTCATAAGAAAAATTTGTGTTAAATAAGAAGGAGGTGAAAAATGGCAGAAGAAATAAAGGAAATAAAGGAAACAAAAGAGGTAGAAAAAACCGATACAGGTAAAGTTTTTAAAACAATGCTCAAGGTATTACTTGGCATTGCCTTGCTGCTTGTGGGTTTATGGTTACTTTGGGCATGGAAAAGTGACCTTTTAATATTGATCAAAGGAGGATTGGGTTTATTCCTCATTCTGGCTGGCTTGATTACCTTAGCCATAGCTAAGGAATAAGCAAAGCTTTCCGGACATAAAACGCCCCGCCTTTTCTTTCTGCAAAGAAGCACTAAGAAATAAGAAAGGGCGGGGCGTTTTTGTCTGGCGGAGGATAAATGAAAGTAAAAGAGGCAATGGTTAAAGAGGTGGATAGCTTATCCCCGGATATTTCGGTGAAAGAGGCAATGGATACTTTGCTTAAACGTAAAATCAGCGGACTGCCGGTTATTGATCAAGCCGGTAAACTTGTAGGTATGTTTACCGAGAAGAACATCCTTTCCTATCTCCTGCCAAGCTATATTGAGAAGGTAGGCAGGTTCGTCTATGAAGAAAATCCCAAGGCCACAAAGAAAAAACTTACTGAATTATGCCAGATCAAAGTTAGCCAGCTGATGCGTAAAGAGGTAATTACTGCTGCTGAAGATGTTGCCCTTTGTGAAGCAGCCAGGATTATGCTTACCCAGAAAGCCCGGCGCCTTCCGGTCGTGGATAAGGAAGGAAAGGTCGTGGGGATTATCGCCCGGGAAGACATCCTCAGGGCAATGAATAAAGAAGCCTCCTGCGCGATTTAAAAACAATGCTAAAAAAATTTGGTTTTCTTATTGCTATATCTTTAGGATTAGGTTTTCTAACCAAAGCCGTGGGTTTAAATTTTCAT
>MHGN01000044.1 GCA_001805575.1 Omnitrophica WOR_2 bacterium RIFCSPHIGHO2_02_FULL_45_21 | reverse complement strand
GAGTCCGTCAGGGTAAGATTAACCGGCGGCAAGAGGCAGGGTTTCGCTGCCAGGGATTTAAGCCTTGGCGGGTTGTCTTTTTACTGTGATGAACCATTGCCTGTTAATGGCCATAAGATTGAAGTATCGTTTCAGCCGCCAAGGCGATTTATTGATGACGTGTTTGATTCTAAATGCCGTTTAACCGCCGGCATAATAAACAAAAGAAGCGACAACTACGGCTCAAAGGAATATGTTGCTGTCCAATTTGATAAAGATTTAGGGACTATAGCAAAAGGGGTATATAAATCCAGGATATTAAAGACATCCTTTCTAATCCCCGTAATCGTTTTGCTTATCTTATTCTTAAAGAAGCTTAACCTGGAGTATTACTGGTATCATCCGCTGATGAACCTATATAGTTTAACCGTAACGGCTTATCTGCTCTCAAGATTCCTTATCGCCTTTTTTTATTCCCCTCCGGTTTCTGCCGGTTATTCGCCTGCCGTAAGCATAGTAATACCCGTTAAAAATGACGAACGTATAATCGGCAGGGCTATAGAACAATGCTTCCTCTCAAACTACCCGAAAGACAAACTTGAAGTCATCGTAGTAAATGACGGCTCTACGGATAAAACAATGGAGGAGATTGAAAGGTCAAAATTAAGATATCCGGAATTAGCGGTGATAGATTTTAAAATAAATAAAGGCAAGCGGCAGGCTATGGCAGAGGGAGCGCGGGCGGCAAGAGGCGAGATACTCGTCTATATAGATTCCGACAGCTTGATAGGCCGCGATTCGCTCAAACATATCGTCCAGGGATTTAGCCAGCCAAAGGTAGGCGCTGTAAGCGGACACGCCAATGTATTAAACGGGGACGAGAATCTTCTCGCCAGGATGCAAGAGGTTAGATACTACCTGGCTTTCAGGGTATTAAAGGCGGCCGAGCACCTGTTTTCCGCGGTTAGCTGCTGTTCCGGCACCCTCTCCGCCTACCGTAAAAGCTATCTAATGGAGATTTTAGATAAATGGCTGAATCAGAAATTCTTAGGCGCCCCGGCTACGCTTGGCGACGATAGAAGCCTCACCAACTTCATATTGAGAAAATACCGCGTGCTCTATGATTGCCGGGCGGCTGTTGAGACCGTGGTGCCGGTAACCTGGAAGGAATTCTTTAAACAGCAGCTGCGTTGGAAAAAGTCCTGGTTCAGGGAGAGCATCATCGCCTCCGGATTTATCTGGCGCAAGCATCCTGTCGCTTCAATTTCTTTTTATGCGGCTGTTTTGCTGCCGCTTATCTCCCCCCTGATTGTATTTAATACTTTTATATGCCGGCCCTTATTCTTCGGACAGCCCCCCACGCATTACCTGTTTGGTTTTTGCCTGATGAGCCTGCTGTATAGTTTTTATTACCTCTTGAAAAGGCCGAACAGCAAATGGATTTACGGCATCTATTTTTGCATTGTTTATATGGCAGTTTTGTCCTGGCAGACCTATTATGCGGCCTTGACCTGCCGTCGCAACCATTGGGGCACAAGGTGAAAAGCCCTGCCCGTATGCACCCCGGGATGCCTATCGCGATAATAACCGCCCTCTTTCTCTTCGCTCCGGATGTTATACACTCTGAGGCCCCGGCTAAAAATAACCCTTTACTCATCCTGCACTATCCGCTCATAACTAACAGACCCAAAGGCCGCGCGGTAACAAAGGCGAATTTTATTAACCAGATGGAGATGTTTAAATCCAGCGGCTATGTCAGCGTAGGGCTTGAAGATGTATTGGATTTTTATTATCGTAACAAACCCCTGCCGGAAAAGGCGGTGCTGATTACCTTTGCCGGCGGACGCAAGAATTTGCTCTATGCCGGCCCTGTGCTTAAAAAACTTGGCCTCAGGGCTGCGGTCTTTTTGAATATCCAGGCGATGAAAAAAGCAAACCATTCTGAGGTATCCTGGCATGATGCCCTGGCTATGGAAAAGACAAAGAGCTGGGACCTGGCTATTAGCGCCAAGACGGAGGATGAGGCGATAGAGTCAAAAAGATACCTGGAAAAAAGGTTCAAAGCGCTTGCCGCGAGCGCATTAAGCCAGAGGGCAATGGTGCGGCTTCCGATAGCCGCAGCCGTAAGCCGCCCTTACGGCATCGGGATAGAAAAGATAAAAACCGGCGGATACCTTGTTTCTTTTATAAACACACATAGCGATGGCTATAATACCAGCGAAACATCCCCATATAACTTAAATATGATAATCGTCTCAGCCGATTGGGACGGAAAAGGCCTGCTCTATTTCTTAGACAACGCGGCCTCGCGCCAGGGCCAATATATAGACGATTTCTCAAAGCCGTCTAATCAATCGGATTGGCTTAATACATACGGGCTGGCATTCGTAAAAGACGGCAAATTAAACCTGCGGGCAGGGCCTTTTAAGAATGGGGCGGAGGCCTGGTTAGCGGGCACGCGCAACTGGAGCGATTGCGGCATCTCGGCTGAATTCAGGATAAGGCGGGGAAGGCAGTTCTGGATATATGCGCGCTACAAGGACAACCAGAATTATATCCGCTTTGGCCAGGATGACGGCATCTTTTATCTCCAGCAGCGCCTTAAGGGCGGAAAGGTTAGCGGTATAAAATCAGGGGTATTAACAACGGCAGGCGCGGCGTTTAATAAGGTAAAGCTTATTGTAAAAGGAAGCTATTGCCTTGCTTATCTGGACGGTAAAAGGCTTTTTCGCCAGCCTCTCTCCATAGATGCCTCGCTTGATTACGGCAAGATAGGGCTTTCTGCCTGGGATAGCTCTCCCGGGCTTGCCCATTGCCAGATAGACGCCATAGAGGCCGGAGAGCTTAAAGGCGCCCAGTCAGATTACCCTGATTTAACCGCTGAGGCAGTAGAAGATATAAGAAAGATAATGGCAGGCGCAAAAATTAGTCCCAGCCTGCAGAGCTCATTTTACTATTTTGAGGACAATAAAGACCGAGCGGTTATGAAATGGCAGGAGAGGTTCAAATATAATCTCAGCCCTCAGCTGGCCCTGGAACCATCTTATGCCAGGGCGATTCTAAAGGGAGAGGGCATGAGTAAGATAGGCGAGAACGAATATTCATTAAGCGCGTATTATAAGGAAGGTTTTACCTCATTGAGGCTTGCTTATTTTTACAGGGATTTTTCTTCCGCAAATGAGGCGCATAATTTTCTGGCGGATTTGAAATTCCCGCTATTGTTTATAGATAGCGTTAACTTTATAAGCTCTTATGAAAATATAGAGACCGCAAAGGCGGTTCAGGCAAAGGCGAAGATGTTCAGGAATTCAGTCGCTTTATATAAAGACCTTCCTTACAATTTCCGCCTTTATGGTAGATTTCAACACGCTGGCTATAATGACGACAATGAACGAAACACCGTAAAGGCCGAGCTATACTATCTTTTATTTAAGAAGCCAGACATCTCTGTTGGATATGAGTTTACCTATGACAATACAAAATTCTCATCCTCTAATTATTATTCTCCTGACAATCTGATAATGAATCAGGCCGGCCTACGGCTGAAGGAGAGCTTCTTTAAGCATAGATTATCCTGCGATATAGGTTATGGCTTAGGATATGCTACTGAAGAGGGCGCCGAAGGCAGGACCGTTCATTCGGCAGGGGGTAATCTGCGCTATAGATTAACGGCTAAAGCGGAGCTGTTTGCTTCCCTTAACCTTTCCAGAACGCCAACCTACGCAAGCCGGAGCATCCAGGCAGGATTAAAATACAGGTTTTAAATTATTCCAGAAGCTCATATATATCTTTATCTTCTCCGCCCAGCCTCCAGAACGCTAAATTCCTAATACCATGTTTCTTAAGAATGTTTAATTTATCAGAAACGCTTCTTTTATCCTCAAACCATACCTCATGCCTTTTGCCATTTTCAAAATAGGAAAAATGCGGCGTAGAGCTCGCCTCATCCCATGCGATATCTGATTTATATATTAATGCCGTCTCTTTAGCAGTGTCAAAGCTTATACTTCTGGATTTTTGCTCTGACCAATCAAAGCCGTGCAAGGCGATAGCGATGGTTAACTTCTGAGCCGGTATGTATTTCTTTGAAAAAACCACTATATCCTCAACCCAGGCAGGAGGAGCTATCGGCCCGGGGCCGGATAAGGGCGATGAAAAGTTATAGCACATAATCTTTATGCTATCGGCGAATTGAGCGATAGCGGCCCAATCAATTGCCGACGGCCCGTCCTTCGCGCTTTCCTCTCTCTTTTGCCCAACCGTGACGGTTAATATTTTTCCCTTTAGATGCAGAGCCGCAGACAGTTCTTGGATAAAATCCGTAAAGAGCTCCCTATCTTTAAAATAGAGATTTTCATAATCTATGTCTATGCCGTCGTAACCATAGCTTTCAATTAAGCTTAGTATGTTTTTGATGTGTTTTTTTCTCTTGGCGCCGGTAATTAAAATGTTATGTATTATATCGGCATCCTTTAATCTTTTTGCCTTTCCGTCAGCGCTTATGCGGTCGTTGACAATGGTGGGTATTATTTTCATCCCGCCTTTCTTTATTATTGAAGCGAACCGCGCGTTCTCTCTGAAAGAGGGGAGGACTTCAATTATCCGGCCATCCCGGCTGAGGGCGTAATAGAACGGGTTTATCTGGCCAAAAATATCCGGATTATTTGCCAGAGATTCTAATCCAGCATCAAGGTCCCAGTATACAAACCAGCCGCTGACATTGTCAAAAGAATATTTTTCGCCGGCAGCATCATAATGATTCGCGTAAGCCCTAAAGCAATACGCGATGAATAGAGCAAGAGATATAAATATCGCCTTTTTTATTTTATCACCTTCCGTTATAAAAATAGCACAATTTAATAATCTGTCAAGCCGTGATTTTCCCTGTGATGGAAAGGCCTATAGAAACTATGCGGTTTTTTTAAGGTAGGCAAGAATATATTTCTGGAATTGGCTGAAGTCTTGAAGGCGCTTAAGATGCCGATAAATAATAGCAGGGCTAACTTTAATATATTCATGCACCAGGATATTTCGCAATCCGGCCATAGGAAGGATTATTTTGAGAAATTTTTCAGGTATGATTTTATGTCTGGCAATAATCTCAATCGCTTCCCGATTATCCCTTGTCCCGGCCTTTCGGGAAAGGA
>MHGN01000043.1 GCA_001805575.1 Omnitrophica WOR_2 bacterium RIFCSPHIGHO2_02_FULL_45_21 | reverse complement strand
CGAGTTTAAGCAGTTGGTTGAGTTTTTTCGGCTCCTTAAGCAGGCTTGCGCCTTCACCGCGCCGGGTTACTTTCTTGGCAGGGCAGGCAGCGTTGAAATCCAGAAGGTCAAACTCGTATTTTTGCAGGACATCCAGGGCTCTTTGGATGAAATTTTCTTCACAGCCCAAAAGTTGCACACCTAAAGGTTTATCTTTGTGATTTGTGAAGAGCATCTGTTGCGTTTTTTTACTTTTATGGCCGAGTGAGCGGGCATTAATCATTTCCACAAAGGCAAGCTCAGCGCCGAACTTACGGTTAAGCAGGCGAAAAGGGAAGTCGCTTACTCCTGCCATGGGAGAAAGGATAAGATTAGACGATAGTTTTAAACTGCCTATTTCTAACATAGGGAGTTATTGTAACTTAAAATTAAGATAATAGCAATACGCGGGACTCCTCATTGCGGTTATTTTATTTATGCCTCAAGCTTCTTGCTGTAGCCCTAAACGATGCTCAGAGACAAAGTAATTCTGTTACTTTTTTGCTGATTTTTGGTATAATGTATTTCGGCGCCGCCATAAATTTTAAATTTGTGCGGTAATTAGAGAGGATAGCTTATGGAACGAACCATTCTTGATTTAAAGCTAAAAGCGGTAAGGGCGCTGGTTGGCCGGCTTAATCTTTCTCAAAACCATGAAGAAAGAAAGGAGCTGGTCAGCGAGGTATTCCTGGAGCTTGCCAAGCTTCCTGAGGGTAAGAGCTTGATTAAGAAGGTCGGTTATTCTACGGACTCAAATTCGGCAAAGAAGTTTGCCGAAGATTTCTTGTCTCTTGAGATTATCTCAGAATTCTTAAATGACCCCGATGTTGAAGATATAGTAATTGATGGCCTGAAGCCGATATTCTTGCATAGTTCCAGGCGCGGATTTATAAAAACCGATAAGCAGTTTGCAAATAGCTGGGAGCTGGAGTTATTTATTAAGAAGCTGATAATTTTTTCCGGAAGAACCAATATTGACCATATCGGAGAGATTGTCAATATAGAGCTCCCGGATAACTCCGGACGGGTTAATATTGTGCAGTCGCCTTTTGGTTCGCAGTTAACCATTACCCGGGCAAAACCGCACCCCTTGAGCATTCTTGATTTAATAGAGATGGAAACCCTTTCCTGCGAACTCGCCGCTCAGCTGTGGCTTTATGTTGAGGGGATGTCGGTGAAGCCGGCAAACATTATTATTGCCGGAGGCCCCGGAGCCGGAAAGACCACTCTGCTTAATGCTATGTTAGCTTTTATTCCGCCGAAAGACCGTTTGGTTGTCATTGAGGATACCCTGGAATTAAACACGGCTGCGCAAGCTGAATGTTCGCGTTTAGAAAGCGATAGCAGTGTCAGCCTGGCAGATTTGGTCAAGAATAGCCTCAGGATGCGTCCTGACCGGATTGTTATTGGCGAAGTTAGAGGAGCCGAAGCCAAGGACCTGATGACCTCAATGAATGTAGGCAGGTATTGTATGGGTACGCTCCATGCCTCAACTGCGCGAGAGGCAATAATCCGCCTGCAGAATGAGCCGATGAATGCCCCTTCGGTGCTGATTAATCTGGTAGATGTTTTCGTAATTATGAAAAAAATGGAGTCTAACGGCAGGGTAAGGAGGGTGGTTAATGAATTAGTTGAGACCGCCGGCTTAGAGCAGAAAGAGGTTTTGATTTGCCCGGTCTGGAAGTATGATACGGATACCGATAAGTTTTTAGAATTAGGCCCCGGCCCCTACCGCGACCACCTGGCCAGGGCAAAGGCGGTTTATCCTACCGAAGTGATTAAAGAGGCAAAACATCGGGCAGAGCTTCTACGTAAGCTCAAAAAACTAAACAGGACCTCTCACGATGAAATTACAAAATTCTGTAGTTTATACAGCATAGATAAACAAAAGGCAATGTCGGAATTAAAAATGTGAGATCTCGCGCCCGTAGCTCAATTGGATAGAGCACTAGTCTACGGAACTAGTTGTTGGCCGTTCGATCCGGCCCGGGCGCGTTTTAATACAGAACTAAAAGTTAAGAATTAAGAATGGGCAGGCTGGATGAAATTTATATGCTGGAGGCTTTAAAGGAAGCAAAAAAGGCGTTTGAGGAAGACGAGGTTCCGGTGGGAGCGGTTATCGTAAGCGATAAGTCACCCTCAGGGGACAAGAGGATTATTGCCCGGGCGCATAACCAGGTAGAGCGGCTTAGGGACCCTACTGCCCACGCTGAGATGATTGCCATTACCCAGGCAGCAGCTGCCCTGGGCAGTAAGTGGTTGAGCGGGACATCCATCTATGTTACAATTGAACCCTGTAGTATGTGCGCCGGCGCCCTGGTGCTTTCACGGATTAAAAATCTATATTTTGGCGCTTGCGACCCCAAAACCGGCGCTTGCGGCTCGGTAACGAACATCGTCAATCATAAAAAATTAAATCATAAAATCAAGGTCAAAAAAGGCATATTAAAAGAAGATTGCAGCTCTTTGCTCAAAGAGTTCTTTAAGAAAAAACGTTATCAGGGAAATTAGAAATAGATTCTGGAGAGGTGGCAGAGTGGTCGAATGCAACTCACTGCTAATGAGTTGACCTGGGAAACCGGGTCCCTGGGTTCAAATCCCAGCCTCTCCGCCAGTTGAGACGCCCTTGCGATTTGACGATTAAATCGTAGGGCTGTCCTAACTGGCGGTGTACTTGCGACGAAGTCAGAAGTTTTTACCGCCAAACTTTTACGCTAAACTCGTAATCTATCCTGCGTCTACCGCTTTGTTCGAACTATTTTTCAGTACACCTAATTTAATCTATCAATAGGCACCGCGCGCGGAGCGCGCTGCCATATCTCCCATTTTACCACTCGGCCTGCGTAGGCGCAGGCCTCGTTTGGCGGCCGCCTTGGGGCGGCCTTCTTGCTAATGCAATGCGTGTACGGCTCTGCTTGCGTCTGGCAGCTGGGTGGGGGCAGCTGCCAGACGCAGCGTCCTCACGCTAACTTGTTTTACCAGCTAAAAATCTTTGTTTCTAAGACGAGTTCGTCCGCTTTGCCGCTACTACTCCCTAAAAACTACACGGACGCGGCAATGCAAAGCCTCTCGTGAACAATGCTTGAGAGCAGGCAAAATTTTGCCCGCACCAAAATTTTGCCAAGAGAAAACCAATATTTCAAGGGGCGGATTTTAGCTTGAAAAAAGCATTTTTGGTGATAAAATACCTTCAGCTAAATAGAATATTTTCTCTTTGTTTAATTTATACCTTATAAGGTATAAAGTCAAGCTTTATCTTTGCATAGGAAAGGACTTCTCATGGATAAAAAGAAATTAGGCAAAAAAATTAAATTGTCTCGCATAGAGCTCGATTTAAATCAAACTGAGCTTGCGGAAAAGATAAGCGCTAAGCAGAAAAGTATTTCAAGGTATGAAAATGGAATTTCCTTACCTTCTATTGAAACTTTAGTTAAGATAGCTAAGGTTCTCAAGAAGCCAGCAGGTTATTTTCTGGATGACTAATGAGACGATTTTTACTATTTAAAGAAAAGAGATATCATTAGATTAACAATCAGAAGAGTACGTTTCGAATAAAAAATACTACCTTAAATTATTTAAACCTTTGCACAAAAGACAACGTTACTTAAAAGTCGCTTTTTATTAAGAATATGCCAGATATTTTGTTACAAATTGAGGAATGGAAGAAAAGGTTAATAGATTCTACTCGAAGAAATCAGCTTATTTTCTTTGATCGAACTAGAAAAAATTTGCTTGAAATTAAGCAACCAAATTGTGAAATAATCTTTGAAAGATTAAGAGATGAGAAGGAATTCGATGTATGGTTGCCTCCTGATAAAGAAGAAGATAAAGAAGATGCTTCGGGGGAGCCAAATGATTTATTTGAAGGGGAAAACGAGGGAATTGTAGAGCAGCCTAACGAAAATGATATTGTCTTTACCCTCGATAGAAAAAAAGATATAGAGAAGAGATTAAAATCTATATTTCGTCGAGCTTCTTCCGATTATCAGGAAAAGGGACTTAGAACTTCTGCAATAGCGCTGGGTTTATTATATTGGAAAGAAAGAGAAAGCGGGGAGGAGATTTGTTCTCCTCTTTTATTATTCCCGATAGAAATCTCTCAGGCAACCCCTGAAGAACCCTACCAAATTGCAGTATCTGAAGAAGAAGTTATATTAAATCCTGCCATTCAAGTAAAACTAAACTGGGATTTCAAAATTGACCTACCTTTGCCTGATCTTGCCTCAGAGTCATTTAATCTTGAAGAATACTTTCAAAATGTAGAAAAAGTTGGTAAACGAGATGGGTGGAGAGTGGAAGATAAGGCCTTTTTGGGTATTTTTACCTTCCACAAAATTGCCATGTACCAGGATCTAACTGTTAATGCTACATTAATGACACAGCATCCTATCATAAGAGGGTTAACCGAAGGCTATCTTGCTGAGCGTACATCAACAGACGATATTCCAGATAAGGAAGATTTAGATAATGAGGTCACACCCGAGAGGACGCTTTATATTTTAGATGCTGATAGTAGTCAATCAAGGGCTATTGAAACATCAATCAAAGGTCACAGTTTTGTTCTGAAGGGGCCTCCTGGAACAGGGAAAAGCCAGACAATCTGTAATATAATAGCGGAATTTTTAGAGGCAGGTAAAACTGTTTTGTTTGTAAGTGAAAAAATGGCTGCCTTGGAAGTTGTTTTTAATAGATTAAAAGAGGCCCATTTAACAGATTTTTGTTTAGAATTACATAGTCACAAAGCTAAAAAGAAAGAAGTTGTGAAAGAACTAATGAGATCTTTAGAGTTTAGACCTACTATCAATAAGCATGTTTCGCATATAGAATTTGAGAAGTTATGTTCACTTAGAAAGAAATTAAATGGTTATGTTCGAGAATTACATACACAGCGAGAACCAATTGGTAAGAGCATGTATGAAGTTTTTGTTTATCTTTTTAAATTAGAAAATATTTCTCTTGTCCCAATGACATTTAGTAATGATTCAAGCTATGCACCTACTTCGTTGCTTTATATGGAAGATTTAATCTCTAGGCTTAGAAATAACTATGTTGTTTTAGAAGAAGGGGATAGATTTCCCTGGAGAGGGTTTCACTTACAAAGACCGCAATTTTTTTGCCAGTTTGACC
>MHGN01000042.1 GCA_001805575.1 Omnitrophica WOR_2 bacterium RIFCSPHIGHO2_02_FULL_45_21 | reverse complement strand
CCGCAAACTTTATCTTGATTGACTTGAGACAAGATGGCTTGAAGATCTTTAATAAGCTTCTTAAGCAAGGCGTGATTGTCAGGGATATGCGGCAGTATGGTTTAAAAGATTTTATCCGGGTAACTATTGGAACCGAGAAAGAGAACAGAAAATTTGTTGCAGCATTAAAGAAGGTATTATAGCCGCTAAAATCAAAGGAGAGTTTTTATGATTATTGTATTGCGTCCGGAGGCAACGGAAAAACAAATTGAGCATATTGTCCAACGGGTAACCAAGTTAGGGCTGAAGCCGCTGGTCTCTAAAGGCACCGAGCGCACCATCATCGGCGTTATCGGCCCCGAGGATATCTTGCGCGCTACCCCTTTAGAGGTATTTCCCGGGGTAGAGAAGGTGATGCCGGTGCTCTCGCCTTATAAATTGGTCTCCCGGGAATTTCGCAAAGAAAATTCGGTCATTGAGATTGGCAGGGGGATTAAAATCGGCTCTCAGGAAATTATCATCATTGCCGGCCCCTGCGCCATTGAGAATTACGAAAGCCTGTATGAGGCCGCAAAGTCAGTAAAGGCCTCTGGAGCAAAGGCATTGCGGGGAGGAGCCTTTAAACCCCGGACCTCTCCGTATACCTTTCAGGGTTTAGGAGAGGAGGGTTTAAAATATCTCAAGGATGTGGGAGATAAATTAGGGCTTCCTACGGTAACTGAGGTAATGGATACCCGCGATATAGAGTTAGTGGCGCGTTACGCCGATGTTTTACAGATAGGCGCGCGCAATATGCAGAATTTTGTTCTGCTTAAAGAGGTGGGTTTGACCAAGAAGCCGGTAATCTTAAAGCGCGGGCTTTCGGCAACGGTTAAAGAGTGGCTTATGTCTGCGGAGTATATCCTGGCCGGGGGAAATATGAATGTCATTCTTTGCGAACGCGGTATCCGCACTTTTGAAGATTCAACCAGAAATACCTTAGATATCAGCGCTATCCCGGTGGTAAAGCAGGCGAGCCACTTGCCTATTATCGTTGACCCCTCCCATGCCTGCGGCCGCTGGGGCTTAGTCGGGCCTTTAGCAAGGGCCGCGGTTGCCGGGGGATGCGACGGCTTGATTATTGAGGTGCATCCCCGGCCCGAAGAGGCCCTTTCCGACGGAGCCCAGTCCTTGACCCCGGAGAGCTTTGCCGAGCTCATTCCGCCGATTAAACAAATTGCCAATGTCTTAGGAAGAAAGGTATGAAGCTGTTTAAGAAGGTGGCTATTGTTGGCGTGGGGCTCATTGGCGGCTCTTTAGGGCTGGCGATAAAAAACAAAGGAATTGCTAATAAAGTTATCGGCATCGGCCATCGCCGGAAGTCCATTGATGAGGCGATAAGACGAAAAACTATTGATGTGGGCTCTTTAGAGCTAAGCAGCATAAAAGATGCGGATTTGGTTATTCTATGCGCGCCGGTCGGTGAAATACTTAAAATCCTGCCTAAGCTTTCGCAATTTATTAACTTAAATTGTTTAGTTATTGATGTGGGCTCAACAAAATCAGAGATTATGAAGCTCGCCCAAAAAAGCAAGGTTAAATTTATCGGCTGCCATCCTTTAGCCGGTATGGAGAAAAAAGGCGTTGAGAACGCCAAGCGCGGTATTTTCCGGGATTCGCTTTGCTTGCTTGTGCCGCTTAAAAATACCGCTAAGGGAGACCTGAAAAAAATCCAGAGGTTCTGGAAAATATTAGGAGCAAGGACTAAGCTCATTGATGCCTCAAGCCATGACCGCATTCTCGCCTTTACCAGCCATCTGCCGCACGCGGTTGTTTTTAGCCTCCTTGACTGCATCAGGCCTGACTACCTGCCGTATGGCTCAAGCGGTTTAAAGGATACTACCCGTATCGGTTTATCCGACCCTTATCTTTGGCGGGATATCTTTCTGACTAACCGCAAAGAGTTACTTTTTACGATCAAGAATTTCAAGAAATCGCTCACCCATCTTGAACTCCTTGTCAAAAACAACCAGCCAAAAAAAACAGCGGTGTATCTTCAGAAAGCCGGAAGCAAGCGCAATGAGTTCCCCGACAAGGCCTAAGAAGCTGATTATTGCCGTTGACGGCCCTGCCGGCGCAGGCAAATCCACTATTGCCCGCTTGGTAGCTAAGAGAATGAATTTTCTTTATTTAGATACCGGCGCAATGTACCGGGCTTTAACCCTGAAGGCGTTACGAAAGGCAGTTGATATATCTAACGCAGTTCAGCTTACACGATTAGCTAAAAATACCAGGATTGATTTAGAAAATAACCCTGACGGTTCAATCAAGGTCTTGCTTGATAATGAGGATGTTTCTACTAATATTAGAAAACCGGAGATTACTAAGTTCGTTTCGGATGTGGCTAAAGTTGAAGGCGTCCGAAAAGAGATGCTTCATCTGCAGCGCAGATTTGGCTTACGTTCATCCTGTGTCTTAGACGGCAGGGATATCGGGACCGTGGTATTTCCCAATGCGGATAGAAAGTTTTTTCTTGATGCCGAGTTTAAAACTCGGGTAAGTAGGCGTCACAAGGAATTGAAGGATAGTAGAGAGGCGGTAACCGCTGAGGAGGTTAAGAAGGATCTTAAGAACAGAGATACCATTGATTCAAACCGCGAATGCGCGCCGCTTAAAAAGGCGCCCGATGCGCTGTATGTGGATACGACGAAGATGACGATTGAGGAAGTAGTGGATACCTTGCTAAAACACATTCGTGTACGGGCTAATAGGCATAACAGGCCAAACGGATATGGATAAATTACTTATTCGCAATTTCTCTATCATCGCCCACATTGACCACGGTAAATCTACCCTTGCGGATAGAATCTTAGAGTTCGTGGGTGCGGTGGATAAGCGCACCTTCCATAACCAGCTGCTTGATGATATGGACTTGGAGCGGGAGCGGGGGATCACCATCAAGGCCTCAAGCGTGCGCCTTGAATACAAAGCTAAAAATGGAGAGACCTACATTTTAAATTTGATTGACACTCCGGGCCATGTAGATTTTACCTATGAGGTCTCTAAGGCTCTGGCTGCCTGCGAAGGAGCGTTGTTAGTGGTGGACGCCACCCAGGGCATCGAAGCTCAAACGGTGGCTAACTTTAATTTAGCTAAGGAGCTGAACTTAAAGATTATTCCGGTAATAAATAAAATTGATTTACCCAGCGCCGATATTGAAAGAAGCAAAAAGCAGCTGATCGAGGTTTTTCATTTTGAGGAAAAAGAGATAATTCTGGCTTCAGGAAAAGAGGGAAGCGGAGTGGGAGATATTTTAGAAAGAATTATTCAGGCAGTTCCGCCTCCTTCGGGCGAACCCTTGAGGCCATTAAAATCCTTAATTTTTGATTCCGTATTTGATGTTTACCGGGGAGTTATCGTCTATCTTAAGGTCGTGGAGGGGACGCTTAAGGCAGGGGATACGGTTAAGATGTTTCAGACCTCCAAGGTTTATAAGCTTGAAGAGCTGGGGGTGCTCAAAAATCTTAAAATGACTAAGGTTGAAATGCTCTCGGCCGGTGAAGTCGGATACTTTATTTCTAACATTCGGGCTGCTATTGAGGTGGCAGTGGGAGATACGGTATTTAAAGCCGGTGAATCCATTGATGCTCCGCTGGCGGGCTTTCGCAGGTTAAAGCCCCTTGTTTTTTGCGGCCTCTATCCGGTGAATGCCTCTGATTTTGATAACCTGCGCGCGGCAATTGAAAAACTGAGGCTTAGCGACGCCTCCTTTGTCTATGAGCCGGAAAGCTCGCCTTCATTTGGTTTTGGCTTTCGCTGCGGATTTTTAGGGCTGCTGCATATGGAGATAGTCCATGAAAGATTAGAAAGGGAATACAATCTGAATCTTATCTTAACCAGCCCCAGCGTGGTTTACCGGATTAAAAAGCGCAACGGCGAAATTGCCGAGGTGGATAATCCGGTTAAATTTCCCGAGGTTCAGGATATTGCCGAGTGCGAGGAGCCTTATGTCTCGGTAATAATGCTGGTTCCCACCGACACGCTGGAGAAGGTTCAT
Organism: Omnitrophica WOR_2 bacterium RIFCSPHIGHO2_02_FULL_45_21; assembly: GCA_001805575.1. Lineage (GTDB taxonomy): Bacteria > Omnitrophota > Gorgyraeia > Gygaellales > UBA12090 > 2-02-FULL-45-21. The sequence continues at coordinate 1,360 of MHGN01000042.1, read as the reverse complement.
GAATTAGCCAGGGCAAAAAGAGGTATTTATGATGCTACTGAGTTTTTAGGCGCCGACCGGGTAAAACTTGTCTACGATATCCCCCTGGCAGAAATTTTAGTTGACTTTTATGACCGCCTGAAGTCGTCAACCCGCGGCTACGGCTCTCTTGACTACGAATTTATCGGATATTTTCCCGCCAAATTAGTAAAATTGGATATCTTAATTAACGGCACCGGCTGTGATGCCTTCTCAAGTATTATCCATAAAGAAATGGCTTATGAGAAGGGCAGGAGTTTGGTCAGCCGCCTGAAGGAATTAATTCCCAAGCAGTTATTTGAGGTAAGTATCCAGGCAGCCATAGGAAGCCAGATTATTGCCGCGGAGAAAATCCGCGCCGCAGGAAAAAATGTAACCGCAAAATGTTACGGCGGCGATATCACCCGTAAACGCAAGCTCTGGGAAAAGCAAAAGAAAGGAAAAGAGAGAATGAAGAAGTTTGGCAAGGTGGAAATTCCCCAGGAGGCGTTTTTGGAGGTGTTGAAAATATGAGTATCAAAGCGTCAAGGTATCAAGGTGTCAGGAAGAAGTCGGCGGTCCGGGAATGGGTTGAGTCCCTGATCATCGCCTTTATTCTGGCGCTTTTTATCCGCCAATTTATCATCCAGGCCTTTAAAATTCCCACCGGTTCAATGCGCACTACTCTCTTAGAAGGCGATCGCATCTTAGTGAATAAGTTTATCTATGGCGCAAAGATTCCTTTTACCGACTTAAGTCTTCCGGCCCTGCGTAAGCCAAAGCGAGGAGAGGTGATTGTCTTTATTTATCCTCAAGATCCCAAAAAAGATTTCATCAAACGGCTGATTGCTTTACCCGGAGAAACAGTGGAAATCAAAAACGGCAGCATCTATATCAATGGAGTTCCCAATAAAGAGCCGCTGGTCAGTAACCGCTATTATTACAACCGCCCGGAAAGCGAATATGGCCAGGAAGGGCAGGCGATTAAGGTGCTTGAGGATTCCTACTATGTCCTGGGGGATAATTCCTCGTCATCGCAAGACAGCCGCTACTGGGGTTTTGTGCCCAAGAAGAATGTCTTAGGCAAGGCGATGCTCATTTACTGGCCGATCAATCGGATGAGGATTATTAAATGAACCCCGCCAAAAAAACCGGAGGAATGAGTTTTGCGAACAAGGTTTCCATTTTCAGGATTGTTTCGGTCCCATTTTTTGTGGCCGCCATTTTGTATTACCAGCCCTCGCGGGATTATTTGAGGTTCGTTGCCTTGAGCATATTCTCTTTAGCGGTTTTCTCCGACGGCTTAGACGGATTTTTGGCCAGGGTTATGCGGCAGAAAACCAAGGCCGGCTCAATCTTAGAC
>MHGN01000041.1 GCA_001805575.1 Omnitrophica WOR_2 bacterium RIFCSPHIGHO2_02_FULL_45_21 | reverse complement strand
AGCTCATTGATTCCGGGGACTTAACCAACCTCACCTCAAAACAAGCCTGGGACAAGACTACCTACTTCAATGCCTACCAGAAATCATTTAAAGAAGGAGAATACAACCTCTCTGAGCAAGTCTACACCCCTACCGGACAGGTAATCAGGAGGTATATGAGCGGGGGAATGGTAATATCGCCGGATCCAGAGAAAATGGATATATTAAAAATCAGCAATCCGGCGATGGTGGATGATAAGGGTAAAGTTCTTTTAAATAACCAGCTCAATATCCAGGAATCAATTACAGAATTAACAGAACAAAAAACAGCAGCCTCCGCAATTGAAGGAAAAAGGATAGAGTCAATAAATGCGAGTGAAATTTTTGATTCGCGGATGAATCCTACCGTAAAAGTAACTCTTTCTTTAGCTGGCGGTGAAACAGCTACCGCGGAAGTTCCTTCCGGAGCTTCAACCGGTGAACGCGAGGCATTAGAAATGCGCGATGGCCCGGTTATTAAGGATATTGAAGCGGGGATAAGGCCGGATTTAAATCCTGGCCAGGTAGAACGTTTAAAGAATATGCTGGGGAGAAACGATATAACAACAAAGAAAGAATTATACAGTGCGTTAAAGAAAAGACTCGGTGGAAAAGGGGTTTTAATCGCGATTGATAATGCTAATAATATTATTGTTCCCGCGCTTAAAGGCTTTAATGTAACGCAACAGAGGGAAATTGACAACAAAATGATAGCCCTTGATGGAACCGACAACAAGAGCAACCTTGGCGCCAATGCCATACTTGCTGTTTCTCTGGCTGTCGCGCGGGCGGCCGCGAGAGCACAAGGTTTGCAAGCGTATGAATATATTGCCGAACTTTTAAATAGAAATCCAAAGATTCCTCAAATAAGAATGATGAATCAAATAAATGGCGGTGAGCATGCCGACTGGAATCTTGATTTTCAGGAATATATGATCGTGCCCCTGGGTCTCGCCGCGGGAGTAAAGACCTACAGACAGAGGTATGCCATAGGAGTTGAGGTTTTTAACGCTTTAAAGAAGATATTAAAAGAACAAGGCCAGACAGTAAGTGTGGGCGATGAAGGCGGATTTGCTCCTTCTAAGTTTGACAGTAATGAAGGCGCCCTGAAGGTGCTGGTTGAGGCAATAGAAAGGGCCGGATATAAATCCGGAAAGGATGTGCTTATAGCGCTTGACCCGGCGGCAAGCCAATTCTTTAATAAAAATACCGGTAAATATGAATTGAAGGTTGATAAGCGCGAACTTTTACCTTTCGAGATGGTAGCTTACTATGGCGATTTAGTAAAAAAATATCCTATTTTTTCCATAGAAGACGGTATGTCTGAAAATGATAAAGAAGGGTGGAAGCTTTTAACGGAAGCCGCTAAAAGTTGGAAGAATGAGGCTACAGAAAGCGCTGGTATGGTAATGGCAAAAATAAATCAAGCGCAGATTGTGGGAGATGATTTATTCGTTACCAACCCTAAAATATTTAAAGAAGGTATTGAAAAAGGGTTAGGCAATTCCATATTGATTAAGGTTAATCAGATTGGAACATTAACCGAAACTTTAGATACTATAAGGATGGCTGAAAAAGCGGGCTATACCGCGGTTATTTCTCACCGCTCTGGAGAGACCGCGGATACTTTTATTGCCGACCTGGTGGTGGGGGCAGGAGTAGATCAAATTAAAACCGGGGCATCGCGAGGCGAGCGCGTAGAGAAAGATAACCGGATTATGACGATAGAAGACCGTTTAACAGCCGCCAGCGCGCTAACACAAGAAAAAACCACCAGCAGTGCGGTAGAAAAACTGGTGTATTTCTTTGGCGGGAAGGAGTCGGAAGGAGTTTCCTTGATCGCGAAAAAAGAGAGAAAGATACTGCTGGGCGGGAAAGGCACGGGCATGCAGGAGATGTCCGCGATGGGAATACCAGTCCCCCCAGGATATACTATCACGACTACCGCGGGCGTTCATTTCTTAAAACAAGGCTCTTATCCGGAAGGCCTAAAGAATGAAATTGAAAGTAACCTGGCGAAGTTAGAAGCGCTGATGGGTAAAAAATTGGGCGATCCTAATGATCCACTGTTAGTATCGGTGCGTTCGGGCGCCCGGGATTCTATGCCGGGGATGATGGATACGGTATTAAACTTAGGATTGACTCCTTCATCAGTAGAGGGCTTAGCCAGAAAGACCAATAACCCGCGTTTTGCCAACGATGCCTATCGCCGGTTCATCGAAGGATTCGGTAAAATTGTTTTAGGAATAGTAAATGCGAACGAGGGTGAGGAAGATATGTTTCTTGCGATTTTTAATCAAATAAAGCAAGAAGAAGGCATCAAAGCCGTTCCTGAGACGGACGCGGAAGTATCTGCCGAGGCTCTTAAAAGTAAAGTTATTCCCAGATACATGGAATTAGTTCGCGAAAAGACAGGCCAGGAATTCCCCACTGATCCCAAAATTCAGTTGGACTTAGCCATAAAAGCGGTATTTAATTCCTGGAATGCTCAGCGGGCAAAGGATTATCGGGAGGCGCATAATATACCTGCTGATTGGGGGACCGCCTGCAGTATTGTGGCCATGGTCTTTGGAAATACCGGTAATAACTCCGGAACCGGAGTATATTTTACCCGGGATAACACCACAGGCGAAAACAAGCCATATGGAGATTTCCTTATTAATGCCCAAGGAGACGATGTGGTTTCAGGTAAATATCCCACCTTAAAAATTAATGAGTTAAAGAATAAATTTCCCGAGATTTACGCTCAGCTTTTGGAAATAGGCAAGAAATTAGAGAATGTAGAAAAAGAGATGCAGGATATTGAATTTACTATTCAGGACGGTAAGCTCTATATACTTCAGAAGAGAACCGGAAAGAGAACCGGTCAGGCGGCAATAAAGATTGCGGTAGACATGGCCAAAGAAAAGTTGATTACTAAAGAAGAAGCAATCTCGCGGGTTTCTTCTTTGGATTTGGCGCAGTTGCTCTATCCACGGCTCGACCCTAAGGCAAAAGTAGAAACCCTGGCTAAAGGAGATGCGGGGTCTTTGGGGGTAGCTATAGGCAAGATAGTATTCGATACCGAAAGTGTGTTAGCGCATAAAAAAAGAGGTGAGAAAACTATTCTTGTGCGCGTTGAGACCTCACCGGAAGATTTTAAAGGTATGATAAACGCTAATGGTATTCTTACCGTGAGAGGCGGGGACACTTCCCACGCGGCAATTGTCTGTAAGTCTGAGCGTAAAATAGGCGTATTCGGAGCAGGGAGTCTGGCGATTGACTATAAGGCCAAGACAATTAAGGTTGGCAACATAACATTGAAAGAAGGAGATGTAATTACGGTAGATGCCAATTCTAAAAAGGTCTACGCGGGGGAGGTTCCTTTAATTCCGGGAGGATTAACCGATGAGGCCCAAGAGCTTTTGTCCTGGGCGGATAGCATCAGAAGATTAGATGTTCGGGCGAACGCGGATACCTGGAAGCAGGCAGAAAAGGCCAAAGAATTAGGAGCGAAGGGCATCGGGCTTTTGCGCATTGAGCACTGGATCCAGGTGAATGAGGAATTGCAGGAGCTGTTCCAATTGTGGGTCCTTTCCGAAGACAAGGAAATTAAAAAAGAGCTTCTTAGTAAAATGGGAACTTTGCTTAAGCCAGATATGAAAAAGATTCTTACGACAATGCAGGGGTATCCGGTGATCGTGCGTACGGTAGACCCTCCTTTGCATGAGTTTATGCCTAAAGATAAAGACAAAATTAAAACGTTGGCTGATAAGTTAAAGATACGCTTTGAACAGATACATCCGTTGGCTAAAAGATCATGGCTTACAGATAAATTGATAAAATTAAGACTTCTAAAAGATCCTTATGTTAAACAGATAGAGAAGAAGATAGAGTTTTTGCGGGAGCTTAATCCTATGTTGGGCCACCGGGGAGTGCGTTTAGGCATTACCGATCCTGAAATTACCGAAATGCAAACTAGGGCAATTATCAGCGCGGGTTGTGAATTAGTGAAGGAAGGAATAAAGGCAATTCCGGAGATTATGATTCCCGTGGTCGCGATTGATAAAGAATTGAAAGATCAGGAAAAAATTGTTAAGGAAACCGCTCGTGAGGTCATGGAGAGTTATGGGGTGAGCCAGGAAGAGCTTCCCTGGAAATTCGGCACAATGATTGAGCTTCCCTCGGCCGCCAGGTCCGCTAAAGAATTAGCCGGGATAGCGGAGTTTGTCTCTTTTGGAACAAATGACCTAACTCAGACTACTTTAGGAATTTCGCGTGATGACTCGAAGTTCTTAGATTTATACGCTTCTAAAGGCATTATGCCGGAGAATCCATTCGTAACTTTACATCCCACGGTTTATGGGTTAATGGAAGAAGCGGTAATTAACGCCAGAAAGGCGAATAAAGATTTAGAGATTGGCATCTGCGGTGAGCATGGCCGTGATCCGAAATCCATCGAGATTGCCGATAAAATCGGTCTTGATTATGTAAGTCCTTCGGGCGACGGTATACTTATCGCTCGTCTGGTTGCCGCTCAAAGCGAGTTAAAACTCAGAGCCGAAAGGGAAAAGATGGGACCTGCGCCCTTGACTATAGAAAAGCTAAAGACGGCCTTAGAGAAAGTGCAGGGCGATAATCACGCGCTCTCCTTAGAAAGCAAATTAGAACTGGGCAAAAAAATAGAAGCAATTCGAGAAGCTTCTTGGGGAACCAGGGGGGCTAGTATGGTAATTTATTATGGAAAGGATGTAACGGCGCAGGATATAAAAAGCTATATCTTAAAGCGTCCGGATATCCTATTGCGGAATATTTTTAGCCAGGAAATATTAGAGAAGGCTATTGCAGAAGCCGAAGGAAAAGCCTCCAGCGCGATGGTTGAAGAGGTTAAGATAAGTTCGGACTCGATAGGAAAAAATATCGTCGGCGGTATTGACTTCCGGCAGATGAATATGCTCATCCAGCCCCAAGGAAGCTTTGCTTCCTCAAGCTTAGACTTCAGCCTCCCGGCCTTAAGCAAGGCCGAGATAGAGTCTTTTGACTTGGATACGGAGCTAAGTGCCATCCAAAGGATGGCCTCATCGGGAATAGCCCCTTCGGATGAAAGGCTAAAAGAATACCTGGCAGTCTGCTTTGCTAAGGAAAGAACCGGGTCAGAAATAGACAACCTCAAGCTCTGCCTCTTAGATGTCTTTGAGCAGCAGCAGTTGGAAGCCAAGGAAACCACTAACGGCTACAAAGAGGTCTTAGTCATTGCCGATACCCGGGGCTATGTCTTAAAAGAGGGCAGATTAGCGGCAAGTAAACAGAATACAGTAAGTTTTAATTAGTCTATTGAGTCTGTCGAGTCTATTGAGTTCATCGAGTTAATGTAGGTTAACTCAGGTAACTCAATAGGCTCGAGAAACTCAAGTAACCAAAATGTTTAAAAGACTCATATCTTTAACTTTAACCCTAAGCTTTGGACTCCAGCAAACCGTCTTTGCTAGCACTGAGCTTAGTCGAAGTGCCTACACCGCCAGCCTTAACCTCTCCGGCTATCTCAACCAGGGCCCTAATCTATCAGTCTCAGACCGCTTCCGCCCGGTTAACCTAAGATACTTCTCTTATCAGCCTCAAACCAATAACTTCAAGATCCTCTTAGACAAGGGAGATACCAAGGATATAGCCGATACCAATCTCAAGAGCTCAGCCACTATACTCTTAGACTACTTTAAGATTGGCTTAAGCTTACCTAATGATAAGTTCTGGGTCAACCTAAGGCCGGATTCAGAAGATCAGATAATAGATGAGGAATTAGCCAAGACTGACCTGGGCAAGGTAATGTTAGAAGCTGACCTCAAGCTTAAACAAGACACCGCCTTATTTACCTCACCCCAAACCCCCCAGGGCAAGGAATACTGGAATAAGCTCTATCAGAAAGCCGGAGAGCT
>MHGN01000040.1 GCA_001805575.1 Omnitrophica WOR_2 bacterium RIFCSPHIGHO2_02_FULL_45_21 | reverse complement strand
GTACTCTACTGAGGCCATCCTGAAAACCCTTGATCTTCCAGAGATCCTCTCCATGCGCCTTCAGCAATGCCCTCTGAACATTTTTTAATTCCGCGGTTTCCTTCTCTTTTGCCTCAAGGGCAGCGGTTAACTGCTGGATGGAACCCGAGAGCGCCTTCCCTTCACCCTGCAGGTTCTGCTGCTGGCTCTTATATTTTTCCAACTCGGCCTTTAATGCGGCCTTTTCAGGCTCTACAAGAGAAAACCGGTTTTCATAGTCTTCTATTTTTTTCTGTGTATCCTTTTGTTTTTCTAATAATACCTGCTCTGACTGTCGCAGGTTTTTTATCATATCATCTTTTTCTTTTAGCGCATTGTTTACCTCTGAAAGAGAAACTGATAATTCCTTGCCCTGGTCCTGTAAGTTGGCCTGCTTACTCTTAAGCTCTGAAAGCTCTTTCTCTAATAATGCCTTTTCGCTTTGTACTCTACCGAGGCCATCTTGAAAACCCTTAATCTTCCAGAGGTCCTCTCCGTGCGCCTTCAGCAATGCCCTTTGTACCTGTTTTAATTCCGCGGTTTCCTTCTCCTTCGCCTCGAGTGTGGCAGTTAACTGCTGGATGGAACCCGAAAGCGCCTTCCCTTCACCCTGCAGGTTCTGCTGCCGGCTCTTAAGCTCTGCTAAGGTATTCTCTAAGGCTCTCTTCTCATTCTCTATACCGCCAAGCTTAGCTTCATATATTTTACTTTGCGCGGCCAACTCCTCATTACGCTTGCCTAACTCCTGTAATGATCTTTCTTTCCCGATTAAGGCGTCAGATAATTCTTTACCTCTTGATTCTAAGGCGCGCCTTTCTCTCTCAAGCTCCTTTAACGCCTGCGCTAACCCTGTTTTTTCCTTCTCTACTTCCTGTAACGAGGCAAGTTTTACTTCGTAACTTTCTAACTTTCCCTGAGCATCCTGTTGCTTCTTTAACAGCTCTGCCTGTGACTGCCGTAATTCCGCGATCACTTTCTCTTTATCCTGAATACTCCCGGTCAATTGCTGCAGAGAACCCGTAAGCTCCTTACTCTGGCCCTGCCAGCTTGCCTGCTGGCTCTTAAACTTATTCACCTCTAGCTGTAATGACGCCTTTTCATTCTCAAGCTGCGCTAACTTTATTTCATATTCTTTTGCCCGGCTAGTTATTTCCTGGTATTGCTTATTTAACTCCTGTGAAGCTTTTTCTCTTACCTCCAAGGTTTCTTTCAATTCTTTGGCCTTCTGTACGACATCGTCAAGCTGTGATTCTACAGCGGCTTTATCTTTCTGCAGCTGCTCTAACAAAGTAAACCTTGCCTCAAAATCTTGGATCTTTCCCTGGGCCTCTTGCTGCTTTTTTAACAGCTCTGCCTGTGACTGCCGCAGCTCCGCGATCACTTTCTCTTTGTCCTGAATATTGCCGGTCAATTGCTGCAGAGAACCCGTAAGCTCTTTACTCTGGCCCTGCCAGCTTGACTGCTGGCTCTTAAACTTATTTACCTCTATCTGCAATGACGCTTTTTCATTCTCAAGCTGCGCGGACTTTCCTTCATACTCTTTCAGGCGGCTGGTTATTTCCTGGTATTGCTTATTTAACTCCTGTGAAGCTTTTTCTCTTACCTCCAAGGTTTCTTTCAATTCCTTAGCCTTCTGCTCGACAACGTCAAGCTGTGATTCTACAGTAGCTTTATCTTTCTGAAGCTGCTCTAACGAAGTAAATTTTACCTCAAAATCTTGGATCTTTCCCTGGGCATCCTGTTGCTTCTTTAACAGCTCTGCCTGTGACTGCCGTAGTTCAGCTATCAATTTCTCTTTATCCTGAATACTGCCGGTCAATTGCTGCAGAGAACCCGTAAGCTCCTTACTCTGGCCCTCCCAGCTTGCCTGCTGGCTTTTAAACTTACTTACCTCTATCTGCAATGACGCTTTTTCATTCTCAAGCCCTTGCAGTTTGTTACGGATAATTTCATAATCCTGTAGTTTTAGCTGAGCCTCATGCTGCTTCTTTAATAACTCTGCCTGTGACTGCTTTAGTTCCGCGATCAATTTCTCTTTATCCTGAATACTGCCGGTCAATTGCTGCAGTGAACCCGTAAGCTCTTTACTCTGGCCCTCCCAGCTTGCCTGCTGGCTCTTAAGTTTATTTACTTCAGCCTGCAAGGCTGTTTTTTCATTCTGTAACCCGGTGACCTTTGCTTCATATTCTTTGCTTTTAGTTAGTGCCTGCTGATAGTACTGGGTTATTTCCCCCAACGACTTTTCTTTAGTTTCTAGCGACCCTGAAAGTTCCCTGCCTTTAGAGTCAAGGGTGAGCATTTTTATCTGCAGTTCCTTAAGCTGCAATTCCGCCGCGGCTTTTTCTTTTTGTAATTGCCGCAACTGAATAAGCGTTGTGTCGCGATCCTTTAACGTGGCATTATAGTTTTCCTGTAATTTCTGGTATGCCTGCCTCGTGGTTACCAATTCTTCTTTTAAGGTATTAAAATCTTTGACAAAACTGCTTAACTCGTCATCAAAAATAGCCTCTTCACAAAAAGCAAAAGAAGGAATACCGGTAATTAAAAGTACAACCCACGCCGTATGATGAAAAAACTTTTTTTTCATACCTTGTCTGATTCCCGCTCTCTTGTTGAACTTAGCGTCCTGCTTCTTAACGAGGATCGCTATATGCCCGAAACCCCTTCAGGGATAAGTCTTGAGGGATGGCATCGTTAGTATCCTGAGCCGCCACCAAAGCCTCAGAGCTTATATGGTCAACCTTAACCTCATCCAAACCGTAAACCTTAAGCCCCTTGGGAACTAAGTGCCCGGAGGCTGCTTCCCCATCATTTTCTTTAATAGTTACCGCCTGATTCAAGCCGCCATCTTCCTTACCTTCTTCCGGGCTTTCTTCCGGTTGATTATCACTACTCGCATCCTGGCGCATGGGCTTAATCGGCTCAGGGATTTCTATAGGATACTCTTTTTTAAACACATCAAATTTCTTAAACTCTTTAACCCCGAATTTTTCCGAATCCTTATCCTGCGGCGTAATAAGCTTATCCCCGTCATAAATAATCGGTGTGAGCAAAATCAATAATTCGGTGCGCTCGGTAAGCTGGGTTTTGGACCGGAATAAATTCCCTAAAAAGGGGATATCCCCCAATACCGGGACCTGCCGTGAGCTTTCGCTCTTTTCTTCCTTTCCCAGGCCTCCGATAATTACCGTAGAGCCGTCTTTAGTCATCACCATAGTTTCGGCAGTCGTCGTATCAATAATAGGAATGAGATTGCCTTCGGAGCTCTCCACATTTCCTATGACACTGCTTATCTCAGGCTTTACTTTCATCGTGACATACCCATCCTCATTAATAGTCGGCGTAATGGTAAGCTGCACCCCTATGTCAACATAGGTTACTTCCTCAGCAGTAGTCTTGGTCGTGGTCCCCGCGGTCGTTGTCGTGGTAACATAGGCCCGGCGCTCCCCTACATGCACCTTTGCCTCATGATTATCAACCACGGTTAACGTCGGATTAGCGAGGATTTTGGTTTTCCCAAATGTCTGCAGATATTTTATCAATACATCAAAATCGCGCTTACCATTAATAACTCCCACATGCATCGCCTCTCCGGGCTTTACTTTTGAACCCACAACACTATCTACCGCGGTCCCGCTAAAAGGATACGAGCCGACACTATCACCCAGGGAACTGAGGACCTGCTGCCTCGATTGCCAGGCGGCGGTTGATTTCTGAATAAGGCTGAAAGGATACGAGCCTAAATACGTCAAGCCATGGGTTTGGGCCAAGCTGAAAAGCCCTTCCCATTCAATACCGCTGTCTAACTGATTGGTAAATTTAATCTTGAGTATCTTGGTATCTACCAAAACCGCCCGCGTCTTTTTATCCAGCCCTTTTACCAGCTCTTCGATATTTTTCATCCTTTCAGGAAGCGTCTGGACAATTATCTGATTGGTACGCTCATCTGATTTTATGGTCCCCACTTTTTTTATGTCAAGCTGTGCCTTAAGCTGCTCCTCAACATCCTTAGCCTTAGCGTATTTCAAGCCTATTATCTTAACGGTATTTTTCTGCTCCAAATTTCCCAGTATACCTTCTGCCTCCTCAATCTTTTCTTGCGTATCCATCATCATCACCGTGCCTGATTCCGCATCAACCAGCAAACGGCCGATCCCGCTTTTTACCGCGTCCAAAAGATTAAATGCCTGTTCGGGAATCGCGTAATTAAGGCGAAATACCTTCACATGGCGGGTATCGGAAAATTTCTTGCCGTAGAGCACTCTATATTCGTCTTCAGTCATAATGCTGTAGATATCGCCTTTGGTGTCATACGCGAGATTATTTAACCGCAACATGATGTCAAAGACATCCTTCACATTGACATTTTCAACCGTCAGGCTCACCCTGCCGGCAACACTCTTGGTGACAACGATATTCAATCCCGCTTTCATCGCCAGGAATTTAATGGCATCAACGGCATCAATATTGCGCAGGTCTAAACTGATTTTACCCTGCAGGGGGCCGGCTGCAGCCATAGGCTGTTTACTGACGACTGTCGCCTGAGCTGTCTGGATAAGCGTATCCTCCGCCTCTATTCGGCCAGCCGCCAAACAGCTTAATAAAAAGTAAAAAACGAACCCCCGCCTGTATTCTTTCATTTTAGTTCGATCTCTTCTCCGGCATAACTCAAAACCACTTTATCCTTAAAAATCGCCTGGACCTTGACATTATCTATCATCTGCCCCCGCTTTACAAAAAAAGTCTTGAGCGCTTTCGTGTCTTCTATCATCGCGTCAGGATCGCTTGACCATGAAATCCCTACGAGTTTTAAATGAGCTGTTGCCTCAAGAATCTTTGCGAGAGAACCACCGGTTTTCTCCGGCACAAGGGCAGTTTCGGTTTTTTTGGGCCCCATCTTAAAAATATCTCGTGCCGATACCTTTTCCAAATAATACGCCACGGATTTTCCGCGTGCTGTTTTTTCTCCAAAACCCTCCAGTTGCTTTATGGCGCTTGATGCCTGCAGTGTTAGCTCAGGGATTTTCTTCTGGTTTAGGATTGAAACACTTATAGTGATTATGAAACTAACCCCTAAGAAACACACGAAACCAAACAAAATAATATTAATGGCTTTACTATCAATGCGGCGAGGCTTTGAATCTTTCAGCCATTTAAGAAACCTGCCGTTAAGGTAAGCAACTCTCGCTATCCACGCGGGAATGGAAAAAAAGCTTAAGCCATGATGCTTAAGAGCAGCTAAAGATACAGTATCTTTAGCAACCGGATCTTCTATCAGCTTCAATAATTGTTTCTCTGGGGTAAGCGGCTTCTTTGGCAACATACTGCATCTATAAAGTCAATCCTTGAAGAATACTCCGGACTCTTGGTTAACAGAATACACTCAACACTTCGTTTTAACCCTGCTGGCAAACATTCTTTTTTTTACCCCGTCAGAAAGCCCCGCCATTTATGGCGGGGATGAAAGATATGAAAGCTTAATTCCTTATAGAAAGAGCGGTGTAAAAGCCCCGTCCTTTCTAACGGGGTTTACTTACTATCAAAAGGCGAGGCATCTCCATCCTCTCTATCAAT
>MHGN01000039.1:26661-29090 GCA_001805575.1 Omnitrophica WOR_2 bacterium RIFCSPHIGHO2_02_FULL_45_21 | reverse complement strand
CGAGATTTTTTAAAAATGCGCGTTTGGCGCTGGGGTTTCCTTGCCAAGCGACAGAACCCGCCCTATTGCAAGTAGTTATGAACTCCTTAGCCGGTTCGAGCCACCCGCCGCCTGATTTCTTTATCTCGCCAAGCCGCTCCTGCAAATCTTTCTTTTCGTTGAGTAATTTTGCTTTCTTTTGTTGATATTCTTCCTGAGAAACTTCCTTAGTGATTCATTCAAAATGACTGAACATTCAATCAAGGGAGACGTAGAAAGTGTATATACTTATTGATAAGTGATGACACTTTCTACGGATTGGTCGTTATATTGAAAGCGCAGAAACTGCGCCCGGGGTTATGCTTTGACATATTCAATGTAGTAATAAAATGAAAAAATTGTTGACTTTTAATCCGTATTGTATACAATTGTATACATGAAGACAATGGCATTCTCAGATAAAGAAACTCATGCGTTACGAGAGATCAGAAATTCTATCATCAATTTCGGTCGCTGTCCGTCATTACGCGATCTAATGAATACCTTAGGTTATCGATCACCCCGGTCTGCGTCTCTCTTGGTTAATAAGCTAATTTCTAAAGGCATCTTGCGGAGAAATTCGTCTGGCTCCTTGCAAATAGTTAGGGATTTTGAAGATAAAGCTAACATGCAAACTATAGATGTGCCGTTATTAGGCTCAGTGCCATGCGGTACTCCTATTCTTGTCGAAGAAAATATCCAAGCTGTTTTTCCCGTCTCAACTAAATTAGCTCGTCCTCCGTATAAATATTTCCTTCTCAGAGCAAAGGGTGATTCGATGAATAAGAAAGGTATCGATGATGGCAACTTTGTTCTTGTTAAGCAACAATCAACAGCAGAAAATGGAGAAACAATAGTTGCGCTTGTCGATAATGAGGTTACGATAAAAGAATATTCTGCCTCTCGTCACGCTGCTGTTCTAAGACCGCGATCTACCAACAAAACACATAAACCAATTGTTGCAATGAGGGATTTCCAAGTACAGGGTGTCGTGGTAACTGTTATTCCGAATCTTGAGGAGCAATAAATGATTACAACAACAAGACAGGTTAGGCCATTCTTGAAATGGGCCGGAGGCAAAGGGCAACTTATTGATCAAATTGCCTTACATTTACCACCAGCACTTAAGACCGGACGCATTAAGAAATATTTTGAGCCTTTTTTGGGTGGTGGCGCTCTTTTCTTTTGGCTGTCCGAGCAGTATGATTTTGAATCCGCATATTTATACGAAATCAATCCTGCTGTAAATCTTTGTTACCAAGTTATTCAGAAAAATATCGGGAAGTTGATCAAAGAGCTGAATCAATTAGAGCTGGAATATTTCTCGGCTTCTGAAAAGAGTAAAGAAAAACTATATTATGATAAACGCGAAGAATTTAATGTATTTTTACGTCGAAAGGCATCTAATAGCGTTGTTCGCCGGACTGCGCTTTTAATCTTCCTCAATAAGACCTGTTTTAATGGCTTATACCGTGTAAATTCGCAGGGTGAATTTAATGTGCCATTTGGATGGTATAAGAACCCCACCATTTGTAATGAAGACAATCTTTATGCTGTAAGTGAACTATTGCAGAAAGCCGAAATTTCCTGCGGGGATTTTTCGCAATGTCTCGAGTATGCAGATAATGAGTCCTTTGTTTATTTTGACCCACCATATCGTCCCATCAGTACGACTGCAAGTTTTACGAGTTATTCAAAAGATATTTTCGACGACCAAGAACAAAAACGCCTGAGAAAAGTCTATGGTGAATTGGACAAGAAGGATGCTTTTGTTATGCTCAGCAATTCCGATCCAAAAAACATTAATCCTGATGATAACTTTTTTGATGATTTATATCGTGGGCATCGTATTGAACGCTTAAATGCGAGAAGGTTAATTAATTGCAATGCTGAGAGGAGGGGCGTCATCACTGAAATTCTAGTGATGAACTATTAATATGAAAACATTGGATATTTATAAGAAACTTGGGCTTTCGAGTAGTAAGGATGTTTTTAACCATCTTATCTTAACTCTTAAAAAATCAAATACCACATGGGATTATTTTGTTAATTGGGCAACGGTGTTCGGTGGGATAAAAAGTATCGAAGTTGACCTTAATATCCTGAATTATCTTATCGGAAAGGACAATTTTGATGTCGAGATGAAGTTCCTGCTTGGCAAACACCCTTCAATTGTAAAAGTTATCCCCATTCTGCTTGCCTGCAGAGAAAATAATTTTGAGATACTAGCAGATTTTACCAAAGGAAAATTGGAATTCGAATCATTTGCGTTTTCCGATAAGGATGTTTTGGCAAATTCCGATGTAGTTAAAATCATAAATTTTATGAAATTTTCAGGATTAGCGGATCTATTTACCGGAAAGAAGATAAAAAACGTCATTGATTATGTTACTGGCATAGAGGTTGGGCTT
>MHGN01000039.1:25870-26649 GCA_001805575.1 Omnitrophica WOR_2 bacterium RIFCSPHIGHO2_02_FULL_45_21 | reverse complement strand
CGCAAAAATCTTGGTGGAACTACAATGGAAAGTATCATTGAAGTTTTCTTGACTGGTTTATGTGAGAAAAATAAATATCGTTTTCTTAAAGAAGCTACTGCGGGAAAAATAAAAGATGTTTTTGGAATTGATGTGCCGGTAGACAAATCATCGCGGAGGTATGATTTCGTTGTGCATAATGGACAAAATTTATATCTCATAGAAACGAATTTTTATGGTGGAGGAGGTTCAAAGCTCAAGGCTACCGCAGGCGAATATAAAGCGCTTCAAGATTATCTTAGAAAAAGCGGACATCCGTTTATTTGGATTACGGATGGTTTAGGCTGGAAAACAACTCTCCGGCCTCTCGAAGAAGCTTTCAACCATATAGATTTTGTTCTCAATCTCGCTTTTTTAGAAAACGGAGTTTTGGAACATATTATCAAGGAAAATATTAAATGAAGTCAGAGCCAAAAGATGAAGAATTTCAAGTTCAGACGACAACTGTCTGGTCATTCCCCAATCGCGGTAAGTGGTTAACGCATAACGCAAAATATCGCGGTAATTGGGCTCCTCAAATCCCCAGTAATCTCATCCGGCTCTACTCCAAAGAAGGCGATACTGTTTTGGACCCGATGGTCGGCAGTGGCACAACTATGATCGAAGCAAAATCTTTAGGTCGTCAGGGCATAGGTTTTGATATCCATCCCGAAGTCGTCAAACTGGCTCAAGAATCATGCAAATTCAATTGTGAGAAATGTTATGAGCCGGTTATCAAGCAAGGCGATGCTTGCTCTCTA
>MHGN01000039.1:0-25859 GCA_001805575.1 Omnitrophica WOR_2 bacterium RIFCSPHIGHO2_02_FULL_45_21 | reverse complement strand
AAATGATAGCATCGACCTTATTGCAACTCACCCGCCGTACTTAAACATTATTAAATATGGAAACAAAAATGTCGAAGAAGATATTTCCGGCATAAGTAGTCTTCCTAAATTTTGCGATGAGATTGAAAAAGTTGCTCGGGAATGTTATCGCGTATTAAAGCCCGGGAAGTATTGCGCTATTCTCATTGGCGATACTCGCCGTCGCAGACATTATGTTCCGTTGGCCTTTTCTGTAATGCAACGTTTTCTAAAGGCCGGATTTATTTTAAAAGAGGACGTCATCAAGGTTCAGTACAATTGTACGACGACAAGGTATTGGGACGCGCAAGAAAAAGATTTCCTATTGATCATGCATGAACATCTGTTTATTTTTAGAAAGATTGGTAACGATGAAGCTATAAATATTTTTAGGGATAGCATTTGGCATGACGAGTCCGGAGGACTATGACAAAAGAAATTACCGATAAGATGAATGGTGGTTTATTTATCGTGTTGTATGACGAAAAAACTCTGGCGCTATATCTGAAATATGGGATTTATGGATTTTTGATGCCTCCTATTATGGCGCCAAATCCTTCGCCTTACAGCAGACACTATTGCGTGTTGGCGGATTATGCGTGTAGTAGGCAAGGCACACACATTTTTTTCTTTCTTAAAAGAAAGATCGTTTATGGTGGCCTGGTAAAAGGTAATTCCCGAGTAGCTTCTTTTTATTTGAACGGAAAAACAAGCCCTTTAGGGCGAATTGCAAATGCGGAGTTGTTTTGGGATGAAAGTCATAGGTATGTGGCGACAGATAAAGCAGGAATATTTAAGGTGCAAGGCAAAGACCGAGCACAACCTTTTATTCTTCAATTTGAAAAAAGTAACGACGTAACAGGAAAGCAAATATCTTCTGATGACCTATATTTCGAACTTGGCAAATACCCCTACCCTCTTCCATCAAATACCATTCAGGGCATGGGTTTTTGTACTCTAACTCCAGGGGAATCTTCGATTGCACTTAGGTTGCTTTCGGAAAGTGTTAAAAAATTCGACATGTCATCAGATGAAACAATTATTATTGGACAAAATCAGCAAATATTTAGTGCGGATTATTTGCCTGATGACAAGAAATATCAAAATGAGGCTCATTTGGAATTCTCATTATTGGCAGATATCGATCCGTTTAAACATCTTTTTCCAAAAGACGACTATATTTTATGTCGACAGGTTCCTATATCACCGTTTAAACCGGCAAACATGGATAGGGCTGATATTTGTCTTTATGGTCTTTCAAACCGAATTGGTGAAGGTACAATTCCGAACGTTATTATTGAGCTTAAGAGAGACCAAGCCAACTTTAAGGCTTATAACCAAGTAGTCAGATATCTTAAGTGGTTAAAAAAGATTACATCCGAGGCTGATTTTGAAAAAATACAGGCTTATGTTATCGCTCCAAGTTTTTATATAAAAAGAAATAAAACTGACCAATCTTTTGCAACAAAAATCAAGTTGTATTCGTTTAGTGAGAATAAATTCTACTAAATAGAATAAGTTTCGCGGAGTAAAGATTACTGATTTTTCTGAGGTGCCTTCGGACATTCTTCCTTTGATTGTGAGTCTTGTCGGACAACTTACATTTTCATTGCAACAATGGACTTTATTGGAGAAACGTCATCCGATAGCTTTATTTTGCGATGAGGCGCACCTATATATCCCGTTGCGTTCCGAAGGTGACGCCGCAAATGAAGTGTCTATTAAAATATTTGAAAAAATAGCGAAAGAAGGACGTAAATACGGAGTGGGACTTGTAATTATAAGCCAGCGGCCATCTGAGGTTAATTGGTTCTACTGAATCAACAATGGTTGAGTGGAAGCAGTCTTTATCCGAGATGGACGCAATCGTAGAGACAGCGGTTGCTTTTGCTAATGCGGAGGGTGGGCGAATATTTATCAGAAAGTAAAGAAAACCTATGAGTGAAATACAAAAAGACTTAAAAGGCAAAGACATCATTTTTAATCTCAAGAGAATCGTGATATCCCAATGTGATTCGCATTCCAGTTCCACGTGCGGAGGCCCTGTTTATTTTGATTTTGAGTGCGATGGTAAGGCCGGTTATATGGAAGATCCTGATATGGCAGGGGAGATCAAGGTTCTATCAGTAAAAAAAGAAAAGGGCTGTTATTTGCTCAAGGTTAAATTCAAAAAAGATGCGCGCGCATTTGATGATTAGTAGAATCGGAGGTTTGCATTGACCAAAACGAATAAAATAGATTTTAAGGATTTACTGAAAGACGAAATCGAAAAGAAGTTGAAAGGAAATCAGCGATATTTCAGCAGGAAGGATCTGCGCAATCTCGTTGCCGGAGTGCGCTTAGGTACTTTAAACAGATATCTGGTTGATTTCGGCAAAGAGGGTATTTTATATGGCGCCGGAAGGGGATGGTATTCGTTCGTCAAGCAGTCATTCGAATTGGATCAGCGGCCTGTTAAGAAAGTAATCGCGGCTATGGAGAAAAAATATCCGCTTCTTCCTTTTTCGGTTTGGTCTACGGAGCAGTTGAAATCATTCGCTCACCATATGCTTACGCGGTTCGTTACGTTTGTTTATGTGGATCGCGGTACCATGAGCGGAGTTTACGACTTCTTGAAAGATTTCGGCTATGATGTATGGCTGAACCCGCGCGGGAATGACGCGCGAAAATTCAGTATAGGGGAGAAAACCGTGGTAATCCGGCCAGCCGTTACTCGTGAACGCTCAAGCGGGCATTTGGCAGATATAGAGAAAATCTTGGTTGATCTTCTGGTGGAGGCATCGGCTTTGAATCTTATGGATGAAGATGAGCATTGCCGGGTACTGGGGAACATTCTTGCGGCTGGACGGGTCGATGTCGGGGCCCTGCTTAACTATGCCAAAAGGCGTAAATTGAAGACCGAGGGGATAATAGAACGGATAAAATCCATTTGAGCCACTTTTTTATAAAAAGTGGCTGGAGTTGATTGTATTTATGATTGCAAATCAATGCTTTACGAAAGAATGGGTAGTAAGAAAAAAGCAGGAGATGGGTAGTGTCGATCCGGCTTTGCTGGAGAAGTCGATACACGCGCTTGCTTTACTGTGTGGGTTAGGCAAATCTTCTATTCCGTTCGTATTTAAAGGCGGCACAAGCATGATTTTGCTTTTGAAGGAGTTTCACAGGCTGTCAATAGATATCGATATAGTGACTTCTATGCCCCGCGCCATACTCGTAAGCCTCCTTTTTCTTACATGTATGGCATAAAAAAGAGTGCACTTTTAAATTGTAAATCCCTTTAAAAAGAGCGCACTTTTAATTTGGAGATGACAGCGAAGAAGAAATAGCTTGACATTATGTCGCAAAAAGCATATACTTTTTGCGACATCAAAAAGCAAGGAATATCATGCAAAGCATTGTAACAAAAATAAAAAAAAAGATATATAGCAAAAGTAGCGGCTTTGTTTTTACGAAAAGTCATTTTCTTGATCTTGGTAACCGCACAGCTGTGGCTAAAGCCTTAGAGCGTTTAGCAGATTCCGGTACTATTCGACGGCTCGCGCGCGGCCTCTATGATTATCCAGAGAAACACCCTGTGCTGGGGGAATTGCCAGCGAATTATGAGCGTATCGCTCAAGCATTGGCGGGAAGGGATAACTTAAAAATTCAGTCTTCAGGTGCATATGCCGCCAATCTTCTTGGCTTAACCGAGCAGGTACCAGCGAAAATTGTCTTCCTGACAGACGGCGCTAATAGAACGGTGCAGATTAATAAACAACAGATTGTTTTGAAAAGAACAACACCCAAGAATATGGCAACTGCCGGGAATATCAGCGGATTAGTTATTCAGGCGTTGCGATATTTAGGAAAAACTCACATAGATGATAAAGTGATAGGAATGTTGAAAAATAGATTAACGAGCGAAGATAAACGTCAGCTGATGCGTGATTTTCGTTATGCACCTGCGTGGATAGGAGCAATATTTAAAAAACTTCAGGGATCATAGGCCTATGGATAAATTCATATCGCTTGACGCTAAAGATAAACGCGCCTACTTCGAGGTAGCTGCGGCCAACTTAAATATTATGCCGCAATTAGTTGAGAAGGATTTTTGGGTCTGTTGGATTCTAAAAGTCATTTTTTCATTGCCGGAGGTCGGAGGGCATTTGACTTTTAAAGGCGGGACATCGCTTTCAAAGTGCTACAACGTCATAAAACGATTTTCAGAGGACATTGATATTTCCATAGAGAGGCCGTTTTTATCAAAAGCCAAAACGATCGAGCCGGATAAAGAGAAAAGCAATAAAGAAAATCAGAAACGGCTTAAGGAATTGCAGGTGGTATGCAAGACGAAGATCGATGACGTTATCGTTCCCGGGTTAAAGCAAGTAATTGCGGCGGTACTTCCCAATAAGAAAGAATGGAAGCTAAGTTTTGATTCAGAGGACCCAGACGGTCAAACGGTTCTGTTCACTTTTCCTCATGCTATGATGAGTACTGTGGAAAGCTATGTGAAATCATCAGTCAAAATCGAATTCGGCGCCCGTGCGGATCACTGGCCGGTTGAGACCGCGACAATTGTCCCATATATCGTGAATGTTCCCGGAGAGCGGATCGTTGAAGGGGTTTCTGTGCGTGTTTTAGCGGCGGAGAGGACTTTTTGGGAGAAGGCCACGATTTTGCATATGATTTATTATTATCCATCTGAAAAGAATGCGCCTCCGCGAATGTCTCGTCATTATTACGACATATTCGCGATGGCCGATTCTCCAATATATAAGCGGGCCCTGGAGAATATTTCACTGCTAAAAACTGTTGCCGAGCACAAGGCTTTATTTTTCAAGGCTAATTGGGCGCATTACGAGGAAGCAACGCCGTCAGGCTTGCGGCTATTACCTCGCGAAGATCAAATGAGCGCGCTTAAAAATGATTATCGTCAGATGCAACAGATGTTTTTTGAAGAACCGCCTACGTTTGACCAGATCATAGAAAAATTACGGGAGTTGGAAAAAGAAATCAACAGGATTTCAGTATGAATTATTGGTGGACATCAGATTATCATTTTTCACACTTCAATATCATTCGCTATTGCAAGCGCCTGATGATACGGTTTTCTTCCTTGGAGACTTCATCTTCAAAGGCGGAAAAGAAGGTGGGCTTGAGAGTTTTTTAAAAAAGTTCGAAGTTCCTCCGCAAAGGGGAGTAAATCTTTACCAGAAGTGTCCAATGCCTCAGCCTAAGCGGAGCCGAGGTGTCCAGAACTGTCCCCAGAATTAGACCAAATTAAAATGAAGGTTCGCCCGGAAAAAATCTGAAGGTGGGTAAGATAATGAATGTCAAGAAGCCAATTGTAATAGGCGGCGTGATTGGGGTTAGCGGAGCGCTAATCGCTGTTGTGCTCGCAAGATTAAACGACGCATGGGATAACCAGACAGTGCGCGGCATCATAAATTTTCTCGCAGGCGTCCCCATGCTTATATCGGATGTGAAACTAAAACTTCCGCAGCTATTTCAGAATATATTCTTCTTCGTATACTGGTTGTTGGTGGGTGGAATAATGGGATGGCCCTTGGGCGCTAAAAAGGCGGCGTTTAAGGCGCTGGCCGCTGTTTTCGTGATAGCGGTTATTTTCGCGCATAGGGCAGTTCAGATAAATCTAGAGCAGGAGCTTGAGGGCGCATTGCGCGCCCTTGGAGAGATATTCAGAGGAGTGATAAAATGATAGTATACGAAATATGGTGGAGGGTATTTTTAGCTTCGATTGTGACGGTCGTAATAGCAAAGTTCTTCGGATGCAAGTGGAATGTATTCCTTTTATTCTCGCTCTCCTTCATCGGCTGGGCGATAGGGATTATTCTTTTTTTCGCCGTGGTCAGCCTGATTGAACTTTGGAGAGAACGAAGCAAGAAATCGTAAAGAAAGAAATGAAAAATTTCCTTAAAGCTGTAATTATTATTTCAGTTATAGCGGCTGCGATGGCAGTATTGGCAGGCTGCGGGCGCAGGCCAAAAGAAAGTCCGCATAAGATGCCCGACGTGCGGCCGCCGGATATTTCTAAAGCGATTGAGATACCGGGCGTGCCATATCGGGTCATACCGAACGAACTCGTCGTTCTTTTAAAAGAGGATAGGAGCGTCGAGTCATTCAAAAAGAGCATCGCAGGCGAAGATATAAAGATCGTCGGCCAGATACCAGTTTTTAGGATTGTGCAGCTTGAGGTTCCCTTATCGCGCCGCGAGGAGCTAAAAGAGAAATTGAGGAAAAACCCGAACGTAGAGGCGGTAGTTTACCAGTCAGTATTTAAAACTTCTGCCAGGTTTAACGACCCCGTATTTACCAACGACAACCCCTGGGATGACTGGAACCTGAAGGCGATAAATGCCGAAGCCGCATGGGATATAACACGCGGAAACCCGAATATCGTAATCGCGATTGTTGATACAGGGACTTTGCTTGAACATGAAGAGTTAAAAGGGCGGATAGCCCTTTCCGGCTCTGGCCGGGCGCAAGACAGAAGAAGCCAGGTGGGAACGGCTGATGATCTCATGCATGGCACCCATGTCGCTATCACCGCCGCAGGAAGCGCAGATAATGCCGCCGGAACAAGCGGGGTTGCGCCCGGCGTCAGTATTATGCCGGTGCAGGTAGGTTTAGTGGTAAGCGATACGTTAGCAGGCGTAGCCTTTGCCGTTCAAAACCGCGCGAATGTCATAAACTTAAGTATAGCCCCGTCCTTTCTCGATAGTTATATAGAGGATTATCAAGATCCGGATACTCAGGCTGAAACCTTAGGTTATTTCTTATCCGAGAGAAAAGAAGACCAGCAGGTTGTGGATAAGGTCTTCGCCGCCTGCGAGGCGATGGGAGCGGTTGTAGTCGTTGCCGCAGGAAACGATACCCTTCCCGGAGATTTCAATGCCTTTGTGCATAGCCCTTTTAGTTTGGCAGTGGGCGCGGTGGGGATGTACGAGGACGGCACAATCGCGCTGACGGACTTTTCAAACTACGGATATATGGTTAGGGTTTCTGCCCCGGGTTATTCGGTATATAGTGGTGTCGCCCAAACACCATCGAGTTATGATTTTGCGGCAGGAACAAGTATGGCCGCCCCTCATGTGAGCGGCCTGGCAGGGCTTATCCTTTCGGTGAATCCCAAACTCACGCCGCAGGAGGTCCGGCAGGTGATAATCGCAAGCGCGTTCAGCGAGGGAAAAGAAGGAGGCCTGCGTTGGCATAACGAGCCGCGGTGGGTAAATAAAGAGATGGATTCCTGGCGCAAGGCGTACCTGCTACTTATGGGTAAGGATGAAGAGCTTCTGTTAGATAACCTCGCTCAATACCATATGCTTTCTCTTATCCCCGTAGAGCGCAACTTCATCTGGACGCGTGGCAAGGATGCGGTGGGCGCGTTTATAGATGCCCGCGCGGCGCTTGAGCTGGCAAAGAGCGGCGAGTTTCGTAAGAGGTTTGTCGTATTCTCTAAAGAAGATTACGCTCGGGCTCAATCCCTTAAGGCTGAGCGCCTGGCGCAGGTACAGGATATGGTCAAATTCAGAGATAGGTATGCCGCCACTGATGAGGTTCCGTCGTTTGAGCTCAAATTATCCGATGGGCTGGATAAACTCATCGTTGTAAGGGATGAAAAGCCGTCTTCGGATTATGCGGAGTGGCTTGAGTGTATCGAGCCGGGAAGATACCGCCATTTCGCCGGATTGGGCGGCGAAGATTACAGCCAGGGGGCGGTAGAGCTAACCGAAGGCAAGGCCGGGCTCACCATAAAAAATCTGAGGCGAAAGGCGGATAAGTCATACGCCTTTCTTAGGGAGAGGGCTTCGGCTTCCCAGCCTCCAAAAGGGTTTTATACCATTGCCGGCGGAAGCGAGCCGAACAGGACAGGAAAACTCGCGATAAATTATATAGGGCCGCAAGCGCAGCCAGAGGAAGAGAAGTTTTACGCATACCAGGCAGGCGCAGAGCCAAAGCCGGAGAATATATTATATGCCGCCAAAACAGGCGAGGCAGTTGAAATGATTACAGGAATTTACGATATAAGGATACTCTCCCGGCCGCATATCTGGTTTAGGGGAGTTAGTATAGAGGAAGGAAAGACCATAGAGTTAGAGGCAGGCGGATACGGAAAGATTTTAATCACCGGAGACGACGCCGTGGGTAAGCCGATAAAGGACTCCTTTTTTATGTATGACCCCCAAGATAGGGATAATGTTCTTACCAGCGGAACAGTCAATACCCCCCTTGATGCGCTTTCAGGCGGTTATTATGTCTTTGTGGATTTAGACCCGGATATCACCTTTGAGGGTGTAGTTGTCCGGCGCGGCGAGACTACAACGCTTGAGCTTCCCAAGCGAGGCCGCCTTAATATTGCGGCGAATGATTTTGAAGGCAAGTCCTTAAAGATACATCTTCGGGTTTATAAAAAAGGCGATTGGAAGGAAACGCTTGAGGTGGGTTATACCAACGAACCAGAAGACCTACCGCCAGGAGAGTACAATGTTGAGGTAAATTCGCAGCCCGATGCGAAATATGTGGATGTCATGATAAAGCCGGGCGAGATAACCGAAATTAAGCTTCCGAAATTCGGCGCGCTTCTTATCAAAGGCCTGGATGCCTCAGGCAAGCAGCTTACCGAACAAATATACCTTTATTTGGCCGGCGCTGATGGTATCATCGCCTCTGGGCCTATGAACAAACGGCTCGACCTGCCTGCCGGAGAATATGACTTAAGAATAGGGCTGAAAGGAAACAGAGATTATAAGGGCATAAAAATAGAGCCAGGGAAGGTGTTTGAGATTGAGCTTCCCGGATGAGGAGAGGCTGCGCGGGAGATGTGGGAGCGCCGACAGGCGGCGCCTTAAAGCAACTCTTCGCCTTTAAAAAACTTCGAACCTCATCGCAGAAGCAGAGTCATATTCAAGCCGCACTTGAGATCGGCAAAGGTTGCCAAAAAGAAAAAGAACTGCTACTAACAACATAAAAATACGACATTTATAATTTGGTAACAATACGACATTTCTATTTTGGCTTGACACAACAAACAAGAGTTCTTGACAAATCAAAAAATAATTATAAAATAGGGGCAATGGCTAATAAATATCTCTGGGTTGTGTTTTTTCTCTTTGCTTACCTTCAGGCCGCTCCCATCTGCACTAATGCGGAAGATTCTAAGCAAATCCCGCCGCTTGCCTCTCCTGGTCTCCGGGAGCATTCTTCAGAGCAGGATTTATCCGCAGAGGATGCCGATCTTCCCGAATGGGTAAAACGCACAAGGATTGGTATTGAGTTAGGCACCAAAATCAAGCCGATTTATTTCCTTGAGTCGCTGCAGCCTTTATTCGGCACAGAGGAAAATGAAACCGTGCTTTTTAACCACGCCCGCATTGCCTCTCGCGATTACCGTACTGTTTACAATATGGGATTAGGCGCCCGGCGTATTTTTAAAGAGGCATACCTATTAGGGGCAAATATGTTTTATGATTTTCAGGATCTTCATCAGCATCAGCGCGCAGGCATCGGATTAGAGGCGTTTACCGATAAAGGGGCGGAAGCCCGGCTGAATACCTATTTTAGGGTCTCAAGCATTAGATTGGTGCGCGATGATCCCTCAGGGCAGTATTTTGAGAAAGTGGCAAACGGCCTTGACTGGGAGTTAGGCAGTCCTCTGCCGTATTTACCGTTTCTGAAAATTTATGGAGGTGGATACTGGTATAGTTTTGAGAAGTTTCGCAATAAGCTGGGATGGAGTATGCGCCTTGAATATAACCCGATAAAGAATTCCCGGCTGATATTTAAGGTATTAGATGATAACAAGAGAAAAAAGGAGTCGTACCGTTTTGAAGGAGCCTTAACGCTTAAGTTTACCTCGTTTCACCCGCGGGATATCTTAAAAGATTTTAAAGGCTCCGAAGAAGCCTTTCCTAAAATCAATGTAAGAAATAAAACGCTTGAGCGGGTGGTCAGGGATTTTGATATCACGGTTATAACACACCGCAAGACAAAAGGCGGATTGATCGTTGAGGGGGGGAGGACATAATATGCGCCTTGGCCGCGTGTTTTTATTTACCCTTCTGGCATTATTGATTTTTGTCTCTGCTGTTTCTGCCACAGGACCGGCTACGGTCTACAAGGTAAGGGTAAAAACATTTGAGATTTGGAATGGCGCGCAATGGATTACCGCTTTTGAAGGAACCTCTGCCGTGCTTGATATATCCGCGGTAAATTCCGGACAATCGGCAGGGGCTTTTTTTTCCGGATTGCCAATTTCCGATGGGACTTATACAAAAGTACGCGTTACCCCGCACCCCATATTTAATATACAAGGAAACGACGGCGCGCGTTACACTTTAGCGGTAAACGGCGCCAACGGCGGATGCACCTACACAGGGGTCGCGGCTAATGCAGCTGAATGCACAATTACGTTGACCGGCGGCAATATCCCTCTTGCGCAAGAGCAGGATTTTTCAGCTACCCCTATTACCGTTACTGACGGAGCTTCAAATCGTAAAGTCCGCGTATCTTTTGATACTTCAAACTCTATACAATACCAAGGTGGAGCAGATGAAATTTTCCCGGCCGCTCCCGCCGTTACGATGACGGTTGAATAGCCTGCCATACGAAAATCCCATATGAACAAGAAAAATATAATCAAAGTGGAGCTGGCTGCCGCTTTATTTTTCCTTGGCCTGGGCGGATGGTGCTTGCACTTGAGGATACATCCTCCGCTAAAGAACGCGGCTAACCTGATACCTTTTATCTCCGGAATAGGAAGCGTATTTTGCCTGCCGCTACTTTTTTGCTTTAGGCCAACGCTTGCCTTAGCTTATATCAGCAATGGTTTTTTAGCCATCATCGGCAGCATCACGATGGCGCATTTTTCACTTGCCCATTTTCAAGGACCGATTACGCCGGAGGGCATTATTTTGAATACGACATTTGCCGATATAGCTATCTTATGGGGAAAATTTGCCTTAGGAAAAGCATTGTTTGACTTGGAATTCTTAAAGTCAGAAGCGGACTTAGCCGCCCGCGGGCGTTTTTTTAGATATCCGAATATGGGCTGGTGGTGGGCGCATCTTTTTACTTTAGCAATAGTATATGCCCTGGGAAACATTTTCTGGAAATGAGGTAGGCCCCCATGTACCGGTTCTTACTATTTAAACCTGGTTGGTGGATTATTCATATCATAGCCATAGCCTGTATCTTCTGGCTCGGGCAGGCGGTGCGATTTTAGATTGAAGAGGATGAAAAATAAATATATTTTAATTTCATTGACAAACAGAGAGAGTTGAAGTATATTAAACCCAATAGTAAATAGGCAAGTAGAAGTTTATAACCGTAAGCTAAAAGATAAGCCGATAAGGCAATGGTTTGGCATACCAAATAGCCAAAGCCATAATTCACTTGCGGGTTTTCTTTCTGCCGTTATTTGCTAAAATTTTAACTGGAAGGAGGTAGTGGATAATGGCAAAAGGAAAAGTTAAGTGGTTCAGCGACCAAAAAGGTTATGGGTTTATAACACCTGATGATGGAAGCAAAGATTGTTTTGTTCACCACAATGCGATCCAGGGCGAAGGTTTTAAATCTTTAGCCGAGGGACAGGCAGTTGAATTTGAAATCGGAGAGGGGCCAAAGGGCCCTCAGGCAACAAACGTAGTAAAGATATAACTCTGCTGCAGATTATCTTTACAGCTGTTACCGGAAGATAGAGTTTTTTACTTATATTAGTAGGTACACAGCAGTATCAAGACAAAGGCGTTCTTTCATAAAGAACGCCTTTGTTATTTTGACACAGGCGTCTTATGTCCTGGTGTAGGAAAGTAAAACACTTTCCTACACCACTGCGAAAATCGCTTAAAGTTATCGCCGGAGGCGATTTTCTTGGTAAATGGATATAAGCGCCTTTTTTAATCAGGCGGGATAATTAAGAAATATGGCTGAAAAATCTAAGATGGCAAGATTTAGTTGTGAAGAAGGAAAGGGTATTTTTGATAGTTTAAGTAAACATTGGACGATTATTGCTCCTCTGGAAAGGCCCGGTAAGGGGAGATTTTCAGGGACAGCCCTCGTATCGTATGAAGAGGTGCGGAGTTTTGATGAAATTGAGTTTTTTAAGAAAACTCAATTTTCAGCCAAATCCGTGCTGCTTCCTATCCGCCAGGCAATGTTTTCATTTAGGGATAACAAGGCAGCGGCCAGTGGTGCGGCTTCCGATAGCCGTAGCCACAAGGCGGAGGAAGCAGATGATCGGACACGGCCTACGATTATATTTTTGCGTTCCTGCGATATCCATGCGATTAAGGTTATGGATGCGCATTTCTTAAACAGCGGCGGATACACGGATTTCTATTACCAGCGCCTGCGCCAGAAAGTAAAATTATTCCTGATTGAATGCGAGAGGCCTTTTGAAAACTGTTTCTGCGTAAGTTTTAAGACAAACAAAACTGATGATTGGTCGGCATTCATCAGGAAGGCGGAAGGCGGATATGAAATCCAGGTGAAGGATGAGCAATTAGGGGCCTATTTTCCCGGCAATGCAGAAGATATTGCTCCGCCCCGCTTTGCCGAGCAGGATAGCCGCCCGGTGAAAATTCCCCAGGATATAGATACTTCTATTTTTGAGGATGAAATCTGGAAAGAATATACTCTTCGCTGTATCGCCTGCGGCAGGTGCACGATAACCTGCCCTACCTGCAGTTGTTTTAGCGTCCAGGATATCCTTTGTGAGGATAAGGCGGGAGAGGAAAGGAAAAGAATATGGTCATCCTGCATGGTAAAGAAATTTTCCCTTCTGGCAGGTAATCATGATTTCAGGATAAAGGAAGGGGATAGGTTAAGATACAGGGTGCTGCATAAGATTTACGATTTTAGAAAGAGGCAGGGAATTAATATGTGTATCGGCTGCGGCCGCTGCGACGATGCCTGCCCGGAATATATCAGTATGTTTAAATGTATTGAGAAAATAAATCATATTATTGAGGCCCGCGCGGCAAGGCCCGACCTTTAATGGAATGAGGTCGGCCTTATCCCTGTGGATAAATGGATAATATTTATTTACCCCAAGCCGTTAAGGTGTTAGAGATAAGAAAACATACGCCGGTAGAGTGGTCATTTTTACTTGATTATAAAGTGAAGGAGGAGCCGGGAAGATTTGTGATGGTTTCGCTCGCCTTTGCCGGAGAGGCCCCTGTTTCTATCAGCGGATTTGAAAGCCGCGGGATTGAACTTACTATAAGGAATGTCGGCCAGGTTACCTCTCATATCTTTAAACTTAATCCAGGGGATATAATTTATCTAAGAGGGCCCTACGGCAATAGTTTTCCTCTGGATAAATTTAAGGATGAGCATCTTTTGATTATAGCCGGCGGCTCTGCCTTAGCCGCAGTCAAGCCGGTAATCGAGCACTATATACATAAGCAGAATTCCACCTTAAGAAGATTGGATGTGTTAGCAGGGTTTAAATCTCCCAGGCATATTCTTTTTCGGCAGGAGTTAGAAGGCTGGAAAAAATCCCATATGAGTAATAAATGTATAGATATAGAAATTACGGTTGATGGAGAAGAAGATTATGCCTGGTTAGGAAGCATCGGCTTTGTGGTAAATTTTATTAAAAATGTCAAGGGTATCGGAAAAGATACCAGGGTCATTGTTATAGGCCCGCCTTTAATGATGAAGAACTCGGTCAGAGAGCTTTTGGCCTGCGAGGTAAAGGAAGAGAATATCTGGCTCTCTTTTGAAAGGCATATGAAATGCGGGGTTGGTAAGTGCGGGCATTGCCGGATACGCGATAAATATGTCTGTATTGATGGGCCGGTGTTTAGTTATACCGAGGCCAAGGAATTAATAGATTAGGAAGGAGCCACTATGTATTTAGAATCAGTAAAAATCATTTCGCAGGCGGCAAGGCTTAAGATAGATTATCTTAAGAGGTCATTTCTTTCTTATATAGTTTCCAGTATTTTAGCCGGCAGCTATATCGGCATCGGCATAGTTTTGATATTTTCTGTAGGCGCGCCCCTGGCTGAGGCTAATTCCGCATTTCTAAAGACCCTGATGGGAGTTTCTTTTGGCATTGCCTTGACTCTGGTGGTCTTTGCCGGGGCTGAGCTTTTTACCGGCAACAATATGTTTATGACTGTGGGCCTTTTAAAACGGGAGGTATCTCTGGCAGAGGTCTTAAAGGTCTGGGGGTTTTCCTGGGCAGGTAACCTCATCGGCTCTGTCTTATTAGCCTATCTGGTGGTAAAGTCAGGAGCAATCTCTCACGCCGCTGGTTTTATAGAGAAGGTCTCGGCAACAAAGATGAATCTGGGTGCAATGCAGTTATTTCTGCGCGGTATTCTCTGCAACTGGTTAGTTTGCCTTGCCCTCTGGACTTCTGCCCGGGCCAAGAGCGATACGGCAAAGTGTATTTTGATATTCTGGTGCCTGTTCGCCTTTATTTCCTGCAGTTACGAACATAGCATAGCGAATATGACCTTGTTAGCTCTGTCTTTGTTTGCCCCGCATACTCCTGCCGTATCCTGGTTAGGATACATCTATAACTTGTTTTATGTAACTTTAGGGAATATCGTTGGAGGGGCATTCTTTGTCGGCGCCCTCTATTGTATTGCTACTCATAAGGAAAAGAGTTAATAGTGTATAACACTAAAAAAATAATCAAAAATGCCTTTCGTATTTCTAAGGTGCGGGATGAAACTGCCGTACGCTTAAGGGTTCCGGGCGGGCATCTGGAAGCTAAATATCTGGATGTGATCAAAGAGCTGAGCCAGAGATTCGGCAATGGCACTGTGCATTTAACTACCCGCCAGGGTTATGAGATTCCGGGGGTTAAACTTTCTGATATAGAAAAAGTCAGGGAGTTTATGTGGCAGATGATTTACGAGATTGAAAAAGATAGTAATGTTATTCTTGATGAGCCGCAAAAGGGGTATCCATCCAGCGGCACCAGGAATATCTGCGCCTGTATCGGTAACCGGGTCTGCCAGTTTGCCAACTCCGACACCACCCTGCTTGCCCAGAAGATAGAGGCGGCGATCTATCCAAATAATTATCATCTTAAAGTGGCGGTCAGCGGCTGTCCCAATGATTGTATCAAGGCGCATATGCATGATATAGGAATCATTGCCGGGGTTGTCCCCGAATATGATAAAGAGGCCTGTATCCTTTGCGAGGCCTGTTTGGATAACTGTAAGGAAAGAGTTACCAATGCCCTGAGAGTAGAAAATTATCAGATAATCCGCGATGAAGATTATTGCATAAAGTGCGGGGAATGTATCCTTAAGTGTCCTACCCGGGCCGCTTATCGCGGTAAGACGCTTTACCGGATAATCGTTGGGGGCAGGACAGGCAAAAGGAATCCCCGCTTAGCCGCTACATTTATAGAGGATGCCAGTGAAGATGCGGTCTTGGCGCTATGCAAGAATGTGTATTTTTTTATTGCCAGATACATAGACCCTAAGCCGCCCAAGGAGCTGATGGGATATATTATAGATAGGGCGGGATTTGATAAGTTTGTCCAGGAGGTTACCAAGGGCGTAATTTTAAACCCTGAAGCAAAGTTAGCCGGGAAATTGGATAACTCGGGTTATTCTTATCCGGCGAAGAGATAAGAAAATAATTAATTTTAGGGTTACCAAGAATAGAGGTTTTTTACTTATATGTGTATACAGTAGCTCAAAGAAACAGGTATGGATTAATTCGCCCCACCAACAGCGGGACTCATTAAGGAGGAGAAATGGGTAAAATGAGCTTATTCTTAAGTCAAGGCAAGGTAATCGGTTTTGTTCTATGGTTTTTAGCTGCCTTTTGCGGATTTTCTCTGGCAGATGAAGGAATAAAAGATGAGTTAACGCAAAAATTGATAAAAAGAGTTGAGGAATTAGAGAAGAAAGTTGATAGTTTGAATGATAAATTAAAAGTTTATGAAGAAGTTGCACCCAGCTCCCTTTCGGATCAGGTAATCCAGAAAAAAGTTGAAGATTTATTAGTTCAAAGAGAGCAGAAAGAGGGCGGGCTGGTTAAGGCATTGAAGGATATTGGTTTAAGCGGTTTTATTGATACCAGCTATACCTATAATTTTAACGGCCCTGATTCGCGCGCCAATACCGCGCGGGTATTTGATACCGAGGCGAATAATTTTAATCTCCAGGCCGCAGAGCTTGTCTTTGAAAGGTTGCCTCCGGATGAAGGAGGAGTGGGTTTTCGCAGCGACCTATTCTTTGGACAGGATGCGGAAGTAATTACGCCTACCGGTTCAATCCGGGACCAGTTTGATTTAGAGCAGGCCTATATCAGCCTGAAACCCCCGCTTAATTTTAAGCTGCCCTTTGGAAACTGGGAGTGGATTAAAATCGGTAAGTTTGTCACTATGCACGGAGCTGAGGTTATTGAGGCCAAGGATAACTGGAATTTTACCCGTTCCCTGCTCTTTGGCTACGCCATACCTTTTACCCACACCGGTATACGCGCCGGCTATCAGCTCTCGGATAAACTAAAGAGCTATATAGGGCTAAATAACGGCTGGGATAATGTTAAGGATAATAATAAGACTAAATCAGTTGAGGGGGCTTTGGCCTGGGGGCCGGTAGATTGGTTGTCCTTTACTTTGGCCGGTATGTACGGGCCTGAGCAAACCTCCAACGACCATTCTCAACGCGGCTTGATTGATTTTCTGGTTACTTATAAACCTTTTGACAAATGGACCTTTATGCTAAACGCAGATTACGGCCATGAGGAGGATTTAGTGGCGGTAAATAAGGATGCCAGCTGGTCAGGAGTGGCGGTTTATGCGAAATACGATGTTAATTCCTGGATGAGCTTAGTAAACCGCACAGAATTTATGAGCGACCGCCAGGGCGTGAGGGTGGTTTCCGGAACAACCCAGGACCTCTGGGAGACAACTTTTACCCTGGAATTAAAGCCGTATAAAGACCTGCTTACCCGCCTTGAATACAGGCATGATGGGGCTAGTTCCAAGATATTTACCGCTAATCAGAAATCCGCGGATACTCAAGACACCATCGGCTTAGAGGCGGTATATTTATTCTAAGAGGAGGAAAGCAATGCGTAAAATTTGGCTTAGTTTGTTAGTTGCCCTATTTCTGGGAATTAGTCTTGCTGGCCTGTCCTTTGCTCAAGACCCCACCGGAGCCTCAACCTTAGAAGCAAACCCCCAGGCGCCAGTGGACTATGTCTGGGTTTTGGTCTGCGGATTTTTGGTAATGTTTATGCAGGCAGGTTTTGCTATGGTGGAGACAGGTTTTTGCCGGGCAAAGAATGCCACAAATTTGATGGCTAAGAATACCATTGATTTTGTGATCGGTTCGCTGTGCTTTTTTATCATTGGCTATACCGTGATGAAAGGTGCTGATAAATTTGGGCTATTTGGCACAGGGAGTCTTTTCTTGCGCGGTGAGATGTATGATGTAGGTAAATATTTAGATTTTTTCTGGCAGTTAGTCTTTTGCGCTACTGCGGCCACTATCGTTTCAGGGGCAGTGGCAGAAAGATTAAAGTTTAAGGCTTACTTTATTTATAGCGCAATGGTAAGTTTGATTATTTATCCTTTCTACGGCCACTGGGTCTGGGGAGGGGGGTGGCTGTCTAAACTTCCTTTTGGTTTAGGGCACTTAGATTTTGCTGGCTCAGGAGTGGTGCATACTATTGGCGGAATGGTAGGTTTAGCCGGAGCGATTGCTTTAGGCCCCCGTTTTGGCAAATTTGGCAAAGATGGAAAACCCAGGGCCATTTTAGGCCATAGCATTACCCTGGCTGCTTTAGGAACATTTATCCTTTGGTTTGGCTGGTTTGGATTTAATCCCGGCTCAACCTTTAATGCGCATCACTTAAGGATTTCTGTGATAGCGGTAAATACAAATTTAGCTGCAGCTGCCGGCGCATTTGCTGCTATAATGATAGTGTTTTTAAAGACCAAGAAATGGGATGTGGGTATGATGTTAAATGGCTGTTTGGCCGGACTGGTGGCGGTAACCGCTCCTTGTGCCTGGATTGAGGCCTGGGCAGCAGTGGTCATTGGTTTAATTGCCGGATTAATTGTAGTTTTAGGGGTATATGGTTTTGAGAGATTAGGTATTGACGATCCGGTGGGAGCAGTTTCTGTGCATGGACTTAATGGTATTTGGGGTTTGATTAGCGTAGGGCTTTTTGCCGACGGCACTTATGGTAATTATTCTACCAGCGCGCCTTTTCCTCTAGGCTTATTTTACGGCGGCGGAACTGGGCAGTTAATTGCTCAAGCCATTGGCGCAGCCGTTGCTGTAATCTGGGCCTTTGGTTTAGGTTTTATAATGTTTAAAATAATGGATGCAATGTTTGGTATTCGCATTTCACCCCAGGAAGAGTTGAAGGGTTTGGATATCCCTGAGCACGGGACACCGGCGTATCCTGATTTTTATACCATGAGTAGTTAATTGAAAGTACTCAGGAGGTAAGACAGATGAAAAAGATAGAAGCAGTGATTCGCGTTGAAAAATTAGATGCGGTGCGGGATGCTTTGGAGAAAATGGGCTACCCAGGGATGATGATTACCCGAATTGAAGGCCATGGCCGGCAAAAGGGGCTGGTGGAACAATTCCGGGGCAGAGAATTTAAGCTTGAACTTTTACCCAAGATAAAAATAGAGCTTGTGGTTAAAGATAATGATGTAGAAAAGCTCGCCAGCGCAATCGCTGGCGCCGCAAAAACAGGCGAGATCGGCGATGGCAAGATTTTTGTCTATCCCGCAGATAACGCCGTCAGAATACGCACCGGAGAAGAAGGGGATATCGCGCTTTAATTTAATGGAAGACCTGGAATTAATTAATAAGATAAGGCACTTTAGGATAAAAAACGGTTATACCTTACATGCCTTATCTAAAATGATTGACATACATGTCTCAACTTTAGAAAGGTGGTTTAAGACAGGCCGAATTAATAAAGTTTATGCAGAGGTAGTTAAGGAGAGATTAGGGTTAAATTAGATTAAATTAATTCCCCCCTGCGCAGGGGGGAATTTTTGCAATTAAATTATAGCAATTGTGTAATCAGTTAGGAACGAGAAAGGAGGAGCGGGCAATATGGATATGAAAGTAGCCATAGATACCATGTGGGTTTTGATTACAGCAATGCTTGTTTTCTTTATGAATTTGGGCTTTGCTATGGTTGAGTCAGGATTTGCGCGGATGAAGAACTGCGTAAATATTCTCTCTAAAAATTTCGTTGTTTTTGCGGTTTCCTCGCTGGGATTTTTGTTTTTGGGCTGGGGCCTTATGTTTGGAGATGGTAATCCGCTTGTAGGGTTGAAAGGCCTGTTTTTCGTAAGCGGCGCGGATAATTCACCGGCAATGGGCGAGGCCTATCAAGGCGTTTACTCGGCTATAAGCTGGACAGGAGTTCCGATATGGTCTAAGTTTTTCTTTCAATTGGTTTTCTGCGGGACCGCGGCCACCATCGTTTCGGGGGCAGTAGCAGAAAGAATAAAATATAAATCGTTTATATTATTTTCTTTCATTATGACTATGTTCATTTATCCCGTTATAGGCCATTGGATATGGGGAGGAGGATGGTTGAGCCAGAAAGGTATGTTTGATTTTGCCGGTTCTACGGTAGTTCATTCTGTCGGCGGCTGGTCAGCTTTGGCAGGAGTTTTGCTGCTGGGGCCGCGCTTTGGAAAATATACTAACGGTAAGATTAATGCTATTCCCGGCCACAATCTTTCTTTAGCAACTTTAGGGACGTTTGTCCTTTGGTTTGGCTGGTTTGGTTTTAATCCCGGCTCAACTATGGCTGTAGACCCTCTGGCTATAGGTCATATTGCGGTTACTACCAATACCGCAGCCGCAGCCGCTATAATGAGCGCAACGATGCTTTCCTGGATTCTTTTAGGCAAACCAGATTTAGGTATGACTTTAAACGGCTGCCTTGCAGGGCTGGTAGCGATAACCGCTCCTTGCGCTTTTGTAAGTGTGGCAAGTTCAATTGTCATAGGATTAATTGCCGGAATTCTGGTAGTCCTGGCGGTCATCGGTTTTGATAAATTAAAAATAGATGACCCGGTAGGCGCCTTATCAGTGCATTTAGTAAATGGAGTTTTCGGGACGCTGGCAGTAGGGTTGTTTGCCCAGGATAAAATCGCCAATGTGGCTACCGGTAATGGTTTGTTCTTTGGCGGCGGCAGTAAACTTTTCCTTGCCCAGTTAACCGGCGTAGTTGCTTGCGGCGCATATACATTTATAGCTGCTTTTATTGCCTGGGCTATCCTAAAGTTCACTTTTGGTATCAGGGTAAGCTTGCAGGAGGAAATTGAAGGGCTTGATATAGGTGAACACGGTAATACTGCTTATCCGGAATTCTTAGGAAGAAAACCGGCATATTCTTTTTTGTCTGCCGGTAAGGAAGCTTGAAAAGAGGTTATCTTCCGCTTGCGCACTTTTGTACTGTAGCGGGAAAAGGAGGAGGTGGGTACCAGAATGAAAAGAATTGAGGCGATTATCCGTCCGGAAAAACTGGAGGCAGTGCGAAATGGCCTGAAAAAGATTGGATGTGAAGGTTTGATGATTTCTGAGGTTGAAGGGCACGGTAAACAGAAAGGAGTGCTTCAGCAGTGGCGGGGTGAAAAATACAGAGTAGAACTCCTGCCCAAGTTAAAATTAGAGACAATTGTGCCGGACAGCAAAGTAGAGCAGATCATCAAAGCCATTATTGAGAACGCAAAAACCGGCGAAATCGGCGATGGAAAGATTTTTATCTCAAATATTGAGAATAGTATAAAGATTAGAACCGGCGAAAAAGGGGAAGAGGCATTGTAAAGGGTTACCAAAATAACCAGATTTTTACTTGTATATATTAGGTCTTTAGAGGACAAGCCAGATTAGAAACTACAAGGCTTAACCTTTAAAGAGAAAGATGATCCTGGCGGAGCGAGGATAAAAGATAAAGGAATAGCTTGGTAAAGGGAGGGAAGAAAATGGCAAAGAAACCAGTAAAAATGGCTTCAGAGAAACAAAGCGAAACAAAATTACGCTGGAATGGCGGGATTAGCGAGAGTGATATCCAGCACATACCAAAAATTATCAAAGAAAAAAATATCAAGATTATTGATTTAAAGTTTAATGATTTGCCCGGGTTATGGCAGCATTTTTCTATTCCCGCATCAGAATTAGAGGAGATGGACGATATCACCCGCTCTATATGGGTTGACGGTATTGGATTTGACGGTTCGTCTATCCGCGGTTTTCAGAAGATTCAGGAGTCGGATATGATTTTAATCCCCGACCCATCAACTGCTATAGTGGATCCGGTTTGCGAAGTCCCCAGCTTAAGCATTATCTGCGATATTTACGATCCGCTGACCAGAAAACCTTATACCCGTGATCCCCGCTATATCGCGAAGAAAGCTGAAAAATATCTTAAAGACACAGGCATAGCCGACAGCGTATTCTTTGGCCCTGAAGCAGAATTCTTTATTTTTAACAGCATCCGTTTCGATCAGACTGAAAATTCCGGTTACTACTTTATTGATTCCGATGAAGCAGATTGGAATACCGGACGCGATGAAAATCCTAATCTGGGATATAAAATACGTTTCAAGGAAGGTTATTTTCCTGTTCCTCCGCATGATTCAATTCAGGACTTAAGAAGCAGGATAATCCTGAAGATGCTCGAAGCAGGTATTAAGGTAGAGGTACATCACCATGAGGTTGCCACAGCCGGCCAGTGTGAAATCGATATGAAGTTTGATAAACTCACCAAGATGGGAGATAATTTATTGCTTTACAAATATATCATCAAGAATATGGCTAAAAAAGCCGGGATGGTCGCAACCTTCATGCCGAAACCGCTTTTTGCCGATAACGGCTCAGGCATGCATTGCCATCAGAGTTTGTGGAAGAATGGCGTAAACCTCTTTTATGATAAGAACGGTTATGCGCTTTTGAGCCAGACAGCAAAATATTATATCGGCGGCCTGCTTAAGCACGCCAACAGCCTAATGGCGTTTTGCGCTCCTACCACGAATTCTTATAAGAGATTGGTGCCCGGATATGAGGCGCCGGTAAACTTAGTTTACTCGGCAAGGAACCGTTCCGCTGCAGTGAGAATACCGATGTATTCAGATAATCCCAAATCCAAGAGGATTGAGTTTCGCCCTCCGGATCCGGCTTGTAACGGTTACCTGGCCTTCAGCGCTATGCTAATGGCCGGGCTTGACGGGATAAAGAACAAGATTGACCCGGGAGAACCAACGGATAAGGACCTCTTTGATTTAAGCGAAGCAGAACTAAGCAAAATACCCACGGTTCCTTCGTCTTTACGCCGCGCAGTTGATGCCCTGGAAGCAGACTACGATTACCTTTTAAAAGGCGGGGTGTTTACCAAGGACGTAATCGATGTCTGGCTTGAGTATAAGCGCAAAAGAGAGATAGACCCTATGAGGATGCGTCCGCATCCTTATGAGTTCTACCTTTATTTTGATATTTAATGAGCACACAACTTACGGAAGCGAGCTGAACGTAAGTTATTATGCGAATTAAGATAACCCTCTGCGGCAAAATATGCTGCAGGGGGTTTTTATACTTTCGCGGCCAAAAACCGCCCCGCCGATGGCTGGGCGGATGGGTTTGGCCGCTCAAGTATTCCGCCAAGCAAGGAACCCCAGGCTTTAGCCTGGGAGGGGCTCCATTTTGGTAAAATTTATCTGTAAACCTTTTTGGCTGAATTTCGTCTAATATAGTAGGTAAACCAGAAAGGAGGAGTAAGATGAAAAGACAAGGGTTGATTTTAGCGGTGGCAGCGGTAGTTTTATTGCTTATTTGTCCGGCCTTGGGTTTGGCTGAAGGTGAAGTCCCTGCGGGTATTTCAAAAAATGAAGAGGCGCCGGGAAAGGGGCTGCATAAAGGATGGGAGCAGGGTAAACACAAGGGCTGGGATAAGCAGGAGCTGCTTGAGCTTAAAGAAAAGGAACCGGAAAAGTTTAAGGAACAGGTTAGCGAGCATCGTAAGAAGATAAAGGAGAGATTGGGGGAGTTGAAGGAGAAGGATCTCCGGAAGTATCAAAAACTTACAGAGAGAATAAGACAAAAACGTAAGGAGAGGCTTCTGAAGCTAAAGCAGGAAAATCCCGAGAAGTTCAAAGAGATTATGGAAAGCCGCAGAGAGAAATTTCAGCAGAGGCTTGCGAAGCTAAAAACCGAGGATCCGGAAAAATACCAGCGGATTGCAAAACATAGAGAGAAGATGCAGGAATTAAGAAAGTTAAAAAAAGAAGACCCTGAAAAGTTTAGAGAGTATTTAAAGAATCATCCGCATTTGCGCGGCCGTTTAGAGGAGATCAAGGACAGGCGTGAGGATGTAAGAGGCCGCAGGGAAGATCTGAAGGACCGCGGGGTAAGGGATCATGGTGCGGGTGTTGGCGCTGGTAAAGGACAAGGCGGCGCGCATAGAGCCGGCGGCCCGGCCCCCAGAGGAACAGGCGGCAAAGGAAAAAAATAAAGTTCCTATGGATTTTGCAGCCGCAGTTAATGAGTCGGTTTTGATAGAGGATGTCAAATGCGGGAAGCGCTCCAGCTTTGACATCCTGGTTAGCTTTTATCAACAGAGAGGCCTGGGCATTGCCTATAATCTGGCAAGAAACCTTGAAGATGCAAAGGACATTTTGCAGGAGGCCTTTATTAAGATATATCTAAACATTAAAGGATTCCGGGGAGGGTCGCGGTTTTCTACCTGGTTTTACCGTATCGTGGTAAATTGCGCCCTGGATTTCTTAAGGAAAAGAAAAAGAGCAGGTAGAATCTTCGTAGAGATAAGCGATGACCGGGAGGGCAAGAAGACCGGCTTAGAAATTCCTGATTTAAGCTTTGAACCGAGAAGGGCGGGAATGGCTAAAGAATTTGCCAAAGAGTTAGAAGAATGCATTGCCAGATTATCTAAGATGCAAAAGCTCTGTTTTGTCTTGAAGCATCAAAACAGCTTGAGTATTCAGGAAATTTCAGAAACACTGAAGTGTAATCCGGCTACGGTTAAAGTGCACCTTTTTAGGGCAGTAGGAAATCTACGCAAGTATTTAACGCCGTATCTTAAAGCGGAAGGAGGCCTGCGATGCTAAAGTGCATATTGATAAAAAGAAAATTGTATGACTATCTGGATGATAGTTTGTCAGAAACAGCTAAGCTCAAGGTAAAGAACCATCTTGATGCCTGCCATAATTGCAGGGAGCAGCTTAGCCAGATAAAGACTATCCTTGATTTAGCCGGCCAAAAAAATATCCCGCAGCCGAAGGGAGAATTCTGGCATAACTTTAAGATTGACCTGGATAGGAAACTCAATGATAGGCTTGTCGGTCCGCTTAGTTTAAAACCGCTTCCTCGCTTTTCCTTGAAGCCGGCTCTTGCCTACGCGGTTTTGTCGGTATTCTTTCTGGCAATCGCGGCATCTTTGTATAAATTTCCGCATCCTGCCGCTTTGCGATTGGCGCAAAATGACGACGAGCTGATAGAAGAAGCAATTGCTCTGGATGAGCTTGGGGAGGCCTTAGAGTTAGATCATGATGAGGACGCTTATCTTGAAGAAGTAGACCTCTTTCTTGCGCTTGAGCAGGCCTAAAGCAGGCCAAATTATTTAAAGGCATATTTTAGCAGCAGGAACCCGCCGGCAAGAAGGATTATAAAGACGATAGAGAAGATATCGAAGTATTTTTCAATAGAATTCTGGACTTTTTCGCCAAAAATACGCAATGCTCCTGCGACTAAGAAAAATCTTCCTGCCCGGCCGATGATAGAGGCGATGATTAATATCG
The DNA here is from genome assembly GCA_001805575.1 of Omnitrophica WOR_2 bacterium RIFCSPHIGHO2_02_FULL_45_21. Taxonomy (GTDB): domain Bacteria; phylum Omnitrophota; class Gorgyraeia; order Gygaellales; family UBA12090; genus 2-02-FULL-45-21. The sequence continues at coordinate 1,060 of MHGN01000039.1, read as the reverse complement.
GCAGGGAAATTTTAAAGAGGCCAGCGGTGATGGTGATGGCTTTATAGGGTATGGGAGTAAAGGCAGCGGTGAAGATAGTCAAGAAGGCATTTTCCTGGTATTTTCTGCCAATCACCGCCACCACCGCTTCTAAATGATAGGTATCCACGATTAGCTTTCCCGCGGTTTCAAAGAGGCCCCGGCCGATAAGGTATCCTAAGAGCGCGCCGAGCACTGAGCCAAAAGTGCAGATAACCGCATTGATCAGCCATTTTTTGCGTTCTGCTACCACCATTGCAATCAATAAAACGTCAGGCGGGATGGGGAAAAATGAACTTTCAATAAAGGCAATGCCAAAAAGGGCATAAGGGGCATTTTTTGTCTTTGACCAGTGGATAGTCCAGTCATACATTTTCCTCAACCAGCCAAGAGGCACTTTTATTATAGATAAGGTATTTCCATTCATAAGAGTAAGAACGCCGGGATGATCCCTCCTTTGCGCGCCACATTCACTACCATTTCTTTAGAAAACCTGCCCAGGACCGCTGTTCTCCAGCGGTTAACCACGAATCCCGAAACAGCATAAAATGTATCAAATTCTATTTTGTTGCGGGAGTTGAATAAGGGATAAGATTCTTGATGGATATCTACCAGGTCTTGCGCCACATAATCTCCGGGTTTTGCCAAGGCCTTTTGCACACATTCAGACCAGTTCTTTTCCTTTGTCAGTTTACCGATAAGTATGCCCTTGCCGCCATAGGCGCGGTTGGGCTTGAGCACCAGCTTATCTTTATTTTTTAGCACGTACGGAATAAGCTCAATAATGCGATTGGCGCGGTCGGTAGTTTTTCTCTCCTTTAGTATGCGCGTCCAGGGGATATATTTTTTAAAGAGCGCCTTTTCTTTTCCGCTAAAGAAGCGGGAAAATTCTGTGTTGCTAAAAATCTCAAAGCCGCTTTTATGGTCAAGTTCTCCGGCAATTGATGAGATGACCTGATTACTGATGAAGGCCTGCTTTAAAACCGCCATATTATGGCCTTTTCTTTCTATGTCTATCAGTTCCTGCAGTTCAGAATCGCGG
>MHGN01000038.1 GCA_001805575.1 Omnitrophica WOR_2 bacterium RIFCSPHIGHO2_02_FULL_45_21 | reverse complement strand
AATGTCATTACTTTTGCATATTTGGAGTAACTTCTTTTTATTATTAATAGCTCTCATAATTTCCTCTTTTCATTATTCTTACTTCCTTTTACCAATTCATCAATAATCCCCCCAAAGTCAAATCTGGTCGGGGCGGACAGATTTGAACTGTCGGCCTCTTGGTCCCGAACCAAGCGCTCTAGCCAAGCTGAGCCACGCCCCGTTTTGCAATCTATTACTTGTCGGAAAAACGGCACTACGCCCACCTTACTTAATCATATACTAAGGCGCGGTACCTTTCTGATTGGCGAAATCCGCATACAAAATAAGTATATCAAAAAAGCCCCTCTTTAGCAATAATTGATGTTAACTCTGCCCTTTCCGCCATAGAATAATCCGCATGGGTAAGAAAGAGCGGGATTAACTTTAAAACGGGATTATTAGTGATGATATTTTGCCAGGATGTCAAATTCAATGTTTACGCGGTCAGAAGGGCCCTTAAAATTGAGGGTGGTGTTCTGGATGGTATGCGGAATGATATAGACGCTGAAGACGTTTAAACGAATGTTTACAATAGTTAAGCTTATGCCGTCAACCGCGATTGAACCTTTGCAAACAATAAACTTCAGGCCGCTGAAAGCGGCTTGAGGAATAGCTATTTCAAAACAGAGATTCCCAGAAATGTGATTTTTACTACGAATAATTCCTAAGCAGTCAATGTGGCCGGTTACAAAATGTCCGGAGAGCCGGCCGCCTATTTTTAAGGCCCGCTCCAGGTTTAGCTTCTCGCCGACCTTTAACCTGCACAGATTGGTGAGCCGGGTTGTTTCATCTAATAGCTCAAAATTAAGCATATTCCTGCCAGTCTTAACTGCCGTAAGACATACGCCGTTAACGGAAACGCTATCGCCGATTTTTGTATCTTCCGCGCATTTATCTGCCTGAACAGATAAATTCGTAATATTGCCTCTACGGCTTATGCTTTTGACTGCGGCTAATTCTTCAATTATTCCTGTAAACATCAGTAAGAATGAATTGTGCCTTCTAATAAAAAGTCGCCACCTATTTTCTTAAAGCTTACCTCTTTCAGTTTTACTGCCTTATCTACGCGCGAGATACCCCTGCCCATCACCGAGCTTATGGCGTCTTTTCCGCCAATAATCTTGGGAGCAATAAAAAATAAGACCTTATCCACCAAATTAAAATCAAATAGCGAACCGATGAGAGTGCCTCCGCCTTCAACTAAGATATTGGTAATTTCTAATCGGCTCAACTTCCTTAACAAATCGTAGAGATTTACCTGGCCGTTGTTTTCTTTTACCTCCAGAATCTTTGCCTTTTGCGAAAGCAAAGCTTTATTCTCCATTTCCTGTCCCAGCGTTTCTTTAACCGTTGCGATAATAAGCGCGCCCGGCTTTTGAAATATTTGAGCGTCAGCCGGCGTGCTCAAATGGCTATCCACAATGATTCTGGCAAATTGTTTATCTGCTGCTCTGGGCAGCAAAATGGGATTATCCCTGATCACAGTATTTACTCCTACCATTATGGCGTCATATTCATTGCGCAGCCTATGGGAGAATTCCCGCGTCTTATCTGAAGTAATCCATCTGGAGTCACCGCTCCTGGTGGCAATCTTGCCATCTAAGGATTGCCCAACCTTTACGCTGATATAAGGCATTTTTTTAGTGATATATTTAATAAATGGCTGGTTTATTTTTCTTAAGTTATCTTCTAAGAAACCAGCGCTTACCTCTAGGCCATGCTCCTCTAGTAGTTTTATGCCTTTCCCGTTATTCAGCGGATTAGGATCTGTTATGCCTATAAATACTTTCTTTATTCCGGCCTCCAGTATTTTATCTACGCAGGGCGGGGTGCGGCCATAATGAGTGCAGGGTTCTAAAGTTACATAAAGGCTTGCGCCCCTGGCTTTCTTTCCGGCATCTTCAATTGCTTCCACTTCTGCATGGGCAAGGCCCGCCTTTCGGTGATAACCTTTGCCGATTATCTTTCCGTTTTTAACTATAAGGGCTCCCACTAAGGGATTGGGGAAAGTCCTTCCCTTTGCCTTCAGGGCCAAGGAAAGCGCCTTTTGCATGAAATATTCATCTTCATTCATATTAAGCAAATTTCCTGCGCCGGGCATCTTTGAGCTTTTCCACCAACGTATAGGGAATTTTAGTCATCCCTATCTTTATCTCCGGCTTTGCCTGGCCGTGACAGTCCGAGCCGCCGGTAATTAAAAGTCCGTATTCTTTGGCTAATTTCTGATAGTACTCTATCTGGCTCGGCCGATGTTCGGGATAGAAAACTTCCAAACCCATAAGGCCTGCTTTAACAAATTCGGGAATCAAATTTTGGTTTGCTAAACTATACGGATGCGCCAGAACCGGAATCCCCTTAGCTTCCAGTATTAATCTGATTGCCTCCCGGGGCTTAAGCCCGAATTTGGAAACATAGGCAGGGCCGCCGTCAGCAATGTATTTATTAAATGCCGCCTGCGGGCTCAAGACAAACCCTTTTTTTGCTAATAGTCTTGCTAAATGCAGCCTGCCCACGCAGCTATTTCCGGCAAAGGCAAGAACCTCATCAACTTTCACCGGTATTCCTAAAACATTTAATTTTCGGCACATCTCATCCATACGTTTAAGGCGATTCTCGCATAATTCTGCAAGCTTCTCCTGGAGCCAGCGCTCTTTAGTCTCAATACCATAACCCAGGATGTGCGCTTCGCTATTATCAATGTCGGCGCTAAGCTCTATACCGGGAATGATTTCTATGCCTTCGGCAGGAAAAAAAGATGCGTAGGCTTTGAGCGTATCGTGGTCAGTAATACTGATGCAGTCTATAGCGGATTTCTTTGCCAGGAGAACTACTTCGGCAGGCCTGAATGTGCCGTCAGAAAAATTGGTATGGATATGCAGGTCGGCATATTGCATCAGTTTTTAGCGCAATCTTTCCTGATACGGTCAAGGATACCATTGACAAATTTTCCGGCTTCTTCACCTGCATATTTCTTTGCCAGGTCAACTGCCTCATTGATAGAGACCTTTGCCGGAATGTCTTCCAGGTAAAACAACTCAAATGCGCCCATACGTAAAACATTCCTATCTACTACCGCCATACGTTTTAACTGCCAATTCGCGGCAAAAAGAGATATTTTTTTGTCAATTTCATCCAGGTGTTTTAAAGTGCCGAAAACTATCGCTTGTGTAAAATCCTTTATTTCCCGGTTTATCTCTTCTTCTTGCTTAAGCCAAAACGGTTCCCAATCATCCGGAAACTCTCGGGTAATATCAAACCTATACAATAACTGCAGGGCGTATTCTCTGGCTTTTGTGCGTCGGCGCATTTTAATGAACTTAGCTCGGCTTCACTTCTCTGAGTTCTGGCTTCATTTAATCTGGCTCATCACATTCACCATCTCAATGGCAGATAAAGCCGCGTCTTCACCTTTATTTCCTTCTTTGGTTCCGGCACGTTCAATTGCCTGCTCAATGGTATCAGCGGTAATAACTCCGAAAATAACCGGGATGCCGGATTGCAAAGATGTCTGAGCAATTCCTTTAGCAACCTCAGAGGCAATATAATCAAAATGAGGAGTCGAGCCGCGGATAACCGTTCCTAAGCAGACAATGGCGTCAAAACTTTTAGTATCCGCCAACCTTTTGGCAGCCAGGGGAATCTCAAAACCGCCAGGCACGAGCACCAATTCAATCTTATCCTTATCAACCCCATGGCGCACAAAAGTATCAATACAGCCCTCAATAAGCTGTTTGGTGATAAAATCATTAAACCTGCTGGCAACAATCCCGAATTTCTTTCCCTTTGCGATTAATTGTCCTTCAATAGTTTTTACCATTTCTTCTCTCCTTTAATGAGCACATAACTTACGAACACGCAGTGTGAATAAGTTATAAGTGCGAATTATCCCGTCAACTGCGAAGCAGATTTCAATTAAATCTGCGAGTGCTTTGTTGACGGGAGCACTAGGTCAGCAGATGGCCTAACTTTTCTTTTTTTGTCTTTAAATAATTCTTGTTAATCTTTGTCGGCCTAATCTCTATAGGGATGCGCTCCACCACTTTCAAGCCATAACCTTCTAATCCGATAATTTTGCGCGGATTATTGGTTAGAAGCTTTATCTTCTTAACCCCTAAATCCGCCAGAATCTGAGCGCCGATTCCATAATCGCGCAAATCCGCAGGAAAACCCAGGGCTTCGTTTGCCTCAACCGTATCCATCCCTTTATCCTGAAGGGCGTAAGCGTGGATTTTATTCACCAGGCCTATACCCCTTCCCTCCTGATTCATATAGACAATGACTCCCCTTCCTTCGGAACTAATCATCTCTATTGTCTTCTTCAACTGCTGGCCGCAGTCGCACCTTAAGGAAGAAAAAATATCGCCGGTCAAACACGCGGAATGAACCCTTACCAATACAGGAAGCTCTTTCTTGAGTTCTCCCATCGCCAAAGCCAAATGATGCGACTTGTCAATTGAGGCCTGATAGAGCATCAATTTGAAATCTCCGAAAGCCGTAGGAAGCTTTGTCTCTTCTATCTTCTTTACCAGGATTTCCTTTCTGCGCCTGTATTCAATGAGTGCGGCGATGGTGCAAATCTTAAGCTTATGCACCCTGGAAAATTCAATAAGCTCAAGCGTACGCGCCATTGTGCCGTCATCATTCATAATCTCGCAGATAACTCCTGCGGGATATAAACCAGCCAGGCGCGCCAGGTCTACTGCCGCTTCAGTATGTCCTGCCCTGACCAAAACCCCGCCATCCCGGGCCGCCAGAGGAAATATATGGCCGGGTCGCACTAAATCCTGCGGCTTTGTATGCTTAGCAATTAACACCTTTATTGTATGCGCCCTATCTAAGGCAGAAATTCCGGTGGTTATTCCATAACCGGCATCAACCGAGATTCTCCATGCAGTCTGGAACTTATCTCTAAGCGTATGGCTTAATTCATGCGGCAGGTAATTGAGCATCGGATGCAGGCCGAGGGACTCTAATCTCTCGTTAGTCATCGGCACGCAGATAAGCCCCCTGCCGAATTTGGCCATAAAGTTAATATGCTCTTTGGCCGCAAAAGACGCCGCCATAACCAGATCGCCTTCGTTCTCCCGGCTTTCATCATCAATGACAATAACCATTTTGCCGGATTTTATATCCTGAATTATCTCTTCTATAGAATTAAACTTCTCAGCCATAAAAAATCCCCGAAGTTATCTTCGGGGCATATTAAATTTTATAATTATATTTTGTTTTTGTCTTCTCCCATCTAGACTATACTATCGGTACCGGATTCACACCGGTTCATGCACTTGAAATTACAATGTCAGGTGCTTGCGGACTTAAATCTTCCCCTTACACGCAAGGGGAAGATTTACCGCCGGTCGGGAATCTCACCCTGCCCCGAAGACATATTATCAGTTTACCAGCAAATTAAATGTTGTCAAGCCAAATCTCTCGTAATATAATAAGCCAATGCTCAAAGAGAAAAAGGCCTTAGAAATCCTAAGCAAAAGAGGGCTCACCCTGGCCATTGCCGAATCCTGCACCGGCGGCGAGCTGGCAAACCGTATCACCAATATCCCTGGAAGCTCTCAGGTATTTCTCTTAGGCATTATTGCTTACAGTAATCAGGCAAAAAATCGGCTGCTCAAAATACCTAAAAGTGTCATTCAAGCCAAAGGCGCCGTATCCTATGAAACAGTAAAACTGCTGGCGGTCAATATCGCTAAATTATCCGGCGCAGCAATCGGAATGGCCATTACCGGCATAGCCGGGCCAACCGGCGGCAGTAAAGCTAAGCCGATTGGAACTGTGCTTATTGCGCTTGCCTCTGATAAAAAGGCCATTGCGCAGATATTCCATTTTTCGGGTAACCGCCTGCAGATAAAAAGAATGGCTAGCGAGAAGGCATTAGATATGCTGCTAAAATTTATCGGATGAGAATATTTATTGCCATTGAATTAGATAAGGAAATAAAAAAAGCGCTATCAAAAATTCAAGACGAACTTAAAACAACCCTCGTAGACGTTAAATGGGTTGAGCCGGAAAATATCCACCTCACCCTGAAATTCTTAGGAGAGGTTGAAGAAAACAAAATTACCAAAATAAGCCAAATTCTAAAAGCTCTATCCAGCCAAAGCGAACCGTTTACGATTGCGCTTTGCGAATTAGGCGCATTTCCAAATTTCAAATATCCCCAGGTTGTCTGGATAGGCGTTAGCGAAGGTAAAACTGAATTTTTAAAACTTGCGGAATTGATTGAAGATAGTTTAGCGCAGCTAAAATTTCCTAAAGAGAAAAGGGGGGTTTCCGCTCATTTTACCCTGGGAAGATTTAGGTCTAACAAAAACACAGATGCCCTCTCTGAAAAATTAAATACAATTCAAGTGCCGCGATTAAAGCAGAAAATCAAATCCATCTCCCTCTTTAAAAGCACCCTCACCCCAAAAGGCCCTCTCTACGAGAAAATAAGCGAAAAAAGTTTACAGGGTAAATGCTAAACTAAATGGGCAGGAGAGGATTCGAACCTCTGAAGCACAAGTGCAACAGATTTCAAGTGCCCTCAAGTTACCCTGAGGCTTGGACTATCTCATCATCCTTACGCTTCTAGGATGGTGGGCGCTTAGTCTCTGCACCTTTCCCCCTTCTTGCTTTCGCAAGAAAGCAGGGGGACTTGGCTCAGGATTGCCCTTAGGATTTCGCTCTAAGGGGTTCCCTGAATTCACCCACTTTTACATCCCGCCTCTCGACGGGGCGCTGCTTTTACACAGTCTGTCCCCTTTGGCCGCTTGGGTACCTGCCCATATAAAACTATATTCCTCAATCCAATTCCTAATTATCGCTAATAATTTCTTGTCGTTATATCTGCCCAATATAAATGTTTAATTCTATTTCTATCTAATGTTGATTCAACCATAACCATTTGAAAATTTATTTGAAGCCGGCGAAGGGAATCGAACCCCCGACCCATTGTTTACAAAACAATTGCTCTGCCAACTGAGCTACGCCGGCGTATTTGCTTATCGCATATGGCTAATCGTAAAAACTATTGGCGATATGCTACTTGCGATTTGCTAATTTTATCGCCTCTGGTATCTTTTCAATAATGTCCGAGGCAAGCATTCCGGCCTGAGTCTTTTCTTTGGCCGCTAAGTCGCCGGCGAGGCCGTGCAAATAGACCCCTGACTTCGCCGCCTCAAATCCGCCTAAACCTTGCCCCATTAATGCGGCGAGCATTCCGGTTAAAACGTCGCCGGAACCGGCGGTGGCCATTCCGGGATTGCCGGTTTTATTCACATATA
>MHGN01000037.1 GCA_001805575.1 Omnitrophica WOR_2 bacterium RIFCSPHIGHO2_02_FULL_45_21 | reverse complement strand
TGGCGATGATTTGGTGGATTTGTGCATTATGAAAGAAGTGGGTTTTCCGGTTGCTGTGGAAAATGCCGCTCAAGAGGTCAAAGATACGGCTTGCTATATTACCAGGAAATCAGGCGGTAGAGGCGCAGTGAGAGAGGTTGCCGAACTTATTTTAAAGACGCAAAACAGGTGGAAGGAGGCAATTAAGATATACTAAGCACAAACAGTAACTTCCTTGACAATGAGACCTTACGTGATAGTATATCCAGGATATAAATGACAAGAAAATCTCCTTCGGCGATGACTTTCATTTTTATTTTCCTGCTTGGCTTAAGTTTTCATCTTGTCCCCAGCGGGGGGCTTGAGGCGTCCGGCCAGAGGCAGTCTGAGCAGAAACAGCAGTCTCAAGCTCAAGACCCAGAGCAGAAGATGCTGGATTTCTCCCTGGTAGGTTATACCCAGAAGGGCAAGAAATCCTGGGAGGTGATGGGGAAATCCGCAGATATCTTTTCTGACATCGTGCGCTTGACTAGCGTAAACGCCAATGTCTATGGCGAAGAGGAGAATATAAACTTGGTCGGAGATAAGGGCGCTTATGATAAGACAAACGGCAAGATGCATTTAGAAGACAATGTAATCATTACCACGCAAAGCGGCGGCAGGTTGAGCACTGATTCTTTAGACTGGGATCGGGCCTCCCAGAGGGTTACCACGACCGATGTTGTCAATATAGAAAAGCAAAATATGAAAGTGCGGGCCAAGGGCTTAGAAGGCCAGCCGGATTTAAAAAAGGTATTCTTAAAAGACGATGTTCAAGTTGAGCTCCAGGAAGAGCAGGCTGCAAGCGATACGCTGCTTGCAAGCAAAGAGCCGACCGTGATTAACTGCGACGGCCCCTTAGAAATTGATTATGAGAAAGAGGTCGCCATCTTCAATAACAATGTAAAAGTAAACCAGAAGGAGCAGGGCGACATGTATGCGGATAAAATGGAAGCGTATTTTGATTTTAAGAATAAGAAAATCATTCGTATAAAATCAATGGGAAACGTAAAGATAGTTAAGGGTGAAAATACTTCTTACAGTGAAGAGGCTGAATACTCCGCGGCTACCAAAAAGATGGTTCTCACTGGCAGGCCGCACTTAGTTATCTATTCCGAGGAAAAGTTAGTTGATGCATCTCTTAGAAACTAAAGGCTTAGAGAAATCTTACAACGGCAGAAAGGTTGTCTGCGGCGTTGATATCTTAGTTAAAAGAGGTGAAGTGGTCGGGCTCCTGGGCCCAAACGGGGCAGGCAAAACCACTACCTTCTATATGATCGTGGGCATAGTTTCTCCTGATAAAGGAAATATTGTCTTTGATAACGAGGATATAACGAAACTACCCATACACCAGCGCAGCCGCTTAGGTATCGGGTACCTGGCCCAGGAAACCTCGGTATTTAGAAAACTGAACGTAGAAGATAATATCATGGCTATCCTGGAAACCTTGCCTTTAGCTGCGCATCAGCGCGCAAAAAGGCTCAAGGGGCTTTTAGCTGAGTTAAATATCGCTCATCTTGCCAGGTCAAAGGCCTATACCTTATCCGGCGGCGAAACGCGGCGCTTAGAGATTACGCGGGCGCTGGTGACCCGGCCGTCTTTTATACTTTTAGATGAACCGTTTTCAGGCATAGACCCTATCGTTGTCTCTGAGGCGCAAGGCATCATCCGGGAATTAAAGGCCAAGGGCCTGGGCGTATTGGTTACCGACCATAATGTGCGGGAGACACTTTCCATTACTGACCGGGCGTATTTGATTTCCGACGGTAAGATTTTAATCTCAGGGACAGCCCAGGATTTGATTGATAACCCCCAGGCGCGCTCAATTTATCTGGGTGAGAAATTCAGGATGTAAGTGACATCAGAGATGTCAGGGGCTCATTACATGAAAGTAGAAGCCAAAAAAATAGATGCAGGCAAAGTGCAGCTGAAGATTGAAGTTTCTGCCGAAACGGTAAAGCAAAAGTTTGATCAGGTGTATGAAAAGTTAGGCAAAGAGGCAAAAATTCCCGGATTTCGTCCGGGTAAAGCGCCAAGGGATGTTTTGGAAAAACACCATAGCCGCTTGGCGCGGGAAGAAGTGATAAAAAATCTCATTCCTCAAGCGTATAAGGAATCTCTGGAGAAAGAGAAAATCAGCGCCATTGAGCTGCCTGAAATAAGCGAAGTAAAATTAGAGTCAAATATTCTTTCTTTTAAGGCAACGGTTGAGGTAAAGCCGGAAATAGCGCTCAAAGATTATAAGAAGATAAAACTTAAATATAAGAAAGTGACGGTAAGCCCTGATGAGATTGAGAAGGCATTAGATAATCTTAAAGAAACGCATAAAGCTCAAGGCGCATCTGATGAAAAATTTTCCAGGAGCTTAGGATATCCTACTGTTCTCGCTATGCACGCATCTGTTGAGCGGCAGCTCTTTGTGCAGAAGGAAAATGACGGACGCTATCATCTCCAGGAAGGCCTAATCAAAGAGATTCTGGATAATCTAAAGTTTAAGACTCCACAGTCCCTGCTTGAGCGAAGGCTCCAGGAATTGGTCCACCAGGCAAAGGTGCAGCTGGCCGCGCGCGGGATGAGCAAAGAACAAATAGATAGTCAGGAAGACGCCTTAAAGAAAGAGCTCTACCCGGAGGCAGATTCGCAGGTAAAGACGTATCTGGTTTTGGATGAAATCGCGCGCAGGGAAAATATTCCCGAAGATGAGCATATGTCGCAGAAGGTAATTGAGTTTTTGCTGCGTGAGGCAGATTGGGTTGAGGAATAGGAGGAAATTATGGAGATAAGAGCGCAGACATTAGTTCCCATGGTGGTTGAGCAGACCGCGCGCGGTTTTGAGCGGGCTTATGATATTTATTCACGCCTGCTTAAAGACAGGATTGTTTTTATCGGCACGCCCATTGATGATATGGTGGCTAATCTGGTTATCGCTCAGCTGTTATTCCTGCAGATGGAAGATGTAACCAAGGAAATCAGCATCTATATTAACTCACCCGGCGGCAGTGTTACCGCCGGCCTTGCGGTCTATGATACGATGCAGTTTGTCAAATGCGACGTAGCCACTTACTGCGTAGGACAGGCAGCGAGCATGGCGGCGCTCCTGCTTACCGCAGGCACTAAAGGTAAACGATTTTGCCTTCCTCATTCGCGGGTTTTGATTCATCAGCCCTGGGGCGGCGTGCAGGGCCAGGCCGCGGATATCTCCATCCAGGCAAAGGAAATCCTGCGCCTGCGCGATAGGATTAACGAGATTTTGAGCCATCATACCGGCCAACCCTTAGAAAAGATAGAGAAGGATACCGACCGGGATTACTTTATGTCCGGCGAAGAAGCCAAGGCGTATGGATTGGTGGATGAGGTAATTGCGGGAAAGAAGAAATAATTTCAGTAACTCCTAAGCTGGTAACTAGTAACTCGTAATTCAAAGGGGCATGAAAAATTACTAGTTACGAACTACTAAATTACTAGTTACGAAAAGAGGTAATTTTTATGAAGAAGAACTATTTATTGACTCCCGGCCCGACGCCGCTTCCGCCTCAAGTTTGTGAGGCATTAGCCAGGCCCATAATTCATCACCGCACTCCGCAATTCCAGGCGATTCTTAAAGAGGCGCTGGAAGGGCTAAAATATGTGTTTCAGACAAGCTCCGATGTTTTTATTTTGTCTTCTTCAGGCACCGGAGCAATGGAAGCCGCAGTAGCAAATCTGCTTTCATCCGGGGATACGGCAATTACTGTTGAAGGCGGAAAATTTGGCGAACGCTGGACTGAGTTATGCCAGGCCTACGGTGTCCATGCAGAAGTAATCAAGGTTGAATGGGGAAAGGCAGTCAGGGTCGAAGAGATAAAAGCGAAATTAAAGGCAACCAAGGCAAGGGTGGTTTTCACTACTCTTTGCGAGACCTCAACCGGTGTCACTAGCGATATCAAATCAATTGCTGAAGTAGTAAAAAATAGTGAAGCTGTTTTAGTTGTAGATGCCATCAGTGGTTTAGGAGTGATTGATTTAAAGACGGATGAATGGGCAGTGGATGTGGTGGTAAGCGGTTCCCAAAAAGGCCTTATGCTTCCTCCGGGGCTTGGTTTTATCAGCATAAGCCAAAAAGCCTGGAAATTGATTGATGCGGCCAGAAGCCCGCGCTATTATTTTGACCTGCGCGCGGCCAAAAAGGCCTGGGCCCAGGCCGATACGCCTTTTACCACCCCTGTATCTTTGGTCGTAGCTTTAAATGCCGCATTAAAGATGCTTAAGCAAGAAGGGTTAGAGAACGTCTTTACCAGATGCGGGAAAATGGCGGAGAGCGTAAGGGCCGCGGCCGGCGCCCTGGGATTAAAATTATATGCCGATGCCTCTTGCGCCTCAGACGCCATCACTGCAATAAACGTTCCTTCCGGTCTTGACGGTGAAAAGTTAGTTAAAACGATGCGCGACATTTACGGCGTAACCATTGCCGGCGGACAGTCCGAGTTAAAAGGCAGAGTTTTCAGAATTGCCAGCATGGGCTACATCAACGAGTTTGATATAACCCTGGCCTTGTCTTGCTTAGAGAAGGTTCTTTATCAGATGGGCTATAAATTTGAGTTAGGCGCAGGAGTCAAGGCAGCGCAGGAAGTATTTTTGGTTTTGTAAGGAGCTGTATGAAAATATTAGTTAGCGATCATCTATCTGAAGAGGGGCTTAAGATTTTAAAAGAAGTTAAAGAGTTTAAGGTTGAGGTAAGAACCGAGCTTAAGCCTGATCAGTTAAAAGAAGCAATCAAGGATTATCATGCCATAGTTGTCCGCTCAGCTACGAAGGTTACCCGTGATGTTATTAACGCGGCGGTCAAACTTAAAGTTATTGGCCGGGCCGGGGTGGGCCTGGATAACGTGGATTTAGAGGCAGCAACCAATAAGGGAATTATTGTGATGAATACCCCTGCTGGAAATACTATTTCTACCGCTGAGCATACGATGAGTATGCTCCTGGCGCTATCCCGGAATATTCCTCTAGCCGACCTTTCTCTAAAATCAGGAGAATGGAAGCGCTCAAAATTCATGGGAGTTGAACTCTATGGAAAAACCCTGGGAATCGTCGGATTAGGCAGGATCGGGACTGAGGTTTCTAAAAGAGCAATTTCCTTTGGAATGAAAATAATTGCCTATGACCCGTTTCTTTCCAGGGAAATCGCCGAGCAGCTTGGGATAGAGTTAGTTGAACTGAAGGAATTATTTAAGCGTTCAGATTACATCAGCGTTCACGCCCCTTTGACTGAGGAGACCAGGCATATCATCTCGGATAAAGAGCTTAGTTTGATGAAAAACGGGGTGCGGCTGATTAATTGCGCGCGGGGCGGAATAATTGACGAAGAAGCGCTCTTAAAGGCCCTGGATGCTGGTAAGGTTGCCGGCGCCGCCCTTGATGTCTTTGAGAAAGAGCCGCCTGACTTTTTCTCGCCACTGTTAAAACATAAAAATATTGTCGCCACTCCCCATCTGGGCGCATCTACCGAGGAAGCGCAAGTTAACGTAGCTATTGAAATATGCCAAAGTGTGCGTGATGCGCTTTTAAGCAGAGGCATAAGAAATGCGGCTAACTTTCCCTGTCTTCCGGCTGAGGTCTGCCAATTATTACAACCTTATCTCAACTTAGGCGAAAAGTTAGGGATGTTGGCATCTCAGCTTTTTGAGGGAAGGATGAGAGAGTTGAAAATAAATTATACCGGTGAAATAATCAAGTATGATTTAAGCCCTTTGACTATGGCAATAGTAAAAGGATTGCTTAGCCCGATTTTGCAGGAGACGGTTAATTATATCAATGCCAGAGGGTTAGCTAAGGAGCGCGGCATAAATATATTGGAATCAAAATCAGAGAAGGAAGAGGACTTCACCAATCTTATCTCCTTAGAGGTAGATGTTGAAGGAAAACGCCGCAAAGTTGCAGGGACATTATTTACCAATAACGAACCGCGCATTGTTAATGTTGATGGTTTATATGTGGAAACAATTCCTCGGGGGCATATGCTTTTTTTGGAGAATTGGGATAAGCCGGGGGTAATCGGCAGTTTAGGCACCTTGATGGGTAAAAACAAAATTAATATCGCCGGGATGACCTTTGGCCGGGATAAGCCGGGCGGCAAAGCCGTCTCCGCCTTGAACATCGACAGCCCGGTTTCCGCCAAGATTCTCGGGGAAATAAAGAAATTAGAGAATATCCTCTCGGTGAAATTAGTGAAGCTGTAGTAGCGCATAGCGTAGAGCGTATAGCGGATAGCAAAGCGAAAAAAATCCTATACGCTAAACGCTATCCGCTGAACGCCAGGGCAAATATATTACTATGCGATTGAAGTTATTCCCTGCCACCTTGTTTTTTATTTTTCTGGCTGCCGGCACCTGCTGGGCAGGGCCGAAGATTGATCTTCTGCAGGGAAAAGAATACAATTTAGGCAATCTGGAAGAAGGTAAGATCTATGAGCGCAGCTTTCCCATAAAAAATACCGGCGATAGCCCCTTAGAGGTTAAGACGGTAAAGGTTGGCTGCGGCTGCACTACGATTATTTATCCTAAACAAAAAATTGAGCTCCCGCCCGGGAAGTCAATAGAGG
>MHGN01000036.1 GCA_001805575.1 Omnitrophica WOR_2 bacterium RIFCSPHIGHO2_02_FULL_45_21 | reverse complement strand
TCTTAGGCGCCTCGGTGCTCAATAAGGAAAATGGCTGGCTGATTATTGCCGAGAAGGATACGGTTGAGGCCTTTGCCCCGCTTAGATTTTTAAGCATAGTAATTTTAGGCGTTGCTTCTATCTGCATTCTTATTGTAGTCTTGCTCTCTTTTCTTATTTCTGGTAAAATAACAGCGCCCATTCTAAAAATTACCCAGGTTGCCGCTAAGGTTGCCCAGGGTGATTTTGAGGCAGAGATAAATTATACTTCAAATGATGAGCTCGGGGTTCTGGTCAGAGATTTCAATCAGATGGTTCAGGATTTAAAAAAGCTCCACAGCCAATTGCTGCGCTGCGATAGGCTCGCTTCCTTAGGAACGCTTTCAGCGGGCGTTGCCCACGAAATAAAGAATCCCCTGGCGATCATTATCCAGGGCCTGGCGTTTTTGAAATCATCAATGCCGGCAGGAGATGCACTCGCCATTGACACCGTAGAAAGGATTGAGAAAGCGAGCATGCGGGCAGCTAACATTGTCAGGGACCTGCTGAGTTTTTCCCGTCAGAATCCCCCGGCTCTGGAAGCGCAGAATATCGCCTCGGTGATTGAGGAGACGCTGCCGCTGGTGGAACATCAAATTAACCTTAAGAATATAAAGATCCTAAGGCAGGTTAGCGCCGGCCTGCCTCCTGTAAAAGTCGATAGCAGCCAGATGAAGCAGGCCTTTATAAATATAATTCTTAATGCGGTTGACGCCATGTCCCAGGGAGGAAGCATTGCCATCGGGATAGAAGAGCTTAAAAACCAATCCGGGGATAGCGCTCTAGAGGTTAGATTTACCGATAGCGGATGCGGCATCCCTGAAGAAAATCTGCATAAAGTGTTTGATCCCTTTTTCAGCACTAAACAAAAGCAGGGAGGCACCGGGCTTGGGCTATCAGTTACTAAGGGAATTATCGAAGGCCATAACGGAACTATTGAAATAGAAAGTAAGCCTGGCCACGGAACAACAGTTAAAGTCATGCTGCCGATAGCAAGTTAAGACCGTTAATAAGAGAGATCCCTGACATTTTGCTAAAGAGAAACAAGAAACAAAATGTCAGGGATCCAATTCGCCCCGCTCATCAGGCGGGCTCATTGGAGGTGGAGATGGAAAGAAAACAAAAAATATTAATCATTGATGATGAGGAAGATTTTTGCCATTTTGTCAAGTTGAATTTGGAGCGCACTGGAAAGTTTGAGGTATTGGCCGCCAGCCAAGCGCAGGCCGGCATCAGCTTAGCCATGGTCAATCAGCCGGACCTGATTCTGCTTGATATTCTAATGCCGGATATGGACGGTTCGCAGGTAGCTGAGAATCTGCTTCTTGAGCCAACTACAAAAAACATACCCATTGTATTTCTTACCGCCCTGGCGCAGAAGAAAGAGGTAGAGTCCGCAGAGGGGGTTATTGGCGGAAGAACATTTATTGCCAAGCCGGTAAATCCGCAGGAGCTTATCGCCAGAATTGATATGGTGCTGGGGAAATGAATATAATTGTTTGTATCAAACAAGTTCCGGAGACAACTGAAGTAAGGATTAACCCCCAGACCAATACTTTGATGCGCGAAGGGGTAAAGTCGATCATTAACCCCTTTGATATGTATGCGATAGAAGAGGGCGTGCGCCTGAAAGAGAGATTTGGCGGTAAGGTTACTATTTTAACTATGGGTCCGCCTCAGGCAGAGAGCGCTTTGCGCGAAGCAATCTCATTAGGAGCTGATGATGCAATACTGCTTTCGGATAGGGCCTTTGCCGGCAGTGATACTTTGGCTACTAGCTATACCTTAGCCGGAGCCATACGTAAGATCCGGGATTACGATTTGCTCATCTGCGGTAAACAGGCCTCAGACGGCGATACCGCACAGGTTGGCCCGGGGATAGCGGCGCATTTAGATATTCCACAGGTAACCTATGTGAAGAAGATAGAAGAAATTAAAGACAAGTCCCCCTCGGGGGAGAAGGTCATCCGGGTTGAACGGATGACTGAGGAAGGTTTTGAAATCATCGAGTCGCCGCTGCCGGCGCTGCTTACGGTAGTAAAAGAAATAAATGCCCCGCGCCTTCCTTCGCTTAAAGGGCTAATACGCTCAAAGCAGGCAAAAATTACCCATTGGACGCATAAAGATATTGAGGCTGGGTTTGAAAACCTGGGATTAAGCGGGTCTCCCACTCAGGTGGTAAAGATATTCAGCCCGCCCCCCCGTGAAAGCAGCCAGATGTTAAGCGGAAGCATTGAGGGGCTCGTTGAGAAATTAGTCCGGATAATAAAAAAAGAAATATAAACGATAGTAAAGAGATGCCTATACAAGTTATCATAGAGAAATGCACCGCTTGCACCCTCTGCCTGAAAGTCTGCCCCTTTGATGCTATAAGGATTATGGACAAGCCAGATGGCAGTGGTGCGGCTTCCGATAGCCGCAGCCATAAGAAGGCAGTGGTTAACTTAGATAAATGCACTCTCTGCGGCGCCTGTGTGCCTGCCTGTAAGTTTCAGGCTATTCTTATCGAAAAGGACGCCACAGGTTCTCAGGCAGATATCAGCCGTTATAAAGGGGTCTGGGTTTTTGCCGAGCAAAAAAAGGGCAAGGTCCAGCCAATAGCTTTTGAGTTATTATCCAAGGCAAAAGAATTAGCAGCGGCTTTGGATACTGAGGTATCGGCGGTGCTTCTGGGCTGGCGCTTAGAAGAAGAGGTTCAGGAATTAATCTGGCGGGGCGCGCATAAGGTGTATGTGCTGGAAAAGCTGGAACTCGCCAACTATCAGGATGAACCGTATACCAATGTGCTCGCCGAACTGATTAATAAATACAAGCCGGAAGTTTTTCTCTGCGGCGCAACCTCAATCGGCAGGTCATTGATTTCGCGCATCGCAGTCAAAATAAAGGCCGGCCTGACTGCTGATTGTACTGAGTTAGCCATTGATAAGGAAAAAAGGATGCTGCTTTCTACCCGGCCCGCATTCGGGGGGAATATTATGGCTACGATCATTTGTCCTAATCACCGGCCGCAGATGGCTACGGTCCGGCATAAGGTTTTCCCTGAGGCGCAATGCGATATGAAGCGAAAAGGGAGAATAATCTATGAAAATTTTGACGGCGCCATATTAAGCAGCCGCAGCCGCCTTCTGGATATCATTGATGAGATTGAGTCAACTGTAAATTTATCCGAGGCGGATATTATTGTTTCAGGAGGACGGGGCCTGAGAGCAAAAGAAAATTTTAAATTGGTTGAGGACCTGGCAAAGGCCCTGGGCGCTGCGGTAGGCGCCTCGCGCGCCGCGGTTGATGCCGGCTGGATGCCTTATTCGCATCAGGTAGGCCAGACCGGAAAAACAGTCTGCCCCAAGCTTTACATTGCCTGCGGTATTTCGGGACAGATTCAGCATTTAGTGGGAATGCAGTCTTCAAAAGTGATCATTGCCATAAACTCTGATCCATATGCGCCGATTTTTAAAGTCGCCAATTATGGAATTGTGGGTGACATTTTTGAGATACTCCCGGCTTTAACTAAGAAGATGCAAGAGGTGATAAGGAAATAGAAGGTTAAGGTTGAGGTTAAGGGGTAAGCTTCAGGCTTCTGGCTAATAATTTGTAAGATATGAGAGAGACAGCTGTGGTAACCGGCGGCGCAGGTTTCTTAGGCGCATATCTTTGCGAGCGCCTGATAGGGCTTGACTTTAAGGTTATCTGCTTAGATAACTTAATTACGGGAAGGCTGCAAAATATTGCCAATTTATCAGCGAAGAGAAATTTCAGTTTTATTAAGCATGATGTAACCAAAGATATTGTTCTTAAAGATAAAGTTTCCCTCATTCTCCATTTTGCCTCGCCGGCAAGCCCGGTTGATTATTTACAATATCCTATTCAGACGCTCAAGGTTGGTTCCTTAGGAACCTATAATAGCTTAGGTTTAGCCAGAAAAAATAAAGCCCGTTTCTTATTGGCCTCTACTTCTGAGGTCTATGGCGACCCCCTGGTGCATCCTCAAGCAGAAGATTACTGGGGAAATGTGAATTCTATCGGCCCCCGCGGTGTCTACGACGAGGCAAAGCGTTTTGCCGAGGCAATCACCATGGCCTATCATCGCACGCACAAGATTGATACCCGGATAGTGCGTATCTTCAATACCTTTGGGCCGCGCATGCGTAAGGATGACGGACGGGCAATACCCAATTTCATCTCCCAGGCGCTTGAGCATAAGCCGCTTACCGTTTATGGTAAAGGCCTGCAGACGCGTTCTTTTTGCTATGTTGATGATTTGATAGACGGAATTATGAAACTGCTTCTGCTTAAGCGGGAGGCCTGCTTTCCAATGAATATCGGCAATCCCAGCGAAATGCGGATGATTGATTTGGCAAAAACCATTATCACGCTTACGCAAAGTAAAAGCAAAATCAGGTTCCAGCCGTTGCCTATTGATGACCCCAGGCAAAGAAAGCCGGATATTTCCCGGGCAAAGAGATTTCTCAAGTGGCAGCCCAAGGTTGAGCTTAAAAGCGGCCTCAGTAAAACCATTGCCTGGTTCAGGAGTTAAATAAAGAATGGCTGATTTAACTATTGTATTTATGGTTGTCATTGCCGTGGGTATTGCAGTGGCGTTTCTCTTAGCATATCTGCATGGGCTATCTACGCATTCTGCCGAGATGAAGACAGATAATAAAAAAAGCGCCGATGGAGATGATATGTTTTCAGTCAGCCCGGATGCGCAGCATCTAAAGCAATTAATAACTAAGCAGATAAGCGATTTGGCTGGTTCCCCAGAGCAGTGTGAAGAAATTACCAGCGCCGTGTCAGAGGTTTTGAGCAAAGAATTAGAAAAGAAAACAATCCAGGTTAAAGAGGAATTAACTAAGAAATACGAAACAGTGATCAAGGAAAAAACAAGGAATGAGGAGATTGCCTGGAAAAATTATGAGAAGGTATTTGAAGACAAGAAGGAAACGGAAGCGGTGATCCGCAGTGTTGCCGATGGCCTGGTGATCATTGATGCCCAGGGTAAGGTGCTGATGATGAATCCCGCTGCCGAAAAGTTATTGGGTGTTTCAAAAAAAGATAAAATCGGCAGGCCGCTTACCGCCGGCCTCAAAAATGAACAGTTGATTTCTCTGTCTAAATCCTCTAACAAGAAGGAAGATAAGGAAATCGAGCTTTTTAGTTCGCAGGATGAGACAAAGAAAATTTTACGGGCAAGCAGCGCCGTCATTGAGAATGAAAACGGTAAGACCATCGGCATGGTATCGGTATTAAGCGATATCACCAAGCAGAAGGAGTTGGATGAGTTGAAATCAAATTTTGTTGCCAATGTAACTCATGAATTGAGGACCCCCTTGATCGCTACGGAAAAATCTCTTTCCTTAATGCTCAGTAAAGCAACCGGCCCCCTTACCGAACCTCAAGAGCAGTTTCTGACTATTGCCCAACGCAATCTTAAGCGGCTCGGCGCATTGCTCAATGATTTACTTGATCTTTCAAAGCTCGAAGCAGGCAGGATGACGCTTAAGCAGATGCCTTCGTCAATAGAAAAGCTGATTACTGAATCCGTAGAAGGCTTAGATGCCTGGGCTAAATCAAAATCCATAAC
The DNA here is from genome assembly GCA_001805575.1 of Omnitrophica WOR_2 bacterium RIFCSPHIGHO2_02_FULL_45_21. Taxonomy (GTDB): domain Bacteria; phylum Omnitrophota; class Gorgyraeia; order Gygaellales; family UBA12090; genus 2-02-FULL-45-21. Next base: position 590 of record MHGN01000036.1, on the reverse strand, counting down.
CATTGCGCAGAAGATCCAGGATAACCTTCCCCCTGCAAACATTGATCCCGAGAGAATAATACAGGTTCTCAATAATCTCATCGGTAACGCCATTAAGTTTACCCAGCGTAACGGCACGATTAACCTTGGGGCAGTTCTTGAGGTGAATGCGGCAAAGCTTACAGTATCTGTTTCAGATACGGGTATTGGCATAGAGAAAGAAAATCTTACTAAAGTATTTGATAAATTCTATCAGATTGGTTCACCCACCTCCGGAGGGCTTGAGCGGGGTGAGCGGATATCCGTTGACTCAAGCGGAACTGGCATAGGTTTATCCGTAGCTAAGGAGATTGTGGAATTGCATGGCGGAAAAATTTGGGCTGAAAGTCAGAAGGGCGCCGGCGCAAGGTTTACTTTTACCTTGCCAATAGCTTTTGGCTAATATATAACGGTGTCATTAAAAATGGAAGAGACAAAAAAAATTAAGGTTTTGGTTACTGATGATGAGGCAGATTTTAGAAAGCTGATGCAATTTTGGCTTGAGTCCAAGGGATATACGGTGCTTACTGCCCCGGATGGTGAAAGCGCTATTAAATTGGTGAAAGAAAGCA
>MHGN01000035.1 GCA_001805575.1 Omnitrophica WOR_2 bacterium RIFCSPHIGHO2_02_FULL_45_21 | reverse complement strand
GGATTTCGCGCAAGGTTCTGCCTTGCTTGAGTCAGTGCTCAGGCGCCATAAGAAGCTTCAAAAATAACCGCACTTTTTTGGATTCGCTTTCCGCCAAATTTGCGTTTACACCGCTAGAAACTAAAGAGCAACCTGTAAAAAGAAAGATGTTTCTAACGGGGTTTACAAAAAAAACTTTAAAAAAAACTTGACAAACTGATATATTTGACTATACTTGTATGTTTACGAAAGTCAAAGTCAGTTCCCTAAGTTTTTCTGGTAACAGCAGTTAAAGCTGGAAACAAAAATAATTGACGCGTTATTTTTCATGCTATAGGAAAGCATACCCTTACAGACACAAATAAAACACTTTCCTATAGCATAATCTGTCAAGGAATGGTTTTTTGTTATTTTCAAACTGCTGGAGTAGCTCAGCCGGCAGAGCACGTCCTTGGTAAGGACGGGGTCACGGGTTCAATTCCCGTCTCCAGCTTAAATGAAGACGCAATTTAGCGAACGATAGTGAAGCTAAATTGCAGTCTGAATTTAATCCTTGGCATTTTTCTTTTGTTATTTACGTCGGAAAAAAATGTCAAGGATCTAATTCGTACTCTCAAAGAAGAAACACAAGGAAGATTGATTTATGCCGTCCTGCGGACCCCATAAATCAAGTGTTCATTAGAGATGCGTGAGACCATAACCTTAGAATGCTCAATTTGTAAAAACCGTAATTATACGACCACAAGAAATAAAAAGAAACATCAGGATAAGCTTATTATAAGCAAATTTTGTAAATTCTGTCGCAAGCATACGGAGCATAAGGAAATTAAATAAGTTTACAGTGTATAGTTTACTGTTAACTGTTTACTGTACACTCCTTAAGCGAGATTATTCACTTCCTTTTAGAATCGTCATAGAGTCCTAAAGCGGAGCGAAGGATGATGCGAGGGTTAGGGGTGTCGGTTAACGGTAAACCGCTGGTCTCCAAAACCAGGACTGGGGGTTCAATTCCCTCCACCCCTGTAGCAAAACGTAAGAGAGAAGGTTAAGCTTGAGGCTGAGCTTAAGGTTGAGGAGAAATGGGTTATAGGCACAGCAGACAGCGGGTTAGTTTTAGATATGGATTTTCTTATAAATAATTTTAAACCAATCCTCCTGATTATAACCATCCTCTCTCTTGCGCTGTTATTGATAAAACATTATGGCAAAATCAAGATATTTTTATCGCAAGTCAAAGTAGAGCTCAGCAAGGTCTCCTGGTCCAGCCGCCAGGAATTAATCGGCGCAACTGGGGTGGTAATAGTGATAACGTTGATATTGACAGTGTGCATCGGGGCAGTGGATTCGCTTTTGTCGGTTCTCTTGAATTATTTTATACGATGAGCAAGAAGTGGTACGTGGTGCATACCCAGACCGGCTTGGAAGATAAGGCCAAGGCTGCTTTAGAAAAGACCGTTGCCGTATCAAAAAGCAAGGATTTGATCGGCCAGATTATTATACCGACAGAACAGGTTTCCGAGGTCCGCGGCGGTAAAAAAAGGATTTCACAGAGAAAGTTTTTTCCCGGATATCTATTAGTTGAAATGGAGTTGGACGAGAGTTCGTATCTCTTAGTGAAGAATACCCCCGGGGTTACCGGTTTTATCGGAGCCGGAAAGCATCCTTCTTCATTATCTGACTCCGAAATAAAAAATATTTTAAAGAAATCCGAAGAAACACAAGCGCGTCCTTCCCCCAGGGTTGTTTTCGCCAGGGATGAGCAGGTAAGAGTTATTGATGGGCCGTTTGTCAATTTCAGCGGAACCATTGAAGAGGTTCGTCCCGAGAAGGGAAAGCTTAAGGTTGGGGTTTCAATCTTCGGCAGGGCTACGCCAGTTGAATTAGAATATTGGCAGGTGGAGAAGGTATAATGGCTAAAAAGGTTGTTGCGCAGATAAAACTGCATGTTCCCGGCGCCCAGGCAAATCCTGCGCCTCCGGTTGGCCCGGCCTTGGGCCAGCATGGGGTAAATATTATGCAATTTTGCAAACAGTTCAACGAACAGACCAAGGGCAGGGAAGGATTGATTCTGCCCGCAGTGATCAGTGTTTATGAAGATAAGTCATTTGACTTTATTATCAAGAGTCCCCCGAGTTCAGTTTTGCTTAAGCGGATAGCTAATATCGCTAAGGCCTCAGGCCAGGCAGGAAAAGAAAAAATAGCCACGGTAACCCGTAAACAGGTTGAAGAAATTGTTAGCCTTAAGGCAAAGGATTTGAATTGCGCTGACTTAGAGAAGGCGTGCAGGATTATTGAAGGCACTGCCCGCAGTATGGGTATCGCTGTTGAAGGTTGATTAATAATGCAGAAATCAACACTTCCCAAATCGGCAATTCGTAATTGGTAATCAAGAATTACGGATTGTGATTTTTGAATTTACGAATATGGCTAAAAAACGAAGTAAAAGATATAAAGAGGCTTTAAAGATTTTTGATGCGGATAAATCCTACACCCTTGCCGAGGCAATCGGTATTCTAAAGAAATTTGCCCCTACAAAATTTAATCAGACCGTGGGTATGAGTTTTTCTCTGAACATAGATCCCAAAAAAACTGACCAGTTAGTCCGGGGGACTGTGGCCTTGCCTCATGGCAGCGGAAAAACAGTGCGGGTGGCTGTTTTTTGTAAAGGCGAAGAAGAAAAAGAGGCAAAACAGGCAGGCGCTGATTTTGTAGGCGGCGCTGACTTAATTGAAAAGGTCAGCGAAGGATTTTTAGGTTTTGATGCCGCAGTTGCCACGCCTGAGATGATGAAGGATTTAAGCCGGCTGGGAAAAACCTTAGGCCCCCGAGGGCTTATGCCCAGCCCAAAAACCGGAACCGTCACCATGAATGTGGCGCAGGCAGTAAGGGAAATCAAGGGCGGTAAAATCGAATTCAAGGCTGATAAGCAGGCAGGGGTGCATGTGCCTGTAGGAAAAATCAATTTCAGCGAGAGCCAAATTTTAGAGAATGCATCTAAGGTTATTGAGGCGCTTAGCCAATCAAGGCCTCCGACAGTGAAGGGGCATTTTATCAAATCCTCATCCATTACTTGCACGATGAGCCCGGGCTTAAGATTAACGCTATGATAAAAGCAGGAAGTTTCTTTCGCAAAACAGTTGTCGCTCAGTTAGAAAAAGCTCTTCTAAAATCAGATAGTATTTTTGTAATTGGCTATTCCGGCCTGACGAGCATCCAGATGACGAATCTAAGGACTTCTTTAAAGCAGAATCAATCCCGGATTTTGGTTACTAAAAACAGCCTTATGCATAAGGCGCTTAAGGATTCAAACGTTGACGGCTTAGATGGTTTAATCAGCGGCCCTACGGCCCTGGTTTTTAGCCAGCAGGATATCGCCACTATCGCCAAAACGCTAATCCAATTTGCCAAGGCTCATCAGAGCCTTGTTTTAAAGGGAGCGCTTTCGAACCAGCAAATCTTTGATAATAAGGCCATTGAAGCTCTCTCAAGGCTTCCTTCAAAAGAAACATTGCGGGCACAGGTGGTGATGGCCTTAAAAAGCCCGCTTGCGGGATTGGTCTTTACGCTTAAGGGTAATCTTAATAAATTAGTGTTGGTGTTGAATCAGATAAAAGATAAGAAGAAATAGCGACAGGGGAGGATAAAAATGGCGGTTAAAGAAGATCTAATCAAGGCAATAGAAGGTATGAGCGTATTAGAATTAGCTGATTTGGTTAAGGAGTTGCAGGATAAGTTTGGCGTCTCAGGTCAGGTAGCGTTCGCATCAGGGCCGCAGGCCGGAGCCGGAGGCGCTGCCCAGGCAGCGGCTCAAATCCCTGAAGAAAAGACAGCCTTTGCGGTTGTGCTCATCGCCAGCGGCGCGAATAAAATTTCCGTAATCAAGGAAGTGCGCACAATGACCAGCCTGGGACTTAAAGAGGCAAAGGATTTGGTTGATGCGGCTCCCAAGACAGTCAAAGAAGGGGTGTCAAAGTCCGAAGCCGAAGAGATGAAGAAGAAGTTAGAAGCGGCCGGGGCGACGGTAGAGTTAAAATAAAAAATAGTGTGTAAGTTCATTGAGTTTGCGGAGTTCATAGAGTTAAACTCACGCAACTCAATAAATTCAATGAACTCAAAGCAACTCCGAGCGGAGCGAGATAATGACTGAACGGAAAAATTTTGCCAGGATAAAGGAAGTTTATAAAATGCCGAATCTTCTAGAGCTGCAGACTGCTTCATATGCTGAATTTCTGCAGGTAGACCTTGAGCCGGATAAACGCAGGAATATCGGCTTGCAGGAGGTATTTAATGAGATATTCCCTATTGAGAGTTTTGACCGCCAGGTGCGCCTTGATTTCTTAAGCTATTTTGCCGGTAAGCCAAAGTACACTGTAGATGAGTGCCGTAAGCGCGCGATGACTTATGCCGCACCGCTAAAGGTCAGATTTAAACTGACCACTCCGGTAGAAGTCAAAGAGCAGGAGTCATACTTTGGCGAGATGCCGCTGATGACTAAAACCGGCACCTTTATCATTAATGGAGACGAACGGGTGGTGGTGAGCCAGTTGCAGCGCTCTCCCGGGGTTTCTTTTGAAGAGGAACTGCATCCGACGGGGAAGAAGATCTTCTATGGCAGAATCATTCCTTATCATGGCGCATGGCTTGAATTCAAGTATGATATCTCTGAAGTGATCATCGCCTATGTTGACCGCAAGCGGAATTTCCCCGCCACCCAACTCCTGCGCATAATCGGCTACACCAGTGATGATGATATTATTAATGCCTTTGGCTCGTCGGCTGTCTATCCGCAGATTCTCAATACCCTGAAGAAAGATAACACCAAATCCAAGGAAGAGGCATTGGGGGATTTTTACCGCAAGATGCGGCCTACCGAACCGGCAACTCCCGATGCGGCAGAAAAATTATTTTATCGATTATTTTTTGACCCCCGAAGATATGATTTGGCCCGGGTGGGCAGGTTTATCTTAAACCGTAAATTGGGCTTAGACGTTTCTTTAGATAAGCGGATACTTGATGCGCCAACCGTGATAAAAGTCATTGAGTATCTGATCAAGCTCAAAGACGGCACGGGTGAGATTGACGATATAGATCATTTAGGAAACCGCAGGATTAAGACGGTCGGCGAGCTGGTGCAAAATCAGGTCAGGATTGGCCTGACCCGCATGGAACGTTCAATCCGCGAACGGCTTGCGCTAATGTCGGAATTTAGCACTTTGAGCCTGCACCATTTGATTAATTCAAAATTACTCTCCAATCAAATCAAAGATTTCTTTTCCCGTTCACAGCTTTCTCAATTTATGGACCAGGTGAACCCCTTAGCTGAAATGACCCACAAGCGCAGGCTCTCAGCTCTTGGCCCCGGAGGGCTTTCCCGTGAAAGGGCGGGTTTTGAGGTCAGGGATATCCATCCCTCGCATTATGGCAGGGTCTGCCCCATAGAAACTCCTGAGGGCCCGAATATCGGATTAATTGCTTCCTTAAGCACTTACGCCCGAGTCAATGAATTAGGGCTCCTGGAAACTCCTTATCGCGAGGTTAAAGAAGGCAGGGTTACTAAAAAAATTGAATATCTGACTGCCGATATTGATGAAGAGAAGATTATTGCTCAGGCAAATGCGGCTTTGGATGGGGAAGGTTATTTTCAGGATAGGGAAGTTTCCTGTCGCCAGAAAGGCGATTTTCCCAAGGTCGAACCCAAGAAAGTGGAATATATGGACGTTTCTCCCAAACAATTGGTCTCAGTTGCTGCCAGCCTCATCCCGTTCTTAGAGCATGACGATGCCAACCGGGCGCTTATGGGTTCTAATATGCAGCGCCAGGCAGTTCCGCTTATGGTATCTGAGGCGCCTATAGTGGCCACCGGTATTGAGTATAAGGTTGCGGTTGATTCAGGCGCAGTGCTTATTGCCAAAGAAGAAGGAAGAGTTACTGCTCTTGACGGCTCAAGCATCAGCATAGGCAAGACCACCTATGCATTGATGAAATTCAGGCGTTCAAATGCCGATACCTGCATTAACCAGAAGCCGATAGTCAGCCTGGGAGAAAAAGTAGAAAAGGGCCAGGTAATTGCAGATGGGATGTCTACCGAAGGCGGAGAATTAGCTTTAGGCAGGAATCTCTTGGTTGCTTTTATGCCCTGGCGGGGATACAATTTCGAAGACGCTATACTTATCTCTGAAAAAATTTGCAAGGAAGATATTTTTACCTCTATCCACGTCGAGGAATTTCAGATAGAAGCTACGGAGACCCGCTTAGGCAACGAAGAGCTCACCCGGGATATTGCCAATGTTTCCGAGGAAAACTTAAAGGATTTAGATAAGGATGGCATCATCCGTATCGGCGCTGAAGTTCATTCCGGTACTATTCTCGTAGGCAGGGTTACCCCTAAGACCGAGACCGAGCTTTCTTCTGAAGAGCGCCTTATGCGGGCAATATTCGGCGAGAAATCAAGAGATGTCCGGGATACCTCGTTAGTTGCCCCTCCGGGAGTTGAAGGCGTGGTGGTTGAGGTGCATGTATTTCAACGTAAAGACCGGGGCAGAAAATCAAAGGAAGAAAAAACTCAGGAACAGGCCAAGCTCCGGGAGATCAGGGTTTACTATAAGCAGGAAATAGAATTCGTCAATGAAGAAAAGCGGCTTCGTTTAAGTAAACTGTTGGGGGTGGATAAAGATAAGCTAGAGCGTATGGATTTAAGTTCAAGTGACGAGGCAAAGGCGCTGGCTGATTCATTTGATGAGCAGCTCAAGGAATTGCTGGCGGACGAGGAGCAGGAGATTGAGAAAGTCCGCCGGGGGGATGAGCTTCCCCCGGGAGTTTTAAAACGAGTAGTGGTTTACATAG
>MHGN01000034.1 GCA_001805575.1 Omnitrophica WOR_2 bacterium RIFCSPHIGHO2_02_FULL_45_21 | reverse complement strand
AACCCTCTGCCTCTTGCATGCCATGCAAGCGCTCTCCCAGGTGAGCTACAGCCCCGTGAGGTATGAGTGAATTTTATTCCGTTTTTTCCTGCAGGTATTTCTTTAAGAGAGACCAGGTTCTGCTTCCCACCGCGCCGTCGGGATTGAGATCGTTGGCCGCCTGGAATTTCTTGATTGCCTCTTTGGTTTGAGCGCCTATGACGCCGTCAGTATCCCCGCTATAAAAACCCGCATTTTTTAAAGCGGACTGAATTTCTTTTCCGCCGGGCATCCTTAGTTCAGCTTCTTTTGCTGTCTCAAGCTGTCCTTTTAAGGAGAGATTTTCTTCTTCAAGCTTAGCCAGGCGCGCTTGAAGCTGCTGCATCTCTGATTCGTAATCCGGCGCGGGCGGAGCGGCGCTTTCTTGGATTGGCGCGCTGACGCAGCCGGCGATAAATAAGAATAAAACTGGCAAAACTATCTTACCCAAACTCATCTTAGACCTCCATTCAAGAAAATTGCCTTTGGCGATGACATTAGGTAAAAAATATATTATACCCTAATTTATGTAATTGACAATCAAAATTTAAGGTGTTATAGTGAATGTGCTATGAAAAAGATTACCTTTGTTTTATTGATATTAGCTTGCCTGTTATCTTCTGCCTTTAGCCAGCCAAAAGAGGATATTTATGTCATTCCGGTTGAAGGCGTCATTGACTTAGGCCTCTCCGGCTTTATCAAACGCAGTATACTGGAGGCAAAGGAGAACAACGCGCAGGCAATTATCTTAGAGATTGATACCTTTGGCGGTAGGGTGGATGCCGCGGTAGAAATAACTGATGCCCTGGAGAAGGTAAAGCCTATTCCTACAATCGCTTTCATTGATGACCAGGCCTGGTCAGCCGGAGCTCTGATTAGTTTTGCCTGTGGTAAAATCATCATGTCTCCCGGCTCAAGCATCGGTTCGGCTGAGCCGCGGGTAATGGGGGCGATGAATAAGGATGAGCTTGGCGATGAAAAAACGGTTTCGGCGCTGAGGGCAAAATTTAAATCTTTAGCTCAAAGTAACAATTATCCGGTTAATTTGGCGCTGAGCATGGTAGATAAGGATATTGAGGTAAAACAGGTAAAGCTCAAGGATGAGATAAAAATCCTTACCGCTCAAGAGATAGAAGAGCTGAAAAGCGGCCAATATAAAGAAAAGGAAATCCAGGTGATCAAAACCATAAATCCCAAGGGAAAATTGCTTAACCTTACTGCGAATGATGCAAAAGAATTCGGTTTGACAGAGGCAGTGATTGACAACCGCCAGGAGCTGATCAGGTATCTGAAGTTAGAGGATAAGAATGTAGTTGAAACCAGAATAACCTGGTCGGAAGGGTTGGTGCGTTCTCTTACCCATCCTATGGTCAGCCCTTTGCTTTTAACCCTGGGATTTTTAGGCATACTCTTTGAACTGCAAACACCGGGTTGGGGAATCTCAGGAACGTTAGGAATGGTTTTTCTGGCTTTGTTTTTCTGGGGCCATTATTTGGTTGGGCTGGCAAATTGGACAGAGATACTGATATTCTTTTTGGGGGTAATACTTTTGTTCTTAGAAATATTCGTCATTCCCGGCTTTGGAATTTCTGGGATTTCCGGAGTTATATTGCTCCTCAGCGGAATTTTCCTGGCACTGATCAGGCATCCTTTACAGATTCCCAAGATTGAGCTTACCCAGGCCTTTAATACCATAGGCCTGGCGATTATTCTGACTGCGGCAGCGGCGATTCTGCTGATAAAGTTTCTGCCAAAGAGCCCGCTCTGGAAGAATATTCTCCTCACCAGCGAAGAGAAAAAGGAAGAAGGTTTCCGCAGCAGCGTTTCGTTGGATAAATATATAGGTAAAAGCGGCAAGGCGCTTACCGTATTAAGGCCGGCAGGAAAGGTAAATATAGAAGGAGAAATTTTAGACGTGGTCAGCCGCGGAGATTTCATTGATAAAGATACGCCGGTAAGAGTGGTAGCAGCGCAAGGCGCAGAGCTCATCGTAGAACAGATAAAAAATGCCTGAAGCATTAAAGATTAGCGTCTTAATAAGTTTGGGTTTTATTCTGCTCTTGGTTGAGATGTTTACCCCGGGTTTTAGCGTACCCGGCGTAACGGGAGTTGTGCTTTTGGTTATTGGCTGTTATAAGGCCTTTGCGATAAGCCCTTTCTGGGGAATTTTTATTTCTGCTTCCAGCCTCTTATTAGTGATCGGGTTCTTTAAGTTATTCCAACGCAGCCCGCTCTGGAAAAAAATGCGCTTAGAAAGCAAAGAGACGAAAGATGAAGGCTTTAGCGCAGGGCCAGATTTATCCGCGCTCTTAAATAAATGTGGTGTTGCCACAGGCCCGCTTAGGCCGTCAGGAATTGCCCATATTGACGGTCAGCGGGTAGATGTGATGGCCGAAAGCTTATTTATCGATAAGGATAAACAAGTTAAGGTAGTAAAAGTTGAGGGGAATAAGGTTATTGTAAGAGAAGACAACTAATTCGCCCCCGCCAACGGCGGGGGAAAATTAAGGAGGTAGAAAATGTTTATGGCGATTTTGGTAGCTTTTGTTCTTTTTTTCATGTGGCTGTTTTTTTATCTTATCCCGGTAAGGCTCTGGATTAGCGCTGTAGCCGCGGGAGTGCATGTCGGAATGTTCAGCCTTGTGGGTATGCGCCTGAGAAAGGTATCACCGCATATTATCATTAATTCATTGGTAATGGCGCATAAGGCGGGCCTTTCCTTAAATATCGATAGGTTAGAGGCGCATTATCTGGCCGGAGGAGATGTTATTCGGGTAGTTAAGGCGCTCATTTCTGCGGATAAGGCAAATCTGAATCTCACTTTTGAGCGCGCCTGCGCTATTGATCTGGCCGGCAGAGATGTCTTGGAGGCGGTAAAGACCTCAGTTAATCCCAAGGTAATCGATGCGCCGAAAGAGGGAGTGCTGGCCGCAGTGGCCAAAGATGGCATTGAACTCAAAGCCAAAGCCAGGGTTACGGTGCGGGCTAACTTAGAGCGGTTAGTCGGCGGCGCAACTGAAGAAACAATTATTGCCCGCGTAGGCGAGGGTATCGTTACTACTATTGGCTCAGCCGAGACCTATAAACATGTTCTGGAAAATCCGGATTCTATCTCCAAAAATGTGCTCTCCAAGGGCCTGGATGCCGGGAGCGCTTTTGAGATTCTTTCCATTGATATTGCGGATGTGGATGTAGGTAAAAATGTAGGAGCGGACCTGCAGGCATCGCAGGCAGAGGCGGACTTGAAAGTTGCCCAGGCCAAGGCAGAAACCAGGCGGGCAATGGCCGTGGCTCAGGAACAAGAGATGAAGGCCAGGGGCCAGGAGATGCGTGCTAAGGTCATTGAGGCAGAAGCGCAAATTCCCTTAGCTATTTCCCAGGCATTTCGGGAAGGGAAATTAGGGGTAATGGATTATTACAATCTGCGCAATATCCAGGCAGATACCTCAATGCGCGAGAAAATCGGCCAGCCGCCTGATGAGCGGAAGAAAGATTAGTGGATAACTTATTTGAATCAGTTTTTTGGTTAATAGCAATATCAATCTGGCTTTTTTCAGCTGCGGCAAAAAAAAAGAGAACACCGCCTATTCCGCAAGTCCCCCGAGGGGGACAAGAGCCGGTTCAAAATAGGAAACCGCCTTCCCTTGAAGAAAGGATTCTGGAATCGTTTGGCTTTAAAATACCGGAAGCGCTTAAGCCGCAGCGAGAGCCAATTCCGGAAAGAAAGCCGTCCCTCCAATCTTCCGCCCAGGTAAACATAAAAAATAAAAGAGAGCAGATGGCTTCCCTTCAGCTTAGCATAGACCAGCTAAAGCTAAAAAAGGAAGCAATATTGCCTGTGCCGGCTACCGAAGCCAAAGCAGGGCCTTACGAATTTATACCTCTGGATAAGCTTGAGCAAGGAATTATCCTCTCCGTAATTTTAGGCCCGCCTAAAGCCTATACATTCCAGCCGGGGTGGTGGAATGGCAGACACGTCGGTCTCAAAAACCGATGAGGTTACACTTGTGAGGGTTCAACTCCCTCCCCCGGCACCACTTATTTTCTTCTCCCGCTTCAATAATAAACCTAAATTTTAATAAAATTTTTGAACGAAAACCGCCTCCTTTTACGTCTTATATAGTAGAGGAGGCAAAATATGCCAGATTTAATCTCTGTGGAAGTAATAACTGATAAGATTTTCATGATACGCGGCAAAAGGGTAATGCTGGATAGTGACTTAGCTATGTTGTATAGAGTAGAGACAAAAAGGCTGAATGAACAGGTAAAAAGAAATAAAAAGCGATTCCCGGAAGACTTTATGTTTAAATTGACTGCTACGGAAAAAGAAGAGGTGGTCGCAATTTGCGGCCACCTCAAGTTTTTAAAGTTTTCACCTCATTTACCTTTAGTGTTTACCGAACAAGGCGTGGCCATGCTTTCTGGAGTATTGAATAGTGATCGGGCTATCCGGGTAAATATTCAGATTATGCGCGCATTTATTCAGCTAAAACGAATGCTGTTAACCAATGCTGGCTTTAGGCGCAGAATTGAAGAAATGGAAAGAAAATATGATAAGCAGTTTGTTATAGTATTCAAGGCAATTAAGGAGCTATTAGAACCGCCGCCGGCTAAACAAAAGCCACCTATCGGTTTTCGCATTTACGATGACCGGAAAAAAGATTAAATTTTAGGTTCAATGGCGGTATAATACGCTTAATCCCACAAAGGAGCAGTATGTTTAGATGGATAAACGACAATTAATAGTTATGTAAGCATGGAGGTTGAAGGACGACAAGCCAAAGAGATTTAGAAAGATAACATAATCGCTGGCAATCAGCTGACCACTTTTTAACCCCCTTTTCATAATCGCCAAATCTTTCCCAAAGACGTATCGCTTACCCGCGGCTTATCCGCCATAAAGCATAGTGTCCTCCTATAGTAGACAGGAATTCGGCTACAACTAAAAATTTTGAACGAAAATCACCTCTTTTTACGTCATATATAGTAGGGGGTGAAATATGGCCAATTTAGTCTCGACAGAAGTAATAGCCGCAAAAATTTTACTGATACGTGGTAAAAGGGTAATCTTAGATAGGGATCTTGCTAAGCTCTTTGAAGTTGATACAAGACAATTAACCCGTCAGGTAAGGCGCAATATTGATAGGTTCCCGGAGGATTTTATGTTTCAATTAACAAACTCTGAGCTTAAAAACTTGATGTGCCAATTTGGCACATCAAGTTGGGGTGGCACCCGTAAGCTTCCCTGTGCTTTTACTGAGCAGGGAGTCGCTATGCTGTCGGGAGTCTTGCATAGCAAAAGAGCTGTACAGGTAAATATTCAGATTATGCGGACGTTTATCCAGCTAAAACGAATGCTGTTAACCAATCCAGGCCTCAGACGCAAGATAGAAGAAATGGAGAAGAAATATGACAAGCAGTTCGCAATCGTATTTCAAGCTATTAGACAGTTGTTAGAGCCGCCTCCGGTAAAGGAAAAAAGGATAATCGGCTTTGGATCCGATAATTCTTGACAAAGGGGATAAACGTGGTATATGTATGTTTAACAAGATTCGTCCCGTGTTTGAAGGGGGAAATCCCGGACGTTTCCGCCAAAAAGATTGGCGGATCCGCCAAGCAGTGTGGCGGAAAAAAAGTAAAACCTTCGTTGGTCAGGTTATGACCGGCAGAGGTTTTTTGTTTTTAGGTGATATTAAGTCTGTAATGATAAACGGAAAAGGAGGCCAATTAGTTAAATCATTACAAACAATAAATTTTTTAACAAAAAGCAGTATAAATTCAAGGGGTGTAAGATGGAAGGGTCAAGGATTTTAAGGAATTCCCAGATTATTATTCTGGGTATCTGTATCGCAGCGGCTACGATTATTTCAAGTATTATTTTGTCTAAGGGGTTTTTAAAGATAACTAAATTTGTTAAAGAACAAATCACGGTCACTGGTTCAGCGCAGAAGGAAATAAAAAGCGATTACCTCGTATGGAGGAGCACATTTTCTACACGTCAAGGAGATCTTAAAACTGGATATAGGAAACTCAATGAGGACCTCGGAAAGGTTAAGAAATATCTTACCGGCAAAGGGATAAATGAAAAAGAAGTTATCGTCTCTCAGATTTCTACAACCAAAGTTTACAAGAAAAACGAAAAAGGAAATGATACCAATGAAATACAATGGTACGTCTTGAGCCAGACGATTGAAGTACGCTCAAAAGACATAGAGAGAGTTGATAGAGTATCCCGGGAATCCACCGAATTAATCGAAGAAAATATTGAGCTTGAATCGCAGGCGCCGGATTATTTTTACACTAAGCTCGATGAGTTAAAGATTGAAATGCTGGCTAAGGCCACGGAGAACGCAAAGCTCAGGGCAGAAAATATGGTTAAGGCTACGGGAAATAAAATCGGTAGTATTCGCTCAGCAAAGATGGGTGTATTCCAAATTACACCGATTACATCTACCGATGTTTCTGACTGGGGAGTTAATGATACTAGCTCTCTTGAGAAAAAAGTAATGGCAGTGGTATCGGCTAGCTTTGCGATTGAATAATACATAAGTCAGCAGTATAATGAGACTAAATCTTAGACCACACTATTTGGTATTGAGACTCCGCAATTTGCAAAAAATATAAATAAAAGATCCGATTCTAGTATTTTGTGCTTCGCGCAAAATACTACACCAGATAAAAAATCTTATGGATCGGACACTTTACTTCGCAACAATCCTCAGTTGAATCGCATAAGTTCCCAATTAAGCCGCCTTTATTTTTAATCAAAAATTTTTGAACGAAAATAGC
>MHGN01000033.1 GCA_001805575.1 Omnitrophica WOR_2 bacterium RIFCSPHIGHO2_02_FULL_45_21 | reverse complement strand
AATGCTTAGTTATTCTACTAAGGGTTCGGCTAAAGGGCCATTGGTAGATAAGGTCAAAGAGGCAACGCAATTAGTTAGACAACAAAGGCCGGATTTATTGATTGACGGAGAACTACAGGCGGATGCGGCTATAATGCCTGAGGTAGCAAAGATTAAGGATGCCCAGGGCCCCTTAGCCGGCAAGGCAAATGTTTTGATTTTTCCGGATTTAGAGGCGGGAAATATCAGCTATAAATTAGTTCAACGTCTATCTAAGGCAAGGGCGATTGGCCCTTTGCTCCAGGGATTGAATAAACCCTGCAGCGACCTTTCGCGCGGGGCTTTGGTGGAAGATATTGTTGATACAGTTGCAGTTACCGCTTTAAGAGCATAAATTATGAACATCTTAGTCATCAACTGCGGCAGCTCTTCCATTAAATACAAATTTTACCAAATGCCTCAAGAAGAATTAATCTCAAGAGGTAGCGTAGATAGGATTGGCGAAAAAGAAAGTTTCGTTAAAAATCACCGCCAGGGGTTAGAGATACTACTGCAGAAGATAGAGTGCGTAGATGCAATCGGCCATAGAGTGGTTCACGGAGCAGAGGAGTTCAAAGAACCTGCGCTTATTGATCAGAGAGTAATTCACAGGATAAGAGTATGTTCCCGGCTTGCTCCGTTACATAATCCGGCAAATTTGGAGGGTATACTTGCCTGCAGGCAGGTATTAAAAGGAATAAAGCAGGCGGCGGTATTTGATACTGCCTTTCACCAGAGCCTGCCGCAACAGGCATTTGTCTATGGCCTGCCTTATAACCTTTATCAGAAACACGGCATCCGTAAATACGGTTTTCACGGCTCAAGCCATGAATATGTGCTAAATGAAGCGGCTAAGAAATTAAAGAAAAACCTATCTCAGCTTAATCTGATTACCTGCCATTTAGGAAATGGCTGCAGCGTTAGCGCGATAAGAAACGGCAGGTGCGTAGATACAAGTATGGGTTTTACTCCTTTAGAGGGGCTGGTAATGGGAAGCCGCTGCGGAGATATTGACCCGGCAGTGATAACCTATCTTATCCGGGAAAAAAAGATGCCGCCCGAATCAGTTGATCAGTTGTTAAATAAGGAAAGCGGCCTCAAGGGTATTTCCGGCGTCAGTAATGATATGGGTAAACTAATGCTTGAGGCAAAGAAAGGAAATAAACGCTGCCAATTAGCCATAGAAATTTTTATCTACCGGCTGAAGAAATATATCAGCGCATATTTAGGAATATTAGGCAGAGCGCATGCGCTGGTCTTTACCGCCGGAATCAGCGAACACCATCCTTGGTTAATACGTAAGGCCTGTAAAGGATTATTTAATAATCTTAAGGCAAAACCGAAAGTTATGCTTATCCCAACTGACGAAGAGCTGATGATTGCCAGGCAAACGTATAGAGTAATAGGGAAAATAAACAGGGGAGGTTGACGAATATGCTGCGCACAATTCTCAAATCAAAAATCCACCGCGCCAGGGTAACAGAAGCAAATCTGCAATACGAAGGAAGCATTACTATTGATAAAAAGTTGATGCGGGCCGCCGATATACTTACGGGTGAAAAGGTGGAGGTATTGAATTTACATAACGGCACGCGCCAGGAAACCTATGCCATTCTCGGAAAATCCGGCTCCGGGGTAGTCTGTTTAAACGGCCCTGCTGCCCGCCATGCCTGCGCGGGAGATATCCTGGTGATTTTGGCTTATGGCTTGGTTGAAGATAAGCTTGCCGGTAAAGTAAAGCCAAGGATTGTATTTGTGGATAAAAGAAATCGTATTGCAAAGATTAAATGACACTATAGAAAAAATTTCCAGGCCTTTATCTCTTTCTGGCGGTATAATAGACTTAAAAATGACCAAAAATTAGGCATTCATGATTTAATGGAGTAAAAAGCATGGAATTGGATAATTTTCAAAAAAGCTTATTAAAACACACCGAGAATTTTCGCAAAGTCTTGGCCACACCTTCCGGCGATTGGTCCGTTAAGGGATTTATTGATGTGGCTAAAAACATTTACACAATATCCGTTGACACAAAGGTTGTCTCAAAAATCATTGAACTGATGATGTTTCCCGTCCTGCAAAAATTTGCAAAGGAAAATGACTTTGAAATGATTTTGTGCGCCGAGCAGAATTATTACCCGGACGTTACTTTTATAACAAAAGATAAGAAAAAAATAGCTCTTGATTTAAAAAGCACCTACCGGAAAAACAATGAAGCCGTTTCGGGTTTTACCTTAGGCGCTTTTACCGGATATTTCAGATTCCGTGATTCAAAGAAAAATATTGCTTTTCCATACAAGACATACAGTAAACATTATATTTTAGGCATTATTTATACTCAGCAGGATGATCTTATTGATGAGAACAGGGTTTATACGCTAGATGATCTGGAGGAAATATTATCAGTGGTAAAGGATTTCGATTTCATCGTCCAGGAAAAATACAAGATTGCCAAAGACCGGCCGGGCAGCGGCAATACGAAAAATATCGGTTCGTGCGTAAAAATTGCCGAGCTTAAGGAAGGAGTCGGCCCCTTTTCCAAATTGGGTGTGAAGATTTTTGATGATTTCTGGATGCATTATATGACCATGGAGATGGCCAGAAGCGCAAAGTTAAAAAAGCCGCCCTATTCCAATATCAAAGAGTATTTAAAATATAGGAATATCGAAAATGTCTAACGTTATAACCAAAACAAAAGAACAAGAGCCGGAACTTTTTAGTGATTTACCAGTTGATAAAACAGGCATTTTGCCATCAACCCGTTATCAAGGTAGTAAATACAAGATAATCAAATGGATTGATTATTATACCAAGGATCTGAAATTTGATTCTGTCCTTGACGCTTTTGGCGGCACCGGTTGCGTCGGGTATATGTTCAAGAAAAACGGGAAACAGGTTTTTTATAACGATTTATTAAAATTCAATTATTATGTCGGGCTTGCTTTAATTGAGAATTCAAACACTTTTTTAGAAGAGGGAGATATTGATTTTATCCTGAGAAAACACGCCAATATAAAATACCCGTCATTTATCTATGATACTTTTCATGATATTTACTTTACCGATGAAGAAAATAGGTGGCTTGATTTTATTATAACGAACATAGGGCAGATGGAAAATAAATATAAGCAGGCATTGGCTTATTATGCCTTATTCCAGGCCTGCATAATCAAAAGACCTTATAACTTATTTCACAGGAAAAATTTATATATCAGGACGGCAGAGGTGGAGAGAAGTTTCGGGAATAAAAAAACCTGGGATACCCCTTTTGAGGAACATTTCAGGAAATTCGCAGACGAGGCCAATAGCGCTGTCTTTGACAATAAAAAACAAAACCAGGCTTTCTATTCGGATGTTTTTGATTTAGATACCCGGACGGACCTGGTTTATATTGATACCCCTTATATTTCCGCAAAAGGCGTAGGCGTAAATTATTTTGATTTTTACCATTTCCTTGAGGGGGTTGTTTTTTATGAACAATGGGAAAAATTGATTGATGAAGATTCAAAGCACAAGAGAATAAAAAACGGCAGCAATGAATGGTGTAACAAAGGGAAAATCCACCGGGCGTTTGAAAAACTATTCGCCAAATTCAGGGGTTCCATTCTAGTGGTTTCTTACCGGGATGACGGCATGCCCAAGATTACGGAATTGGTAAAAATGTTAGAGAAGCATAAAGAATCAATCGAAGTAAAAAAACTCGATTACAAGTATGTTTTAAGCAACGGCAATTCCAAAGAGGTTTTGATTATTGCCAGATAGCTAATAAGAATGTTAGGTAGAATCTATATTTTTGGCGAGCCGATTTTAAGAAAGAAAACAAAAGTTGTTGACAAAATCACCCAGTCAGAGAAACAGCTTTTTGATGAAATGCTCCAGGTAATGCATAAGGCAAGCGGTGTCGGTTTGGCGGCAAACCAGGTCGGCATTGATAAACAGCTCTGCGTGGTTTGCGTTGGCGATAAAGTATTGAAACTTGCCAACCCGAAGATTATCAAAAGAAAAGGCTGCGAGATTTTTGAAGAAGGGTGCCTGAGCCTGCCCGAAACAGTGGTCAAGGTAAAAAGGGCAAAAGAAATAATTTGTCAGGCACTCAATGAAAATAATGAGCTGATAAAATTTGATGCCTATGGCCTGCTTGCCAGGGCAGTCCAGCATGAGGTTGACCACCTCCTGGGAAAGATGATTATTGACTACGCGCCCCTCTGGCAAAAACTCGCCTTAAAGAAAAAACTTAGGATACTAAGAGATAAAAAATGATTTCCCGCCTTCCTGCCTGGTTCAGGCAAGAAATACCCAAAGATACGGCGTTTATTAAAAATCGTTTAAAGAATTTTGAAAATGCCCGGCTTAATACTGTTTGTTTAAGCGCTAAGTGTCCAAACATCAATAATTGTTTTGAAAATAACAACGTAACCTTTATGATTCTGGGGAATATTTGTAGCCGCAACTGCAATTTCTGCGCTGTGGAAAAAGGGGATTCTCCGCCGCTTGCTCTCTTTGAGCCTTATGAGCTTGCCTTAACCATTGGCAGGATGAATTTAAGATATGTGGTGATTACTTCCGTAACCCGCGACGATTTATCTTTAGGAGGAGCGACTCAGTATGCCCGGGCAGTGTATCTGACGCGCAGGCTTAATCCGGAAGTAAAAATTGAAGTGCTTATCCCTGATTTTAACGGTTCTAAAACCGCACTTGGGCTGGTAGTTAAATCCAGGCCGGATATTATCGGCCATAATTTAGAGACCGCGCGGGGTTTGTATGCGAAGATTAGGCCCTTGGCTGATTATCAACGTTCCTTAACCGTCTTAAGAAACCTTAGAGAATTGGGATTTGACGGTTTTATAAAATCTGGTATAATGCTGGGGCTTGGCGAGACAGAGTGCGAGGCGCTTGAGGCGGTGAGCGATTTAAAAAATTCCGGCTGCGATATACTTACCCTGGGGCAGTATCTGGCGCCTGCTGAAAGCAATTTTCCGGTAAAAGAATTTGTCAGCCCCGAAAAATTTGAATATTACCGCTTGGAGGCATTAAGCTTAGGTTTTAAAACAGTTTATGCCGGGCCTTTGGTGCGCAGTTCGTATAAGGCAGAAGAGGTATATTTAGAAGCAGCAGCGTAATCCGTAATCCGTAATTTTTAATTACCAATTACTAGTTACGAGTTATGAAATAATTATGCATGACTTAATAATCATCGGCGGCGGGCCGGCGGGTTTGACTGCGGCATTATATGCGGGACGCTCCCGGCTGAAGACATTGCTCATAGAGAAAATGAGCTTAGGCGGGCAGATTATTTTATCTCCGGCCATTGAGAATTTTCCCGGGTTTCCCGGTGCTATTGAGACAAGTAAGCTCATTCTGGCAATGCAGCAGCAGATAGAAGAGCTGGGTATTGAAGTAAAAACTGACGAAGCAATAAAAATAGCGCATTATTCCGGCTTTAAAGTTTGCGCCAGAGAGAGTGAGTATCAGGCCAAAACCCTTATTGTCTCAAGCGGAGCATGTTCTAAAAAATTGAATATTCCCGGCGAAGAAAAACTTATGGCTAAAGGCGTATCTTATTGCGGGACCTGCGATGGCCCGCTTTTTAAAGCAAAGGAAATTGTGGTGGTAGGCGGCGGGGATAAGGCGGTTGAGGAGGCAATTTATCTAACTAAGTTTGGCTCAAAAGTTACCCTTATCCACCGCCGGGAGAGCTTGCGGGCAAGCAAGATTTTACAGGAACGGATTTTTGAGAATAAAAAGATAGAAATCCTCTGGAACAGTATACCGCAAGAGATACTGGGGGGAAATTTTGTTGAAGGCCTGAAGATAAAAAATCTTAAAGATAACCGGATAAGGGATATGGCATGTTCGGCCGTCTTTATATTCATCGGCATACATCCGCATACTGAATTCTTAAAAGGTTTAGTGAAGTTAGACGAGCAGGGCTTTATTTTAACCGATGAGGATATGCAGACATCGCTTGATGGTTTATTTGCCGCGGGAGACTGCCGTAAGAAAACACTAACCCAGGTTATTACTGCCTGCGGCGATGGCGCTACCGCTGCTTTTTGCGCTAATCGTTATCTGGAAATGAAGGGGCTGTAGTTATGGAATATAGTTTTCACACCGAAAACCAGAAATTAAATCAATGGGTAAGGCAGATGGCTAAGCTCTGCCGGCCAGAGAGGATAGTTCTGATAGACGGCCTAGATCCTCAGCGAAAGGCCTTAGAGAAGGAGGCCATATCTTGCGGAGAAATTACCCAGCTCAACCCTGAGAAGCTTTCCGGATGTTTCTTGCACCGCAGCGCTAAAGACGATGTGGCCAGGACCGAGCACCTTACCTTTATTTGCACTAAGAAGAAACGCGATGCCGGGCCTACGAATAATTGGATGTCTCCTGAAACTGCTTACGCCAAGGCGCGAAAGTTTTTCAAAGGCGCAATGCAGGGTAGGACTATGTATGTTATTCCCTTCTCAATGGGGCCGCTGGGCTCACCTTTTAGTAAAATCGGGGTGGAGTTAACCGATTCCATCTACGTAGTATTGAATATGCAGGTGATGACCCGAGCAG
The DNA here is from genome assembly GCA_001805575.1 of Omnitrophica WOR_2 bacterium RIFCSPHIGHO2_02_FULL_45_21. GTDB lineage: Bacteria > Omnitrophota > Gorgyraeia > Gygaellales > UBA12090 > 2-02-FULL-45-21. Next base: position 407 of record MHGN01000033.1, on the reverse strand, counting down.
GCGATGCGGTTTTAAAACAATTAGGCAAAGACGCAGAATTCACTAAGTGCCTTCATTCTAAGAGCGAATTAGATATTAATAAAAGGCTGATCCTGCATTTTCCTGAAGATAACGCTATCTGGAGCGTTGGTTCCGGCTATGGCGGAAATGTTCTTTTAGGCAAGAAATGCTTATCCCTGCGCATTGCCAGTTACTTAGGCAAGAAAGAAAACTGGCTGGCTGAACATATGCTGATTATGGGCATTGAAGAGCCTAACGGCCATATTGAATACATTGCCGCGGCTTTTCCCAGCGCCTGCGGTAAGACCAATTTGGCGATGCTCATTCCACCTGCGGGGCTTAAGAGAAAGGGCTATAGAATCTGGACCGTAGGCGATGATATTTCCTGGATGCGCATTGATTCTGAC
>MHGN01000032.1 GCA_001805575.1 Omnitrophica WOR_2 bacterium RIFCSPHIGHO2_02_FULL_45_21 | reverse complement strand
AGATCTTGACAAACAGGTAAAAATTTGTTATGGTATGGGAATAGAGAGGAGGTAAAGTTAAATGAAGAGCAAATTGTCAGTTGCAGTTTTAACAGGTATTTTATTTCTTTCGTTCCTGCCTTTAGTTTTCAGCCAGCAGGAAGCGCCGCAGCCACAGGCTGTCGAGCTGCCTGCGCCTGAAGAAGAAGTTTCCTGGCTATGGGGAGAAGTTAAGGCAGTTGACCCTGCCGCATCGAGCCTTACCGTTATGTATATGGACTATCAGACTGATGAGGAAAAAGAGATGGTTTTAACTATTGACGCCAGGACGCAGTTTGAAGTCACCAATGGCTTAAGCGGAATTAAGGTTGGTGATACCGCAAGCATAGACTATGCAGTAGAGGGCGGCAGGAATGTTGCCAGAAATATCTCTATAGAGACAATAGAGGTAATGCCCGAGGCGCCGGCGCAGCCGGAACAGACAGAAAAAGAACCTCTCCCGGCAGCTCCCAAGGCCGAATAGTTTTAGATAACCCAGTCACTCATATATAGGGATGGTTCTCTAGGAGAACCGTCCCTAATTAGCGCTGGGTTTTTTTTCTGCCTTCGCTTGAAACAGCTTTCGTATTTAGCTTTAGCGGATAATTCTTCCGCAGCAGGTAAATACACAAATCGCGGGATTGCCCGCTGGGTGTATGAAAAATGGGAAATAATATTAAGCTCGTAATCTTTGACCTTGATGGCACTCTTGTAGACGCCTATGAGGCGATAATCAAGAGCGTAAATTTTACCCTGGGCAAAATGAGCTATCCAGAGGCTTCAGGGTTAATGATTCGCAGAGCAGTTGGCTGGGGAGACAAGAAGCTTCTGGGATTTTTTGTTAAAGAGGAAGATATAGAATCCGCTTTGGTTGTTTATCGCAGGCACCACAGGCTCTCACTTAAAAGCTCTACTAAGCTCCTGCCATATGCCGATGAGATACTTCAGTATTTGACAGAGAATGGCTTTAAGATTGCTATTGCCTCAAACCGGCCCACGGAATTTACCGATATTATTCTCAGCCATTTCAAGATTAAAAAATATTTTAACTACGTTTTATGCGCGGATAAATTAGCTCGAGGAAAACCCCACCCAGAAATCTTATTAAAGATTATAAAAAAACTAAAGGTCAGGCCTTCCGAGGTCGTCTACGTAGGCGATATGGCAATTGACGTTCAGACCGCTCAAGCGGCAGGGGTGAGGGGAATTGCGGTAAGCGGCGGCTCAAGCAGCTTAGCGCAACTAAAAAAGGCCAGGCCTTTTAAGATACTAAAAAGCCTGGCCTTTTTGAAGAAATTTCTACCGCCTATTTCTGCTTAAACTTTAATTCTGTGCCGTCTTTGGCGCAATATTTTACATCAGCAGTATATTCAGCGCCGCAGAGAGGGCAGAATTTCTTATCTAACTTCTCTCCCACCACAGCGCCAGAGATTGCGCCTACTGCCGCGCCAATTACAGCGCCTTCAGCGCCGTGTCCGGATTGATGGCCGATTATCCCGCCAAGCGCCGCTCCGCCCAAGCCGCCAATTGCCGCTCCCTTCTGAGTAGTAGTGCAGCCATAGAGCATCAAACTACTGCATAGCAAAAGCAATACAATTATTCTCGTTTTCATAAATCAAGCTCCTTTCATGGTAATCTCGATATTCCTGTGCCTACCAAGAAAATCGCCTCAAGCAGGCGATTTCCGCAGTGGTATGGGAAAGTGTTTTACTTGTGCGTAAAGGGTATACTTTCCTATACCATAAAATCATTATAAACAATATAATTACTATTGTCAATAGTAATTGAACTGGTATAATATAAATTCAAATATCTTCCCACAAAGCCAGGATTCCTGCTTTGTGAGGAAAAAATCAAAATGAGAAGGAGAGGCAATGGGCAAACGAAAGAGAAGAGGGAAGCTTTCCTGGCGTTCCAAGCGCGCCAATAAAGGCAGAAAGCCAAATTTAGGGTAATAAACACAGTTTAACCTAGATTTTAGCGTATAGCATAGAGCGTATAGCGGCTAGAAAAGCTAACCTATATGCTTCCCGATTCTATCTGGATCCCAACAAAGCCGGGAAAATGCTATCTGCTTCAAGAATCTGTGATATAAAATATGCGGCTTTTATTAATCTTATCCAGCACATTCATCGTCAGCATAATCTCCTTGATTGGCGTAGTTACTCTGGCAATTAAAGAGAAGTTCTTAAAGACAATCCTTTTTCTTTTGATTGCCTTCTCAGCAGGGGCTTTAATCGGAGGGGCTTTTCTGCATCTTATCCCCGAGGCAATAGAAAAATCTAATCCTCTGGAAGTTTTCATCCTGGTGCTTGCCGGCTTTGTCCTGTTTTTCCTTTTAGAAAAATACCTTTATTGGCGCCATTGCCACGACGGCATCTGTCATGTGCATACCTTCTCTTATCTTAACCTTATTGGCGACGGCCTGCATAATTTTATTGACGGCTTAGTTATTGCCGGAAGTTTTATTGCTTCGGTCCGGCTGGGAATTTTTACTACGCTCCTGGTGATTATCCATGAAATACCCCAGGAATTAGGCGACTTCGGAGTTCTTGTTTATGGCGGCTTCAGCAGGCAAAAGGCGTTATTCTATAATTTTATCTCTGCCCTTACTGCTTTTATTGGTGCAATCTTAGGATACTTTCTTTCCACAAAGATTTCCGGCTTTTCATATATTTTACTTTCCTTTACCGCGGGCGGTTTTATTTACATTTCAAGCTCTGACCTTATTCCGGAAATTCACAAAGAAACCGAACAAAAAAAATCTTTCCTTTCTCTTGTTTTCTTTCTTTTGGGCATTGGGCTTATGTTTATCCTAAGAAAACTATCTTAAAAATTTCCTGCGCCCTGCGAGTGCGGGCAACTGAGATTTAAAAGTGAAACCTAGCTCAGGTTTGCCGATTTTGTTCTGAATAATAAGGATACAGTTAGTGTATTTCTTACCGCTAAAGCCTTTGAATACGAGGGTATAAGCAGTGAACAATTTAGCCAGGCCGGAAATGGTAAGAACCATTATGAAAGGGCTTACGCAGAAAAAGAGGAGGTGATACTGTGTCTTCAATAAATCCCACAAGGCTTACCAACGGGATACTTATCTTGTTAGGCCTTATTTTCTTTAAGCCGCTGGCTTATTTTGTGGCAATAATGATGATATTTGCCGGTGTAACCGGGGTTTGTCTCTTAGAGAAACTCTTTAGTAAGTTTGGTATTCAAGGAAAATGCGATCTGAAGTAGATATATTGAAGGGATAAAATAAATGTTTAAGAAAAAGGCTTTAAAAGAGATGTCTTCGGATGAGATAAAAGAAGCAGTGAAAAAGAAGTATAGCTGCGTGGCAAAAGAGCCGTCAGCATCCTTTAACTTCCCGGTAGGAAGAGCGTTTGCTTTAAAGGTGGGGTATCCTGAAGAAATACTTGCTAGGCTGCCTGAATCGATGTATGAATCTTTTACCGGCGCCAATAATCCTCAGCCCTTTGTGGATTTAAAGGAAGGAGAAGTGGTTCTGGATTTAGGCTGTGGAGCGGGGTTAGATATTTATTTCTTCTCAAAAGCAGTGAAGGCTAACGGTAAAGTCTGTGGGTTAGATATTTCAGAAGACATGGTTAGCAAGGCAAAGAGCAATATGGAAGCAGTAGGTATAAAAAATGTTGAAATTAAATGCGGCCATTCAGACAATCTTCCTTTTAGTGATAGTTTCTTCGATCTCGCGGCTTCCAATGGGATTTATAATCTCTCTCCCGATAAAGAAAAGGTTATGCGGGAGGTATTTAGAGTATTGAAGCCTGGGGGCAGAACTGTTTTTTGTGAAATTGTCCTCAAAGCGGCCCTGCCAGAAAGTGTAAGAAAAAATATTGATGACTGGTTTAGATGTATTGGCGCGGCCTTACCGGAAAATGAATTTCTCGTGTTAATGGATAAAGCAGGGTTTAAAAACATAGAAGTCATATCCAAAATAAGAAATGCCAGGACCGGCCATCCCTTAGCTGTCTGCGTCAATGTCAGGGCTTATAAAATTTAAAACTACTTCTTTAATACTACCAGGATCCTTTGATCGTCAGTAGTAGATAGTCGCTGAATCGGATAAAATACCGACCTTCTAAAACCTCGATCCAAAAATGGCCCCTTCGCAGGTAGTGTTCAACGCAAACTAATTCGTTTGTATTAAATTTAAAAAAAGCTTGACAGGATTTTTTTTTAAAGTATAATTGAAAATGATTTTCAATTTCAGTAATACAGATGCATAGATATAACTATCATGCAAAAGGAAATAGAGTTATTCAAAGCTCAACTTAGAAAATACAATCTCAAGGTTACCCAACAGCGCTTGAAGATATTGGAGGCTTTCTTAAAGGCGGAAAGGCATCTAAGCTGCGATGACCTATATCGGATGATTCGACGGCATAATTCTGAAATCGGTTACGCTACAGTCTACAGAACCTTAAAGATTATTCAAAAGACAGGCCTGGCAAGGGAAGTGGATTTTGGGGATAAAATTTCCCGGCTTGAGCATGAATACGGCCATAAGCACCATGACCACTTGATTTGCCTTAAGTGTGGCAGGTTTTTTGAGGTCTTTGACCCTGACATTGAGCTATTGCAGGAAAAACTCGCCCGCAAACATAAGTTTAATCCGATTAGGCATAAAATGGACATCTTTGGCTACTGCCGGAAATGCTCTCAATCAATTAACCAGACCCAGCGGATGTAGAATGAATATAAGCGAAAGCGCAATAAAGCAGATATTCACTCTAGCCAAGGGCTTAGAGTTCGGCGAAGTGATCATTAAAATTCAGGATTCCCATATTGTATTAATAGAAAGACACGAGAGGATTCGCTTAAAGAAACAGGCTGACTCCGCAAATTCAGGAGAGGCAACATTTAACGGTTAATCCAAGCTGACCAGAAATCGGAGGCAAGGAGAATAGAAGGGGAAAGGGAGGTTTTGTAAAATGTCAAAAGTATTTCTGGTTAGTCTGACAGCGTTTTGTTTTTTGCTTTCGCCGGTAAGTCCGGCATTGGCAGATGAGCTCGGAGATTTGAAACAACAAATGCAGGCATTACGTCAGGATTACGAAACTCAGATTCAAAAGCTAGAGCAAAGAATTGAGCAATTAGCTAAAAAACAAGAAACCACTAAAGAGGATATAGAGAAAAGGATAGAAGAAAAGGCCATGAGCGCAGAATATCTGGGCCGCTATGAAGGCCCTTTTGGTAAAGGCGGTTTGCTCATAAAAAACCCTTCAGGATTCGGAAATGTGAGTGTTGGCGGCTATGCTGATATTGAGTTTGAGAATTTTGAGAATTCTAATTCTACCTTTGACCAGGCCAGATTTATTCTGAATCTAGGAGCGATTCCCCATGAGCGGCTGCTTTTTTACAGCGAATATGAGATTGAACACGGCGGCCCCCATGCCTCAGATGTGGGGGAGGCCAAGGTTGAGCAGGCCTGGGTAAGTTATCTTATCAATGATATGGTAAACTTAAGGGGCGGCATCGTGTTAGTCCCTTTCGGAAAATTCAATCTTTTACACGATTCCGATATTCAGGATTTGACCGAAAGGCCGCTGGTGGCGCGGCGTTTAGCTGCTGCCACCTGGATGGAGGCAGGTTTCGGAGCATTTGGCGAATTTAATATAGGAGAATCTCTGGGCCTAAAAGCTCTGCCTGACGCCTATCTTAATTATGAAGGATACATTATAAATGGTTTAGATGAGGATATTTCTGATGCCGGCATGCGTAACGCTAAAGGAGCCATAGAGGCGGATGAAAATAATAATAAGGCTTTGGCAGGCCGCCTGGGATTAGGGTTAAATAGAAATCTTGAGTTGGGCCTGAGCGCCTATTATGGTAAATTCGGCCGGGCGGCCTCCGCGACGCGAAATGGCGCTGATGATCTTTCTGGCCTGGGCGCGGATGTGAACTTTAAGCGCGGACCTTTTGAATTAGTTGGCGATTTCGCCTACTGGAGTTTTGCGGATGGGGCGCTGGTTGACCACGATAATGACAATGCCGCCGGGGACGAGGTCTCTGCTCCAAAATATATGCGCGGATTTTATATAGAACCCCGCTATCATTTCTGGCCAAAGTTTTTGGATAATACCTTCTTAGGCAGAGGTTTTAAGGACCCAAAGCTTACTTTGGCCGGCCGCTATGATTGGGTTGATATAGCTGATGACGGGGATGCCGGTATCGGCAGTAATAAAGAAAAACGTTTCAGCTTAGGCCTAAATTATCGGCCTATTGAAAGCTGGGTCTTTAAATTAGAATACCAGTGGAATGCCTCGGAGAACGAGGCTTTGGAACGCGGGGATAAAGACGGCCTGATTACTTCAATGGCCATCGGATTTTAGGATTCAGATGACAGATAAACCTTGTTAACCTCGTAGGTTAACAAGGTTTGTGAACACGCAAATTAAGATTTAAGGAAGACCGTTGCAGAAAAAAATAGTTTTTTCCCTTATGGCAGCCATATGCTTGACTTCTACTTTTTCCTGGGCAGAGGTCTATATCAGCGCCGAAGAGGCAATAAAACAGATTTTTCCCACGCATCAAGAATATAAGAAAGAAAGACATATTTTAGACCATCGGGAGTTTGAGGTTTATAGCGTTTCTAAAAATGGCGAGCTTTTGGGCCGGGCAGTAGTGTTGGATGAAAGGGGAAAGATTCAGCCGATTACCTTTTTGGTAGGTATTGATGCGCAGGGAAGGGTTTTAGATGTGTATGTCTTAGAATTCCGCGACATCTTCGGCTCCGAAATAAAGCGCAGGTCTTTTTTAAGGCAGTTTAGCGGTAAGTCCTTAAAAGACCACATAGCAGTTGGCAGGGACATAGACGCGGTTACTTCGGCAACCATTTCCTCGCAGGCCGCCGCTTCCGCAGTAAAAGAGGCATTAAGGGTTAGCGAAGAATTGAAGAAGGATTTTTGATGCGTAAGATTGCCATAGTTGGTTCGCCAAATGTAGGTAAGTCTGTTTTATTCAACAATCTTACCGGAAGTTACGCCACGGTTTCTAATTATCCGGGGACAACGGTTGAGGTTTCCCGGGGTAAAGCCAGGATTGGGGAAGAGGAATTTGAGGTTATTGATACCCCGGGAATGTATTCCCTGCTTTGTATTACTGAGGAAGAGATGGTGGCGCGGAAAATTCTCTGGGATGAGAAACCGGCTGTTATTTTGCATGTGATTGACGGCAAGAACCTGGAGCGGATGCTTCCTTTGACTTTACAGTTCCTTGAGGCAGGGTTGTCGGTAGTCCTGGTATTAAATATTATGGATGAAGCCGAGAGGCAGGGGATAAAAATCGACAGCCAGCGTTTAGAGAAAGAATTAGCAATCCCGGTGGTTGAGGCAGTTTCAACTACCGGCAAAGGCATGGATGTATTGAGAGGGAGAATTGAAGAGTATGCCAGGATTAAGCCCTAAAAAAGTTGGCTATAGCGATACGTTAGAAATTTACTTAGCCAGGTTAGAAGAATTGTTAAAAGCTAAGGATTACAAAATTTCCAAACGTTCTCTGGAGCTTTTGATTCTTCAGGAAGATAAAGAGATTTTAGAGCTGGTTAAAGAAAAAGAAGACGTAAACTTTAATCTGATAGAAAACCTTATAAAAGAGACAAAGGCTAACTATGCCCAGCCTGTAAGTTACATTATCAGCCTGCGCCGCCAGCAGGAAGCAAGTTTAATCGCCAGTAGGGTAATGAGTTTCGGGAAGAGCCCGGCTGTCAGTATTCAGGAGCGCATAAGCAGGATTATGATGAATCCTTTTACCGGCGGCCCGATTCTTCTTTTTGTGCTCTATTATGGATTGTATAAATTTGTAGGGACATTTGGCGCCGGATTTCTGGTTGATTTTATAGAAAATAAGGTTTTCGGAAATTATATCAATCCGTGGGCAATCAAGGCAGTGGCAAAGATATTGCCTATACCGTTTTTACAGGATTTATTAGTCGGTGAATACGGTATAATTACTCTGGGTGTGCGTTACGCCTTTGCCATAATCTTGCCTGTTGTAGCTACGTTTTTCTTTGCCTTCGCGATTGTAGAGGATACCGGGTATCTGCCGCGCTTAGCAATGTTAGTTGACCAGCTCTTTAAGAAGTTAGGCCTTTCCGGCAGGGCAGTGATTCCTCTGGTTTTAGGGTTTGGTTGTGATACTATGGCCACGATGGTTACCAGGACGCTGCCTACCAAGCGGGAAAGAATTATTGCCACTTTGCTTTTGGCTCTGGCAATTCCCTGCTCCGCGCAGATGGGAGTAATTCTTGCGCTTTTAGAGGGAAGGCCGTTAGCTTTGGTTGCTTGGCTGGGGGTAATTATCTTTGTTTTTCTCATTGTGGGGTATTTAGCCGCCAAAATTATGCCTGGAGAGCTTCCCACTTTTTATATGGAGATACCGCCTTTACGGCTTCCCCAGTTCTCCAATATTTTACGCAAAACTGCCAGCCGTTTGAGCTGGTATTTTAAGGAGATATTTCCCTTATTTATTTTTGCCAGTTTCTTGATTTGGTTAGGCCAGATTAGCGGGATATTCAATGTGCTGGTGAAAATTTTGCAACATCCGATGCGATGGTTAGGTTTACCGGATAAGGCAGCAGTGGCATTTCTCTTTGGATTCTTCCGCCGGGATTACGGCGCAGCCGGGCTCTATGATTTAAAAAAGGCAGGGCTTCTTTCAGGTAACCAGTTGGCAGTTTCTTGTATCACCTTGACCTTATTCTTGCCCTGCATTGCCCAGTTAATGATGAATGTAAAAGAGCGCGGCTTGCGCATAGGTATTGCAATGTCCATCTTCATCCTGTTTTTTTCTTTTAGTATCGGCTATTTAGTGAATTTTGTCTTGACTATTTTGAATATTAGCCTGTAAAATATAAGTTGCCATTTAAACAGAGAAGAGCAAAAAAAGGAGTAGAGCATGCTTTCCGAACACGCTGAAGAAATATTGGAAGCCCTGGCAATCCAGATCGAAGAGCAGGGTAAGAAACCTCTGGACCTGGGAGCAATCCGCGATGACCCGGCAATTGAGGAATTGCTGAAGTTAGGCTATATCCGTAAGGACGCAGACCATATTCATCTTCTGGAAAAAGGCAAGGCCCAGGCTCAAGGCTGCCTGCGCAGGCACCGCCTGGCAGAGCGGCTTATGGTTGACGTCCTGGATGTGAAGAAACAGATCATCAATGAGGTAAGCTGTAAGTTTGAGCATTTACTGCACGAGGGTTTAGAGGATAATGTCTGCGCTATCTTAGGCCATCCCAGGGTTTGCCCCCATGGAAAACCCATCCCTCCTGGAAGATGCTGCCAGCAAAAAGAAAAAACCAAATTCCTGAAATTTGTTTCACGGTTATCAGAATTAGAAGCAAAAGATAAGGGAACAATTACTTATCTGCACTCTAAGGACAACACTCAATTGCAGAAGCTTATGAGTATCGGCATCCTCCCGGGGATGCCGATAAACCTGCTCCAGAAATTTCCCTCCTACGTCCTGCAATTAGGCCAATCCCAATTCGCCGTTGACAAAGAGCTCGCCTCCTGCATCTATGTGCGCTTAGTGCGGGGTAGTTGACCTTCCAATTCGAGAATCATAAAACTCTTGTAATTAGCTTAGATTAGTATAAAATTATTAAAGATAGAAAGAAGGAAGGATAAGTTAGTTATGAAAGCGATTGCGCTTGTCTCCGGCGGCTTAGATAGCACTTTGGCCGCCAGAATAATTAAAGATTTAGCCGTTGACTTAATTGCCCTCAATACCCGCAGCCCCTTTTGCCTTTGTAACCGCAAGAAAGAAGATGGTTCCTGCAGTCACGAGGCAGCAAGGGTTTCGGGGGAGTTAGGCGTCCAACTTATTGCGCTCAATACATCTTTTGAGTTCTTAGAAATAGTCAAGAAGCCAAAGCACGGCTATGGCTCACATATGAATCCCTGCCTTGACTGCCGTATTCTTTTATTTAAGAAGGCAAAAGAGGCAATGCAGAAAGAGGGGGCCTCTTTTGTTATTACCGGCGAGGTCCTGGGACAGCGGCCGATGTCCCAGAGATTAGCGGCAATGAGGCTGATTGAGCAAGAGGCAGGTTTAGAGGGCTTGGTGGTACGGCCTCTTTCGGCCAGGGCCTTAGAGCCGACTATTCCTGAGAAGCAGGGCTGGATAGATAGGGCTAAGCTATTGGCTATATGCGGAAGAGGAAGAAAGGAGCAGATTGCCTTAGCCAATGAGCTGGGTATAAATGATTATCCTTGTCCCAGCGGCGGCTGCCTTTTAACCGATCCTGGATTTAGTAAACGTCTAAAGGATTTAATGCAATATGGAGAAGTAAATCTGGCGGATATTCAGCTTCTAAAAATCGGCAGGCATTTTCGCATGAGTAAGATTACAAAATTGATTGTAGGAAGGAATGAGTCGGAGAATAACCGCCTCGCCTCTCTAAAAGAAGAGAATGATTTTTTCTTTCAGCCGCTGGAATTAGCCGGGCCATCGGCAGTTTTAAGGGCAAAGAGCGCGGATAACTCAACCTTAGAACTTTGCTCAAGGATTGTAGCCAGATACTGCGACGGGGCAAACGGCCAGACAAAAATTTTCTGCCGGCAGAATCCCCTGCAGGAATATCAATTTATCGTTAGCCCAAACACCGAGGAAGAGGCGGCCGCCTTCCGCATTAACTAATAGAGAGGTTAAACAGTTTGTTTGAATGGAAATAGACATAGCAAGCCATCTGAAAAGGAATATACTCTTTAGCTGCTTGAATAGCTTTCAGATTTCCCGCTTCAGCTGCGCGGTAATCGTAAAAAGATATAAAAGGGGAACGTTAATATTTTCTGAAGGCGAACCGGCCTCGGGATTCTATATCGTTGCCGAAGGAAAGGTAAAGATTTACAAATTATCCGCGCAAGGAAAAGAGTATATCCTGCACATCGGCCTACCCGGCGATAGCGTAGCCGGGGTGGCGGTATTCTCTAATCAAAATTATCCCGCCTATGCCCAAGCAATGAGTAACAGCGCTTTGCTTTTTTTCCCCAAAACAGCATTTTTAGAGACGCTCAAAGAAGAGCCTGAGATCGGAATGCGTATGCTTGGCGCGCTTGCCAGCCGTCAGCGCCGCTTTGTGGACACAATTGAGGATTTATCCTTACGGGATGTGCTGGGCCGCCTGAGCAGATATCTATTGAACCTGGCTCAAGAAAAGGGAAAGCTTACCTTTGAGTTGGATATGCAAAAATCAGACTTGGCTTTGAAATTAGCCACTGCCCCCGAAACCTTATCCCGCAACCTGAAAAAGTTAAAGGCAAAAAAGATAATTTCTCTTAATAGTAAAACCATAACCATCCTTGATAAAGAGGCCCTGCGCAAGCTTTCCGCAGGATAAAATTATTTTTCTACACCTTGACTTAAGTCAAGGCAATAATTCCCCTCTTGTGGTATATTTCACTTAGAAAAAAGGAAGAAACCCGTGGAAGAATTTCTAAATAAAAATATCAAGGATATAATCGCGCGGTATCCCGAAGCAGGAAAAATCTTAGACCGTTATAATATAGGATGCACCACCTGCTCTGTCGGCTCATGCCTTTTAAAAGACATCATTGAGATACATAACTTAAGCCCTGCGGTTGAGGCAGAACTGATCTATGAGATTGAAAGGTTAATTTTCCCCGGCAAAGAGGTAAAGAAGCGCCCGCCACGGCAGAGAGCGGTTAAGCCCCAGGGAGAAATAAAATACTCTCCCCCAATAAAGAAGCTGGTGGATGAGCATATCCTTATCAAACATTTCATCGCGCTTATTGAACCGCTGTGCGCATTGGTTAATTCTTCTCCAGAGCCGGATTTTCAGCTTATTCTGGATTGCGTTGATTTTATCAGGAATTATGCGGATAAATATCATCATATGAAGGAAGAAGATGTCTTATTCAAGAGGACTGGCGAGAATCTGGATATCATCAAGGTAATGCTGGAAGACCATGCTAGCGGCCGCGACCACGTTAAACAAATTATTGAGGGTGCCAGAGTCAAAGATAAGGCGCAGGTAATTGAACATCTTAATGGCTATAAGGAATTGCTTACCCGGCATATTAAGAAGGAGGATGAAATACTCTATCCCTGGATTGACCGGGGATTATCTACCAGCGATGTAGGAAAGCTCTACGTAGAGTTTGGCGAAAAGGATGCTTCCCTGCCGGACGATTTCCAGAAGCGCTATCAGGATTTTGTCAGGCAAGTAGAAGATATCCTAAACAAAAGGAGGTAGGTTAAATGCACGGACATGGAATGGAGGGCTGCCCCGGTTCACGTACGCAGGACTTCCGGGATAACAAGGAAAACAAAGGTGATGAATCAGGAAAGAGGGCCTCGGAGTTAAAGCAGTGGCCAATACAGCTGCACTTAATATCCCCGATGGCGCCCTATTATCAAAAGGCAGATCTGCTTTTATCTGCTGACTGCGTTGCCTATACCGCAGGGGATTTTCACAAGGATTATCTCAAAGGTAAAAGTATTGCCATTGCCTGCCCTAAGCTTGATGAGGGCCAGGAGGTCTACGCCGAGAAAATTCAATCCCTGATTGACGATGCCAAAATCAATACCCTTACCGTGATGACCATGCAGGTTCCCTGCTGCGCAGGATTAGTAGCCACTGCTCAAGCAGGCGCATCCCAGGCCAAGAGAAAAATCCCTCTGAAGTCCATTGTGCTCAGTCTGCAGGGAGATGTCCTCTCGGAAGAGTGGGTCTCATAGTCATACCAAAACAGCATGGCGCCTGGTCAATTCTCATTGCCAGTTTTATTCTTGGCGCCTCACTGGGAGGAAAGTTCGGCATTGAGTCAATACTGCTTTTGGCTGCCGTTCTCTCTGTCTTCTTAGGACGATACGCAGCAAGCGAATATTTTAAACTCTCCGTCTCTCTCTCGGCGAGGAAAAATCTGCTTGCCTGGTTTGCCCCCCTCGGGGGGCTTGCGTTCTTTTTAGCCATTTTTCTCTTAGGCGCAACGTTACTGGTTATCAAATATAGGCGCTGGTTCCTCATTCCCTTAGGAAGCGTCTCACTTGCAATAACAGCTTTGAGCTTGTATCTGGCTAAAAAAGGCAAGGATTTAACTTTTGTTGGTGAAATCACTAACATACTTGGCTTAAGCCTTGTTGCCCCAGCCGCAGAATATACAAGCCGGGGAGTTTATTCTTTAAGAACATTTGGCCTTTGGCTGCTCTGTTTTTTCTTCTTTGCAGGAAGTGTTTTTCGGGTGCGCTATTTAAACAGAAAACGCCTTGAGGCTGGGGGAGAATTTTACGAGCGCCTGAAAGCCGGGATGTCTTCGCTCCTTTTTCATATAACAGCATTTCTGATTACCTTTGGCCTGGCCAGAAAGAATGTTCTGCCATCCCTGGCTCCGCTTGTCTTGGCGCCGATTAATTTAAGGGTATTCTGGTCAGTCGGCCGGCGTTATAAAAATCCCATACCCATACGCACTATCGGTTATATTGAGTTGTTTCATACGTTGGTATTTTTAGCTTTAGCGATGATGGTATATCTGCCCCGGGGGTAGGAAAAGAAAAGGGGTCATTGCTTATGCCTATCATAGAACCGGTAATCCGTCCGCCCTCAGAAGCCGAGAGTTTTCTTTTGCAGGTTACTACGGGTTGTTCAGCGAATCATTGCAGCTTTTGCGGCGCGTATAACGCTAAAACGTTTGCCATTAAAAGCTACAAGGAGATTTATTCGGATATAGAAGAATGGCATCGCTGCTATCCTGATACCCGGCGGGTGTTCCTTATGGATGGAGATGCGCTGGTTATCAAAAATGTTAAGCTTCTGCCTATATTAGAAAAGCTTAATAAAACCTTTCTTAAGCTTAGCCGTATTTCAAGTTATGCCAATGGTTACAACATTACTGCCCGAAGCGATAGAGAATTACGGCAATTATATGAGCATAAGCTAATCCTTATTTATATGGGATTAGAGAGCGGAAGCCAGGAGATATTAAACCGCTGTAAGAAGCGCTCAAACGTTGAGGAGATGGTTGAAGCGGTTAAGAGAGCAGCTAGCGCAGGTATAAAGTCTTCGCTGATTGTGCTCTTAGGTTTAGGCGGCAGAAGATATTCTAAAGAGCATCTAAAGGACAGCATAATAGCGCTTAATAAAATGCAGCCGCGTTATCTTTCGTTTTTAACGCTTATGCTTATTCCAGGAACACCTTTGTATGAAGAAGCACAAAAGGGCGATTTTGAAGAATTGAGCTCTCTTGAGCTGTTAAATGAAGCGTACGATATTATCCAAGGCCTGAAACTGGAAAAGACGATATTCCGCTCAAACCATGCCTCGAATTATCTTGCGCTTGAAGGAAGATTGCCCCATGACAAGGGTAGATTATTGGGTATCCTGCAAGATGCAATCAAGGGGGAGGTTGCCTTGAAACCAGAGTTTCTCAGAGGACTGTAAAGAATAGAAAGCTGATAACCCCAGATTTTTCTAATGAAAAATCTGTACGAAGGAAAGGACGATAGGAATGGAAGAATTAGACTTGAGAGCTGTTGCGGAGAACGAAAGGCATCCGGATAAAATAATGAATGCCTGGAAGGAATTAGCGCGGGGAGATGTACTAAGGATAATTAATGACCACGACCCAAAGCCGCTGCGGTATATGTTCCAGATAGAATTTAAGCATACCTTTGCCTGGGAATATAAGCGGCAGGGGCCGGATGAGTGGATTGTGGAGATTAAAAAGATAAAGCCGCCGGCGCCCCTAAGCCCGGAGCAGAAGAAAAAAAGAGATGAGTTAAAACAAATACTCAAAAAACTTCACCAAGCCAGCCCCGAGGAATTAGGGGGGGTTAAGAAAGAAGCGGAAAAGTATTTTAAAGAGGTAGAGCCGAAAGAGCTGGCGATGGCGGAGCAGGAGCTTATCCAGGAAGGCACCACCCGCAGCGAGATGAAGCGGCTTTGCGATGTGCATCTTGAGGTAATCAAGGCGCACTTAGGCGCGGCATCCCAGCGGCTAAAACTTCCGGCGTCGCATCCTCTAACTATCTGTAAGGATGAGCATAAGATTATCAAACGTAATTTAAAAAGGCTGGGACGGATACTTGAGAAATTAAAGGCTGCCGGCTCATTTGATAAGGTGAAAAAGGAAATAGATACCCTGAAAGAACTTTCTCATTTTTTCTTAGAGACCGAGAAGCACCATCAGCGGGAAGAAAAGGCTCTCTTTCCCCGCTTAGAGGCTCACGGCATAGTTGAGCCGCCGCAGATTTTTAAGGAAGACCATCTGGAGTTTATGGCCAAAAAGAAAACCTTAAATGAAATTGCTATGGCTCAAGACAAGAAAGATTTTAGAAAATTTGTTGAGCTTCTGTCCCCGGTAATAGAATTCTTGACCAAGAACTTAGAAGAGCATATCTATAAGGAGGACAATATTCTTTATCCTATGGCTTATGAAACCTTAGAGAAAGAAGAATGGCTTGAGGTACGCAAGAAATTTGATGCCATCGGCTATTGCTGTTTTGCCCCGGCAGATTTAGAGAAGAAAAAAGGCAAAAAGAAGAGAAAATAAATGGATGAAGTATTGCAGGCCGCGCTAAACGCATCCAAGAAACAAAATATTCTGACAGTAGTAGTTGCTTCTACCTCCGGCGATACCGCCGACAGGCTTTTTGAGTTGAATAAGGATAAACATCTTAAGTTTATCGTGGTTACCCATGATGAAGGAAAGTCTGCCTGGGAGCGCAGATTCAATGAGGATATCCGCAGGAAGCTCCTGGCTGATAATGTTACGGTTTATACACATAATCAGAGCTTTATTTTATTGCGCAAGGTGATAAATAAGCTCTTCGGTGGATTTGGTTTCCCTCGCTGGTACGGGCATTTAAAGAAAGTCAGGGAGCAATATGGCAGCGGGATAAAGGTCTGCCATATCATTGTGCAGATGCTCATAGAGGGAAAGGTGTTAAGGGATGAGAAGGTGATGGCGATTGCCGGCAGTAAAAGCGGGGCAGACAGCTGCGCTATATTTTCCGTTAAGCCGGATAAGAAATGGCCGATTTTGGAAGAAGTTATTCTCAACCGTCTCTCGGGAGGTTAAAACTATGTGTGAAATGGCCCAGACAAGATGGAAACAGTTATTTTATGACCAGGTTGAGCCGATAAAGCTAAAAGACCCTTTAGCGGTATTTTTAGGCGCGGTTAATGAAGCTGAAGAATTTAGCTATACCTTTACTGACGCCATAAAGCTGGCCGGACATTCTTGCCCGGCAGTAGCCGGAGCCTACAAGATAACCCAGAAGGCTTTAAAGGCGCTCTATCCCAATGAAACCCCCATACGAGGGGAAATCAGCGTCAGGGTTTTGGGTAGCGCGGATGAGGCGGCTAACGGTCCGGTCTCTCAGGTGATAAGTTTAATTACCGGCGCTGCCACCGGCACAGGCTTTGCCGGCCTGGGAAGCAGGTTCGCGCGTAAGGACAAGCTTATCTTTGACCAGAAGAATGAAGAGCCAGGCGCCTTTATTTTTACCCGTGATGACAACAAAAAGTCGGTCAAGATAACTTATCATCCCGAACGTATCCCGTCCAGGGGGGATCTCTCTAATCTTCTTACCAAGTGCATTGTGGATACAGCCAGCCCTAAGCAAAAAGAAGAGTTTATCCAGCTATGGCAGGAGCGGGTTGAGGCTGTGCTCTTTGAGAAAGCCAAAAATTTATTTACCGTGGAAAAGCTGAATTAGCCAGAGTAGATTTAAACAAGGCAAGGTGAGATATGGATATTTTAAATGTAACCAAAAACTTTACCGGCTTGATAAAAAAAGCCGGGAATGCGGACGGAAATGAGCTTAAGTTATTAAGAAAGAATGTAATTAGGCTGGTGGATGCAATCGGGGCTAAGAACTTTGTTAATCTGGCCGCGGATATTTTGAAGAAAAACTTTTGCGTAGAAGGATGCGATAACCTGCGTCTTCCCCTGAAGCGGATTTTTACCTTGTCTTTGGCGGAGTTAGAAGAAGCCTTGCTGCATAAAAAATACAGCTTAGTCAAAGGCCATCCCATATACGCGCTTTCCGAAGACCATAAAGGCAATATCGCCAAGCTTAAGGCTTTGAATTTTTCTCTGGAGAAGATAAATAAGCATTCGCCTCTTGATGAGATTAGGGAAAAAGCAAAAGAAACAGATGAGTATTACCGGGAACTGGACCTGCATATCCGAAAGGAAGAAGAGATTCTGTTTCCCCGCTTAGAGAAAAGCGGGATGAATGAACACCCGGACAGCTTAAGAAACGAGCATAATGATTTTAGAGAGATATTCTCAGAAGTAAAGACAGCTTTTAGTCAAAAGGATCTGTCCGCTCTGATTGAAGCAATAGCAGTATAGAGTATCTAAGAAAAAGATGAGCTGGGTATGCCCGCATCAAACCAATGATTTTTGCCAGCGCCTGGATAAAGTATGTAAGCCGGGAATGAAAGGCTGTGTGTTGGATAAGAGGTTAAAGTTTATAGAATTTGGAAAGGAGGAGGCGATGGCAGAAGATATTCATAGCTTGGATTTACGCCCGATGCCGCCGTTTCAAAGGCATGAGAAGATTTTTCAGCTCTGGGATAGCTTAAAGTCAGGCCAGGCCTTGAGGATTATCAATGACCACGATCCCAAGCCGCTCTGGTATCAGTTTGAGGTAGAATATAAAGATAAATATCTCTGGGAGTATGAGCAAAAAGGCCCCAAAGACTGGATTGTAAAAATAAATAAACGTGGATAAAATAGAAAGGGGGAAAGCGTGATGGTAAAATTAGACCCAATTGCAGAATTCAGGGAAGATCACCGAAAGGTGCGCGATGGCCTGCTTGAGATGATAGAAAGCCTTAATCAGAAAAACGCGGCCAAGGCAGGAAAGATACTCGGTAATTTAAATACCCTGGTGGGGCCGCATTTTCGCTATGAAGAAGAGACCTTGTATCCCGCGCTTCGGGTATTTCTGGGTGAGTATGTTGACCAGCTGATTAAAGAACACGACGGAGTAATTGCCACAGCTCTTGCCTGCGCCGAATTATTAAAGAAAGACACCCTTAGCGAGAAAGAGGCAAAGGATGCCGCCAGCGCAGCCAGGGCCCTGCTTATTCATGTCTCAAACTGCGATGGCTTAGCCATACTCTCAGAGCGGTTGAAGAGAAAGGAAATTAATAATTTAGGAGAAAAATTTGCCGCGGCAAGAAAGGCAGGAATTCCTTTGTTAGCCTGGGCCCAGACTATCCGCAAGAAAAAATAATGCAGAAAAAAGGTTTAGCGCTTATTTTACACAGCGGCTCTTATGACCGGCTCTATCAGGGAATGTCTGTTGCCTTGGCAGCTTTAGCCCTGGGGAGAGTAGTGAAATTGTTTTTTACCTACTGGGCATTGGAAACTTTGCGAAAAGACGCAGGCGATTCTCTTATTTTGGATGAAGAAGCAAGGGCGCACCGTAAGATCTTGGAAAAGAATTTAAAAGAAAAACATATGCAAAAGATTAGCCAACTCTATGCCCAGGCCAAGATTATGGGAGCAAAATTTTATGCCTGCACCCAGTCAATGGGGTTGTTAAATATCAGCCGGGATGAGTTAGTTAAAGAGGTGGATAAGAGTATGGGGCTGACTACATTCTTGACCGAGGCGCTAGAAGATCAACTCTTATTTATTTAATCTATGAAAGAAGTGGAAATCAACGGTAAGGCCGTTACGGTGGTATCAACTGTGGACGCAGTGGGATTATTTTGTCCCTTGCCGGTAGTAAAGCTTAAGATAGAAATGGAAAAACTAAAGTTAAATGAGGTAGCGGAGCTTCTGGCAGACGATGGCGGTGTCTTAGAAGACCTGCCAACCTACTGCAGAGAAACGAATCAGAAACTTTTATCCCTGAGCAAAAATAAAGACGACATTTTTGTTGCCTATGTGGAAAAACAGAGAGAGTAAAATGAGAAAGGTAAGCTATGAAACAGATTAATTTTGACCATTTAGCGGCAAGTCAAATTTTACCTGAAGCTAAAGAAGCAATGCTTCCGTTTCTCTCAGAGGATATCGGCAATCCCTTGAGTAAACATTCCTTTGGCAATAAGCCAAGAAAGGCGCTTGAGGAATCCCGGGCCTATCTGGCAGGCCTTATCAATGCCTCTTTACCCGAAGAAATCATCTTTACCAGCTGCGGCAGTGAATCCAATAATTTAGCGCTTAAAGGGATCGCCCAGGCCTATGCCAAGAAGGGAAAGCATATCATTGCCAGCCCCATTGAGCATCCTTCGGTCAGTCATCCTCTGAAAAGCTTGGAAAAACAGGGTTATAAAATCTCCTGGCTTAAGGCAGACGGAAAAGGAAATGTTGACCCTCAGGAGGTCAGCTCTCTTATAGGCGAGGATGCTATTCTCATTACGGTTACCTCTGCCTCTAATGAGATAGGAACCTTGGAGCCAATCAAAGAAATAGGAAAAATTGCCCGGGAAAAAGGAGTTATCTTCCACACCGATTCCATCGCCTGCGCAGGCCAGGTGCCTTTAGATGCGAAAGAATTAAATGTTGACCTTCTTAGTATGGCGGGTAATGTCTTTTACGGCCCTTTAGGCACAGGGGCATTATATGTAAGAAAAGGAGTAAGAATTATCCCTTTGATAGAAGGCGGAATTCAAGAGCGCGGTTTAAGGGCAGGAACACACAACCTTGCCGGTATCATAGGAATGGGCATTGCAGCAAAAATTGCCCAGGAAAAGCTATCCGAGCGCAGGGAATATCTTCTCAATTTAAGGGAAAAACTAATTGCCGGGACTCTGGAGAAGATTCCCGATTGTTTTTTAACCGGAGAGAAGACCAATCGCCTGCCAGGGCATGCCAGTTTTTGCATTAAATATATTGAAGGAGAGTCCATTTTGCTGCACCTTAATATGCTGGGAATAGCCGCTACCAGCGGCTCAACCTGCTCTTCGGAGGCGCTTAAGGTCTCCAGCGTCCTTGAGGCAATAGGGGTTGACCCGATTTGGGCGCAGGGCTCAACGGTATTTAGTTTAGGAATAGATAATACTAGTGAGCAGGTAGAATTATTTTTAAGAGAACTTTCTGGCGTGGTTGAGAAGTTGAGGATGATGTCGCCGTTAAGCGCAGCTGATATTGAGCAATTTCGGACAATGAAGCATCATCATGAACATGAATAAAAAAAGGAGGTAACAAAATGAAAGAAAAAATTGAACAGGCATTAGAAACAATTCGCCCTGCCCTGCAGGCCGATGGAGGGGATATCCAATTAGTGGCTATTGAAGGCGATCTAGTAAAGGTCAGGCTTACTGGTGCCTGCGGCGGCTGTCCGATGTCAAGCATGACCATGACTCAAGGCGTTGAAAAGGCAATCAAAAAGGTTGTGCCTGAGATAAAGAGGGTGGTTGCCGTCTAATTATGAAAAGACAAATCATAGAAATTGATCAAGACAAATGCAATGGCTGCGGCCTATGCATCCCGAATTGTCCTGAGGGAGCATTGCAAATTATTGACGGTAAGGCAAGGCTGGTCAGCGACTTATTCTGTGACGGTCTGGGCGCCTGCCTTGGCTATTGTACGCTGGGGGCGATTATTATTCTTGAGAGGGAAGCGCAAGGATACGATGAGCGAAAGGTTATGGCGAATATTGTAAAACAAGGTAAAAACGTTATCAGGGCGCACTTAGAGCATTTAAGAAGCCACAATCAAGCCGCATATCTTAAACAGGCTATTGATTATTTGCAGGAGACGGGTATAGAAAATTCTTCCGAAGACGATTTTGCTTGACAAAACCTTTTTTTTTGTTAAACTACTATTAGTAATAGTTACTATTATTGATAAGATGAAAGTAGAAAATAGAAAAAGAGAAACAAAACAAAGACGTATCATTCTGGATGAGCTCGCTAAGGTAAAGAGCCATCCCAGCGCGGACGCGCTTTATCGGATGTGTAGGCGCAAGATTCCCAATATCAGCTTAGGAACGGTTTATCGGAATCTGAATTTATTAAAGGATGAAGGAAAGGTCCTGGAATTAGCTTACGGGAAATATATCTGCCACTACGATGCCACCGTAGAAAACCATTACCATTTTTATTGCCTTGAGTGTAAGAAGATTTTTGATATTGACGAAATAGACAGAGGCGATTTATATAGATTAGATAAGAAAGCAGCCGCTGGTAAATTTCAGGTTAAGTATCATCGGGTGGATTTTTACGGCTGCTGTCAGGAATGTAAATCAAACTAACCCATGCCGAGACTACGGGTTAGTTTTTTGCTAAAAAGGGGGGCGCGATGATTAAGGTAAAAACTTTTACCAATGAGTTAAAAATATTCCATGCCATCAACGAATTGAATCAATTAGACCAGAAGGTTAATGATTTTATCAAGGAAAACCGGATAAAAAAGGTAGTATCGGTAAGCGATTCCTGCACCACCGATAACAGCGGAGCCAGCATAGGCCTGATCAGGGTCCTGGCATACGAAGAGGGACTAAAGCAAAAGAGGAAATAAAGATAGAAGAAATATGCCGCAATCATTAGAGAGCCCCGTTGGCCAGCGGCTGAAGGCCTGGCACGGGGAAGACTGGCATACCCCTAAGGGAAGAATCATTAGAGATGTCGTCTATGCTGTGGATACCGGTTTAGTTACCACTGTCTCGTTTATTGCCGGGATTTCCGCTTCCTTAGTTACCAGAGAACGCATCGTTCTGGCGGGTTTAATCCAGATAACATCAGGAGCTTTGGCGATATTTTTTGGCGCCTATATTTCTACCAAGGCCCAGAGAAATTTCTTTGAGAACCAGATTGAAAGGGAAAGGAGAGAAATAGAAGAAACGCCCCAGAAAGAAATAATGGAGGTGCGCGAGATTTTTAGCGATATGGGTTTTAGCAAAGAAGAGCAGGAGCTAGCGGTAAAACGCATCACCTGCGATAAAGATAGATGGCTTAAGTTTATGGTGCAGGAAGAAATAGGCATCAGGTCAGAGCTGATCGATAATCCTTATGAGATAGGTTTTCTCTCAAGCCTGTCTTTTATCCTTGGCGCCCTGCCTGCCGTAGCTCCATTCTTTATTATTGAGGAGGTGTCCAGGTCCTTATTTTTTTCAGCGCTATTTGTCTTATTCTTTCTTTTTATTTTAGGAGTGGCTAAATCAAGAGTTACCAGGATTCACTGGTTTTTAAGCGGGATTGAGACGTTAGCAATCGGCGCGCTCTCCTGCGCCGCCGGGTTTTTCTTAGGTAAAATTGCCGCCAGGTATTTTCATCAAATTTAGGGAGGCGATATAGTGAAGAAGGTGGCGGTGCTGGTTGAAGATGCTTATCAAGTTTTAGAGGTCTGGTATCCTTATTTTCGCCTGCGGGAGGAAGGCGTGGAAACGGTTTTAGTAGGCAGCGGCACAAAAAGAGAATATAAAAGTAAAGAGGGCTATCCGGCCCGGGAAGAGCTTTCTATAAAAAAAGCAAAGGCGGATGATTTCTCGGGGGTGGTTATCCCCGGAGGATACGCGCCGGATATCTTGCGCAGATACCAGGAAGTGAATAAGTTTGTCAGGGATCTATATAGGAAGAAAAGGGTGGTGGCGGCAATCTGCCACGGGGGATGGGTGCTGGTATCGGCAGGGATATTGAAGGGTAGAAGGGTAACCGGTTTTTTTGCGATTAAGGACGATTTGCTAAACGCTGGAGCGGTCTTTATGGACAAGGAGGTGGTGGTTGACGGAAACCTGATTACTACGCGAAATCCCTATGATTTGCCGGCTTTTTGCCGGGAGATGATAAAATCGTTAAAAAAGGAGGAATGAAATGGAAGAATTAAAAGTTTTGCGGATAGGAGAGAAAGTCCCGGATTTTGAAATTGATGTTTATCTTCCGGAGAAGAAGGACTTTGGTAAGCTCAGATTCTCGGATGTTTCTAAAAAAGGGAAATGGCTGATTCTTTTCTTTTATCCCGCGGACTATACCTTTGTCTGTCCTACGGAGCTGGCTGATGTGGAAGGAATTTATGCTGAGCTGAAGAAAGAAGGCGTGGAGCTCGTTTCTCTAAGCGTGGATACCCGCTTTGTGCATTATGCCTGGCAGCAGCATGAGAAACTACTGCTGGATATTCAGTATCCGATGGGATCTGATCCCACGCATGCAGTATCCAGGACCTTTGGCGTTTATGATGAGACGAGCGGGCTTTCCCTGCGGGGGACGTTTATCATTGACCCGGACGGAAAGCTCTTGGCCAGCGAGGTGAATTATTTTCCGGTGGGAAGAAATTCTGATGAGCTGATCAGAAAGCTGAGGGCCTTTAAGTATGTGCGGGAAAATCCAGTCCATGTCTGCCCGGCCAAATGGCAGCCAGGCAAAAAGACCCTTGCCCCCGGTAAGGATTTAGTGGGAAGAGTCGGCGATTATTTACTGTCCGGCGGATAGGATATGAGGTATGCTGCTGGCCTCTTGCGTTAAGAGGCCTTAAGGAGAAAAATGGCAGAATTAAAAGATTTATATCAAAGCGCGGACTGGAAGAAAGAAAAGCATGTTCCGGTAATTGAAGTTCCTTCACAAGTAAAAAAAGGCGAGTTTATTTCGCTTACGGTTAGCGTGGGCAAAGAAATCCCCCACCCTAATACCACCTCTCATCATATTCGTTGGATAGAGGTGTTTTTTTTGCCCGCGGGCGAGAAATTTCCCTATGAGCTGGGAAGATTTGAATTTAATTCTCATGGAGAATCAGCTCAAGGGCCTGATACCAGCACTGTTTTTACTCATCCTGAGGCAGTCCTGAAGTTTAAGACAGACAAATCAGGGGTAATCTTTGCCTCTTCTTCTTGCAACATCCACGGCCTCTGGCAGAATTCCAAAGAAATAAACGCAGCATAACAGGAAAAAGGGGTCAGAGTCATTTTATTAACTTAAGGAAAGAATATGAAAAAATATCCAGGCCTTTTTTTATTCTTTCTCCTTGACAAGTTCTTTTTTTAGTATATACTCTACTATGTTAATGGAGAATATGGATTATTATGAAAATCACTTATCGGGGAGATTATGCCTTAAAGGCGGTTTTGGATTTAGCTCTGCATTATAACCAAGGGGTGGTAACTATCCACGACCTGGCAGAAAGGGCAGACGTGCCGGTGAAGTTTTTGGAACAGGTACTTTTGGATTTAAAGAAAGGAGGATTTGTAAACAGCAGGCGGGGTATCAATGGCGGTTATCTTTTAGCCCGGCATCCCAAAGATATAAAATTAGGAGAAGTAATCAGGTTTATTGACGGGCCTGTTGAGCCGATTGCCTGTATTGAAAAAGGATACGCGGGCTGTAAGAGCGTTTACAGTTGTGTCATAAGGCAGGTATGTAAGGAAGTGGCTGAGGCAACTTCAGGAATAATTGATAATATTACCTTTCAGGATTTAGTGAATAGGACCGGAGGAGCAAAAAGGGAGCTGGTGTATTCGATTTAGGAACTATGCGAAGCAAAATTTGAGGAGAAAGTAAAATGAGTTTGTTAGACAACAAAGATGATTTGAAAGAATTGGTGGAGAAGTTGAATTTTAAGCAGAAGGTTGATAGGTCTCTTACGCTTATTCAAGAGGCCTATGAAAAATACGGGGATGGCTTAGTAGTGGCAAACAGCTTAGGTAAGGATTCTGTCTGCGTCTGGGACTTGGCTAAGCGGGTCAGCCCCAAAATCCGCGGGTTTATCGTTACTACTAGATTTAAGCCCCAGGAGACCATTGAGTTTATGAATGAAACAGTTGTTCGCTATGCGGAGCTCAAAATCTTTAAGAGCGATGTTCCCATTCAAGAGAAACTTTATAAGACTGACCCGGACAAATGCTGTGACTTTCTTAAGGTAGAGCCGACCCGGCAGGCGATTAAAGAGATGAATGTCCAATGCTGGGTGACCGGATTGCGCTGCACCGAGGGAAGAACCCGCACCGACTATAAAGAAGTTGAGGAGCGCGATAAGGGCCTGATTAAGCTTAATCCCATCCTTATCTGGAAGGAAAGAGAGGTTTGGGAATACCTGGCAGTTTATCAGGTGAAAGTTAATCCTCTATATGCGTTGGGCTACAGGTCATTAGGATGCGCACCGTGCACCCGCATAACCAGTGACGATAATGAGCGCGCCGGCCGCTGGTTAGGAACCAGCAAATGCGGCGGGGAGTGCGGCATTCATACCCGGCCGTTAAAGACAAACATACAGGGCGCGGGGATTTAGGAAGGTGAAGCATTGGTTAAGCTGATACTGTTAGCAGGAGTAGCTATATTCTTTGCCTTGAATATGGGCGCAAGCGGCATTGCCCCTTCTTTCGCGGCTATTTACGGCAGTAAATGGATTAGAAAAAAGCATGCCCTGGCGCTCTTTGGGTTTTTTGTAATCATCGGCGCGGTGCTCTTAGGAAGGAATGTGGCTTTCACCTTAGGTGGCAGCCTTCTGGAAAAAAAGTTCCTCAGTTTTGATGCAGTCCTGATTATTTTAACCTCTGCCACAATCAGTCTTTTTCTGGCGAATATCCTTAAAATTCCCCAGTCCACCAGCCAGGTTACAGTAGGAGCGATTGTCGGCGCAGGGCTTTATTTTAAACAGCTGTATGTCAGGACATTACTGCTGAAGATAATCCCGGCCTGGATTATCCTGCCCTCCTTATCGGCTTTCCTGACATTTTTTCTCTATAGCAGGATTTATCCGCCCAGACACGGCAACCTGCATCTCTATCAGCTGGTATTTGCCAATGAAAAAAAAATAAGGAGGGCTTCGCTGGCAGCAAGCTGTTATGTGGCTTTTGCCATTGGCACCAATAACGTAGCCAATGCCGCGGGCCCGCTCTTTGGCGCAGGCATCTTGGGAATAAATGCCGGCCTCTGGCTGATTGCGCCTTTATTTGGAATTGGCGCAGGGCTGATCGGCAAAGGCCCGCTTGAGACCGCAGGAAAAGAGATTGTGCCTTTAGGCGGTATTTCCGGGGTGTTGGTTTCTTTTGTTACCGCCACCCTGTTGATTATTGCATCGTCTTTAGGCATACCACAGTCATTGGTGCAGCTAAACCTTGCTTCCATATTTGCTATTAGCTGCCTGAAGAACGGCCATAAATGCACATTGGATTACCATATCACCAGAAAGACCTTTA
>MHGN01000031.1 GCA_001805575.1 Omnitrophica WOR_2 bacterium RIFCSPHIGHO2_02_FULL_45_21 | reverse complement strand
TAGTTTCTCTTTGAGGGTATTTAACTGGTTAGTAAGTCCGGTGATCTCTTTTAGCTGCTGCTCTTTGGTTAAGCTGAGCTTTTCTGAACGGTTAAGTTGTTCCCTGGCAGAGGCAAGCTGTTTAATCAGGTCGTTTATCTCGGATTTTTTATCCTCCAGATCCTTATCCTTAACCGCCAAAAGCTGGCCTGTTTCTTTTTTGGTCATCTGGGCATACTCATATATTTTTTCTTCCGTAGCAATCTCCAGTCCCTTAATTTTTTCCTGCAATTCTTTTATCCGGGCGTCTTTTGTGCTCGTGTCTGCCTGTAATGTATGGAGTTGCGCCGTAAGTACGCTCACTGCGCTGTCAGTTTTTCTCAGCTGTTCATCTTTCATTCCCAAAAGGGAATCACGGCTATCAATCTGCTGCTTGAGTTCTAAAATCTCCGCATCATTTAACGAATAATCCTGTTGTATTTCTCGGAGTTGTCTACGCAAAAGCCTAAGCTGTGCATCTTTTTTTTCAATAATCTCCTTTAAAGAAACATCCGTGGCGGGGCCTGATTGCGGAAAAGGGAGTGTTTCGTAAGAAGGATGCTTTTGAAGAATTTTACGGAGATATTTTTCAGCCAGGATATTGCCAGGATTAACAATTAAGCATTTTTTCAACTCGTGAATAGCCTCGGCAACATGCCCGTCCTTATAGAGTTTTATTCCGTATTGATAGAGATAATCACTGGTTAAATCTCGCTCTGCGGCATGGACAAAGGCTGGGCTGATAATCATAAAAATTACGATAATAATAACCGCAAAATTTAATTTTTGCATTATATTTTAAACAACTTTTTAAATGATTTTATAAAGTTAGTGTATCATGTCTCTAAAGAAAAATCAAGTAGATGCAACTAAGGTATGGGGTTATCTGTAGCGTCTGTGCGTAAACCGGCGTGGGAATTTCCTGTCCTGAGGTTTGGGTTGAGAGGTAGTAAATTGTTCCGGAGAAATTTCCGGGTGCTTTGATACAGGAAGCACGGTCCGGATAATCTTTTCTATATCGCGGACATCGCTGCTCTGATCTGGTGTAGCAAAAGAAATCGCATGCCCCTTATGGCCGGCCCTGGCGGTGCGGCCGATACGATGCACATAATTTTGCGCGTCATCGGGAAGGTCATAATTGATTACCAGTTCGATTCCGGTCACATCAATTCCCCGGGCAGCGATATCAGTAGCGACGAGCACTTTGTATTTACCGGACTTAAAACCTTCCAGCGCTTCCCGGCGCTGATTCAGGGAACGGTCAGAATGCATTTCTGCCGTGCGATAACCCATGTCCCTGATTGAACGCGTAATTTTATGTGCGCCATGCTTGGTGCGGGAGAACAAAAGCACAGCCCCCTGATATTGCGCCAGCAACTTGTCCAGCAGCCGTAATTTAGACTCTTTTTTCACAATAAATAATTCCTGGGTGACGCTTTCCACGGTAGTCCCGGAGGGCGCGATCTCTACGGATATGGGAAGTTTCATCTGCCTGGCGGCAATCTCCATAATTTCTTTAGGGATGGTCGCCGAAAATAGCATGGTCTGCCTAATTTTGGGTAAAAAGCGTA
Organism: Omnitrophica WOR_2 bacterium RIFCSPHIGHO2_02_FULL_45_21; assembly: GCA_001805575.1. Lineage (GTDB taxonomy): Bacteria > Omnitrophota > Gorgyraeia > Gygaellales > UBA12090 > 2-02-FULL-45-21. Next base: position 5,608 of record MHGN01000031.1, on the reverse strand, counting down.
ATATTTGCTCAATCTGCGGGGCAAAACCCATATCGAGCATGCGGTCCGCTTCGTCAAGCACTAACACGCTTACATCATCAAGTACGATGTGCCACTGGCGCATATGGTCAAGTAATCTGCCCGGGGTTGCCACTATCACGCGCGGATTTTTGCGCAGTGCCTGCGTCTGCTCATACATCGAAGCCCCACCGATAAGACAGGCAGTCTTCATTGCGAATGGATGCGCTAATACCTGAAAGGCTTCATCGATCTGAATAGCCAGCTCCCGGGTAGGCGCCAGGACTAAACCCTTACCTTTAATCTGTAAAAGCCGCTGCACCATAGGAACAGCGAAAGCGTGGGTTTTACCGGTTCCGGTCTGCGCAACACCGATAATATCCTTGCCTTGAATTGCCGCAGGAATGGCCTTTTGCTGTATCGGCGTGGGCACCTTGAACTTTATGCGCTCTAAAATATCAAGGATCTTCGGCGCAATGCCCAGCCCGTAAAAATTTCTTTCAGGTACCATCATGTTTTATACTTTAGAAAACTTTGGCTTATGTTCATGAGCGAATTGGCCGATATGAATGTGGCAGTAAGTCTCATGATTATAGATACTCAAGATATGCAGGCAGTGCGGATATTTACATCTTCTGCCCTTGTATGAAGTTTTTATTTTTTTGATTGTTGCTCCTTTCAATCTTCCCAGCGAAAATGCACGTAAATCCTGCCCCAGCCCTTATCTGTTTTCTCGAGGCGGGAATAAAGCTTGCAGATATCTTTTTTGCGCAAAAAATTCAGGATGCGTTTCTTGACGTTATCGGCGGCTTCGCCGTAGGCGATCTCGACGATCTTGGCGCGGTTATCCACTGCCTTCTGGATGATCTCTGCAAGTTTCTCATCCATATCCGGGATCATCGGATAGACGTTTAACTTTAACTTCATCTCTCTTGTTTTTTGGATTTAACCGCGACGCATAATAATTCTGCAAACGGAGATAATGTTCCGTTTTCATAGGGGAATTCTTTACAGTGGGCTGGCTTTAAATTATAATCGACTTTGTGGATAGAACATAACCCTTCCGGGGTGAGAAAAGAACAGGGATCATCCACATAACTCGTTCCCACTCTATAACCGGAAGGAAAACTCTCATCCTTCTCAAGATGATAAAAATCCCCCTTTAATCCCAGGGATAAGATTTTTTTAGCCTCTTCCAGATCTACCCATGCCCCGAAATCGCAGCAAGAGGTCTGTTGTTTGCATTTCAAACAATCAACCCTCTTCATTTATTCTCCTAAAAAGACCTATATTTTAACGGCCTTCGCTCTTACGCTTTGAATAACAATCCCTGCAGTATATCGGACGGTCATCTCTGGGTTTAAACGGGACTTCGCATTCTTTCTTGCACTCCGAACAAATAGCCTTGTGCATTTCCCTGGGACCGCCGTATCCACCGCCACCACCTTGGTACGCCATGTTACCTCCTTCATAGTAATGAACACCGGCTCATCCGATAGAGCCGGGTGTTTCATAGTAATGAACACCAAACCATTCCCACAGAAGGTGGGATACTTGCCTATCCTTTAAGGCAAGGTACCGATAGGTTTGGGTGCCTTTTTGGTTTAGTTAAATATTTTAATCCTTAAATTAGCTATTATAGTACTTTTCAAGGGAAATGTCAAGATTTTAAGCCTTCCCTGCGTCCCTTATTTTTCATTGCCCAGTTTCTCCGTCTCTTGGTCCTGAATACCCTGTAACTTTTTTTTGGTGCTATCTATAATTGATTTATAACTTGCGGTATCTATGCCTTGTCCTGATATAGCTCCCTGCGTCTCTTTATCAAAAGAGGGGTTCTTAAAATAAAACTTAAATACCTTAAAGGCAATAAACATAATTAGCGCAAGAACCAGCAGAAGTTCTATAAACATAAAACCTCTCTTAATCTTCCTCATCTCTGTTTTTGAATAATTCCCACTAATTCCAACTTATCTTTCCTGGTCAGTTTTTTAATCGCGGCCTCTCTTTTCCGGGCCGCGGATTGGCCTGGTAAAATCTCCTGATACACCAGTTCAACCGGAGTCTTATTCTGAGTATAAAAAGCCCCCTTCTTAGAATTATGCTCTTTGATACGACGGGCAATATCAGTGGTGATGCCGGTGTAAAGCGATTCATCCCGGCATCGTACTATATAGAGATACCAAGACATAAAAATAAAATTTAGATACTTTTAACTTTAACGCCGTTTTTTATAGCCGCCCGGTTTTCTGCTGCCTTTAAACCCGGATTTTTGCGGACGCTCACTACTCTTACTCCAAGGCTTAGCATCTCCTGCGGGTTTCTTCCAAGGCTTAGCATCTCCTGAAACTTTTCTTCGAGGTTTAAAACCGCCCTCGGATTTGCGCCAAGGCTTAGGCTCGCCTTCAGCTTTCTTCCAGGGCCGAGCCGCTCCTTCAACCTTCTCCCGGGGCTTATGTTCACCCTGGCTTTTCTGCCCAGGTTTTGGCTGGTCTCCCTTTTTGCGCCAGCGCATCGGATTGTCCTGGATCCTGCGCCGCGGCTTAACCTCTCCCTGTATTCCGGCTAAACCTTGCCGTTTAATATAACTGTGCGTGCGTCTGCCGCCCTTGTATGTCCCTGGCTTATTAAAAACCGGTTGAGCTTCTACTTTAGGTTTAGGACGCGCAGACTCGACATGAAGAACCCGGCCGAGGAATTCCTTGCCGTTCAGAGCGGCTATCGCAGCGAGCGCCTGTTGTTCATCAGGCATCTGGACAAAACCAAACCCTCTGGACCTAGGCGCCTTTTTATCTTTACTCATCACGATCGCCACGGAGGCGACATTCCCGAAACCGGCAAAGAGTTTTTCTACCTCTGCCTCGGTAGCCTCAAACAACAAATTACCCACAAAAATATTCATGCTTCTCTTTTATTTTACCTTTTTGTTGAGGATTTCTTTGCATTTCAAACATACGATTACTCTTTTTCTGGTTTCATTTATAATCGTAAACATCGCTACTAAATAATTATGCGCTAATTTCTCTCCGCATCTCACACAGCTATTCATTGTAATTCCTCCTTACGGGTGAACAAAATAGGGCTTTAGGCCTGATAAACCTAAAAGCCCTATCCTAGTTTTTAAGGTTATAACTTGACGACTTTAACCGCCTGTTCACCTTTGGGGCCTTGTTCGATTTCAAATTCGACTTGCTGGCCTTCGGCTAAAGACTTATATCCTTCGCCCTGAATAGCGGAATGATGCACAAATACATCCTTACCATTTTCAGGCGTGATAAATCCGTAACCTTTTTGATCACTGAACCACTTTACTGATCCTTTTACCATTGCTTTCTACCTCCTTCATAGTAATGAACACCGGCCAATCCTTTATGGCCGGGTGTTTCATAGTAATGAACACCGGTCCATCCGATAGGACCGGGTGTTTCCGCACAAGCGAACACCAATCTTTCCGATAAGATTGGGTGCTTGTTTTATTATAGTAAAAATACGTCAGAAATCTGCATCAATGACTGCAACAAAAAACCGCAAGGTTAGTTTTCCTAATCCTTGCGGCCTAAGACTTCTAATCTTTTACTACAAAGTTATTATACCACAATTTTTTTATTAGTCAATGTTTTTATTTCTGCGTCAATCTGCGCCATTAATTTCTCTATCTCTTTGATGCGCCTGCCGTAAACCTTAGCTGTTTCCTCGTCGCGCCTGCGCCAGATGCGCGGATCGCTGAGGGCGCGCGACTTAGCGTACATTTCAAGGCGCAGATTTTCTTTTTCCGTTTTTAACTTACTAATCTTTTCTCCGCTAGCGGCATTAAAGACCCTGCGCCTCTTCTCCTCCTCAAGCCGCTTTTTCTCTTCTTCTTTAAGGCGTAATTTATGTGTATCTTCGGCATTTAATTTTACTGGTTGCTGCCGATCCTGAGCGAAGCGAAGGATCTCGGATGATAATTCCCCCCTGGCCTTCTTTTCCAGATAATAATCAAAATCTCCGGAGATCTTTTTCACTTTTCCGGATTGAACATCAAAAACTAAGTTGGCAACGCAGCGCACAAAATAGATATCGTGGCTGATAAAAACTATTGTGCCTTCGTACTGCCTTAAGGCAATGGTAAGCGCTTCCACGGCATCCACATCCAGATGCGTGGTCGGCTCATCTAATAGCAGGAAATTCGGCGGATTAATCAGCAGCTTGGCCAGGATCAACCGGCTCTTCTCGCCTCCGGAGAGGACCTTGACTTTTTTCTCGGAATCATCTCCGGTAAATAAAAACGCTCCCAGGATCGTGCGCACCGCTGTCTCGGTCATAGATCCGGGGGCGGCAGAATAAGCCTCGGCTAAAACCGTATTCTCGGGGTTCAAAACATCCAGCCGGGTCTGCGAAAAATATCCTATATCCACGTTGTGGCCGACAATACGCCTTCCCTGATCAATATCCGCTACCCCGGCCATAATCTTAAGCAGCGTTGACTTTCCGGCTCCGTTTTCTCCGGCTAAAACCGCTTTTTCTCCCCGGTAAACTTCAAAATCAAAATCCTGATAGACCGTGATATCGCCGTATGATTTAGAGATCCCCTCTAGGGTGAGCGCTTTATGGCCGCTGGAGCGAGTGGCAGGGAAACGAAAATCTCCGATACTTGCGCGTGGGTCAGGCAAAAGCTCAACCGCACCTTCCTCCAGCCTTTCCAGGGCTGTTCTCTTGGCGCGCACTGCCGCGGCTTTATTAGGCTGGGCGTGAAAACGCGAGACAAACCGCTCTAACTGCTCTTTTTTCTTTTCCTGCTCCTTAAACTGCTTCACCAGAAATTTACGCCTTTCCTCCATTATCTGCTCGTAATGCTCATAGTTGCCTTTGACCTTAAAAACCGAACCGTTCTCTAAGATCAGGGTGTAGTTCGTAACTTCGGTCAGGAATGCTTTATCGTGCGAGATCATGATAAAGGTGCCTTTAAAATCTTTTAAATAGTCCTTCAGCCAGACTGCGGCGTTTAAATCCAGATAATTAGTAGGTTCATCCAGTAATAAAATATCATAAGGGCAGGTGAGTAATTTTGCCAGCAAAACGCGCATCTGCCAACCGCCGCTGAGCTGTTTTACCGGCCGGTAAAAATCCTTTTCCTTGAATTCCAGGCCGCTGAGTACCTTTTTTGCTATATGCTCCAGCTGGAAATACCCTAATGTTTCCAGTCGCTCCAGGATATCACCGTAGCGCATGCTGTCAGCGCTCCCCTTTTTCTCCAGGTCTTCTTTTTCTTTATTCAGGCGGTTAATCTCGGCATCGCCCTCTAAAAGTTCTTCCAGCACCGTACGCTGCGAATGAAAACCAGCTTCCTGGGGCAGATGTCCGATGCGGATATTCTTATTAATCCTGATTTCCCCGGCAGACGGCTCAGTCTCCCCTAAAATCATGGCGAAGAGCGTGCTTTTACCCGTTCCGTTAGCCCCGAGTAAACCTATTTTTTCTCCGGCATTGATATTCAGGGAAATATTTTCGAAAAGGGTTTTTTTTCCGTAATTTTTGGAAAGCTTAGATATAGCGATCATGGAATTCCATGGGATGCCTTAATGGATGGGATAATGGATACTTTATAAAAATCTATCTTGCAATTCTATTTTTC
>MHGN01000030.1 GCA_001805575.1 Omnitrophica WOR_2 bacterium RIFCSPHIGHO2_02_FULL_45_21 | reverse complement strand
GGAGAGCAATTAGGAATCGTATCTTTACAGAAGGCATTGGCGCTCGCAGATGAGCATGAGCTTGATTTGGTTGAGGTAGCGGCTAATGCGGCGCCTCCGGTATGTAAAATACTGGATTTTACGAAATTCAAATATGAAGAAGAGAAAAAAGAACGTCAGGCAAAGAAACGTCAGCATCAGGTGCATTTGAAAGAAATCAGGGTTAAGCCCAATATTGAGGAACATGACTACCAGGTAAAACTAAAACAACTTATCAATTTTTTGCAGAAAAAAGATAAAATCAAGGTTAGCCTATTTTTTCGGGGAAGAGAGATCGCCCATCAGGAATTGGGTAGGCGTGTTTTAGATAGATTTATTGCCGAATCAACCCAATACGGCGCTGTGGAAAAACCGCCGATTTTAGAGGGCAGGATGATAGCAATGATTATTGGGCCAAAAGGATAGAAAGTTTACAGTGAACAGTGTATCATGGTTAGTTGTTAAACAGTTCCCCCGTCAACAAAGCGCTCGCGTATTTCTTCGAAATCCGCTTCGCAGTTGACGGGATAATTCGCCCGAACAACTTATGTTCGTGCTTCGCACTCCATAAGTTGCGGGCTCATTAAATGCCAAAACTAAAAACAAAAAGAGGAATTAAGAAGAGATTTCGTATTACCAAGTCAGGTAAAATCCATCGCGCTCGCTCAGGTAAAAGCCATCTGCTTACTTCAAAAAGAAAAGAACGTAAGCGCAGGCTAAGAAGAGCGGCTCTGGTATCTAAAACTCAGGAGCGGATGATTAAACGAATGCTGCCGTATGGATAAAGAAAATAATAGGTTAGTCTGTAAGTGTTAAAGGAGCGAGGATATGGCAAGAGTAAAAACAAATGTAGCAAGAAGAAAAAGGGTTAAGAAGGTCTTAAAGCGCGCCAAAGGACAGTGGGGCGACCGTTCTAAGCAGTATCTACAAGCCAAACGTTCGCTTTTACACAGCGATGTCTATGCTTATCGCGACCGCAAGAAGCGCAAGATTGAATTCCGCCAACTCTGGATTGCCCGGCTCAATGCCGGGGCCAGGGCCGCCGGAATAACCTATAGCAAGTTTATTAATGGCCTCAAAAAGGCAAAGGTGACGCTCAATCGCAAGATGCTTGCGGAATTAGCGGTGAATGAGCCAAAGGCATTTCAGAAGTTGCTGGAAATAGCAAAAGGATAATGATAAAGGACCTAAATTTTGTATTTGAATTTTGCTATTTGTCATTGAAAATGAAATGATATGTATGTAATCATTGTCGGATGCGGCAGGGTGGGCTCAGAGTTGGCCAAGCTTCTTTCAGCTGAAGGCCATAATGTGGTGGTCATTGACCGTTCCGCGAAAAGCTTTGAGCGCTTAGGCGGGACTTTTAACGGGATGACCTTGGTTGGCAATGGCTTTGATGTAGAGCTTCTTAAATCTGCCGGGATTGCCCAGGCAGACGCCTTTTGCAGCGTTACCAACGGTGATAACACCAACATCGTTTCTGCCCAGGTTGCCAAGAAAATCTTTAAGGTCCCCAAGGTCATTGCCCGCGTATACGACCCTGACCGGGCGGATATTTACAGAGCCCTGGGCTTAGATATTTTAAGCGGGACTATCCTCTTTGCGGCAATGATACGCGATAAAATCATTGAGAGCCGGTTTTCCAGCTATTTGATTGAGAGTAAGGATGTAGGAGTGCTTGAGATTGAGGCTGATGATAAGCTTATTGGCCTGACGGTGGAAGAGATAAATATGCCGGGAGAATTAGTGGTGGTGATGATCAAGAGTATCAAGGGCGCGATGCTGCCTGAGACAAAGACAAAAATCCAGAAGAATGACGTGATTATGGCGATCGTAAAGACCGATAAATTAGATAAGGTTAGAAAGAGATTCAGGATTTAATTCGCACATAAACTTACGTCGTGCTGCGCACTCCGTAAGTTTAGCGCTCATTTAATGTATATAATTATCGTTGGCGCGGGTAAGGTTGGGCATTTTTTAAGCAAGAGGCTGCTTGCGGATAAGCATACCGTGGTGGTGATTGAAAAGGACAGTGCTGCTTGTGAAGAGCTCGCCAAAGAGATCAGCGGCTTGGTCATTCATGGAGACGGCTGCGACCCTAAGTATCTGGAGGAGGCAGGAATATCCCGGGCAGACGTAGTCGCCAGCCTTACCGGAGATGATGAAGATAATCTGGTCGTTTCCCAATTGGCAAAAGAAAAATTTAAGGTTTCCCGCACCGTAGCCAGGGTCAACGACCCCCGGAATGAACACGTTTTTTCGCGCTTAGGAGTGGATGTGCCCATTGATGCTACTGTTATCCTTGCCAAGATTATTGAGGAAGAGGTTTCTTTTGCCGATTTTGTCAACCTGATGAGTTTTAAACGGGGAAAACTTGCCATTATCCGGGTGGACCTCCCTGCGGATTCACCGGTGATCAATAAACAGGTGCAGGAGCTGCAATTGCCGGCAGAATCGGTCCTGGTTTCAATAATCAGGGGCGACCAGGTGATTGTCCCTAAAGGAAACACCGTTCTGCTAGCCCAGGATGATATTATTGCCCTTACCCTTCTGCAAAACGAACAACAACTCTTAAGCTATCTCATCGGTAAGATATGAAACTTAAAAATACAGCCCTTCTTTTCTATCAATCCGCCTTGGGTATCCTAATTGAGATAGCCTATAGCTTCGCTATTATCGCGGCAAGTTTTGGGGTTATCTGCCTTGTCCTGTTATTCAAATGATCCTCAAGCCAAGCTTAGCTGACCTTAAAACAGTCGGATATTATCTGGGGAAAATTATTATTGGCATAGGAATGAGTATGCTCCTGCCGCTGGCAAGCGCGGCTGCCTGCGGAGAATTAAATCCCGCCTATGACTTTATCATCGCTTTCCTTATTTGTATTATTATCGGCAAGTTTTTAATCTTGCTTTGCTTTAGCGAGAAGAATTTGAATTGGGCGCAGGGTATGGTGGTGGTTTCTCTGGCCTGGTTGGCTGTCAGTCTTTTTGGGGCAATCCCTTTTTATTTAAGCGGCCACTGGGGCTCATATCTTGATTGCGTCTTTGACGCGATGAGCGGCTTTGCCACCACCGGCCTTACTTTAGTGCAGGACCTTGACCACATAAGCAGGGCAGTGAACCTCTGGAGGCACTTGATTATGTTTATTGGCGGCCAGGGAGTGGTGGTGCTGGCTCTTTCTTTTTTGGTGCGAGGTTCAGCCGGCGCGTTTAGGATGTACGTAGGAGAGGGGCGGGATGAAAAAATACTTCCCAATGTAGTGGAAACCTCGCGTTTTATCTGGATAGTCAGCATAGTGTATTTTATCTTAGGGACACTTGTTTTGGCGATCGTTGGCCGGTTAGAAGGGATGTCCTGGCTGAATAGTTTTTTTCATGGCGCCTGTATCTTTATGGCTGCCTTTGATACCGGCGGATTTGCCCCGCAATCGCAGAATATTTTATACTATCACAGCCTGAGTTATGAAATTGTAACCATGGTGATTATGATCTTGGGCTCGCTGAATTTTAAGCTCCATTATACCCTCTGGCTGCAGAGTAAAAAGGAGCTCACCAAGAATATCGAGACGCGCGCCTTTTTTATGACCATAATGCTTACCTTCTTTTTGGTAGCTGTGGGTTTGGCTAAGTCAGGCGTTTATCCCGGTGTCCTGGGTTTGTTTAGAAAAGGATTTTATCAGCTCATCTCCGGCCACACCGGCACCGGCTATCAGACAATTTATGCCCGGCAGTTTATTCATGAATGGGGGGATTTCGCTTTAGCAGCCTTAATTGTAGCCATGGGTTTGGGAGGCGGAGTTTGCTCTACCACCGGCGGTATCAAGATGCTTAGAATCGGGGTAGTCTTTAAGGCGCTCTATAATGATGTGAAACGGATAATGCTTCCGGAGTCAGCGGTCTTTATTGAAAAATACCATCATATTAAAGAGATGATTTTACAGGACCGCCAGGTGCGCTCGGCAATGTTAATTTTATTATGTTATCTGGGCCTATATGCCATCGGCGGCATCATTGGCATGCTCTTAGGCTATCCGGCTTTAGAGGCCTTTTTTGAATCTACCTCAAGCGCAGCGAATGTGGGTTTGTCCTGCGGTATAACCAAAGCCAGTATGCCCGCGCTGCTGAAGCTCACCTATATAGCGCAGATGTGGATTGGCCGATTAGAGTTTATGTCTATTTTTACCCTCGTCGGCTTTTTTGCGGCATTTGTAAGGGGAAAATGAAAATTAATTTTATCAAAGCCACCCGCCTTTGTGGAATCTTATTTTTGCTATTTGCTATCTGCTATTTGCTATCTGCTATTTGCTACGCCCAGCCGGCGGTTTCTTCAACTGAACTGATTGAACGGGCCAAAGAATTCGCTGGCAAAGAGGTTATCTACGAGGGAGAAGTGATCGGGGAGGTGATGAACCGGGGTGATCATTCCTGGGTAAATCTTAATGACGGTGAAAATGCCATTGGCATCTGGTTGGATAATAATCTTTCAGGCATTATTTCTTTCTGCGGGAGTTACCAGGCAAGAGGCGATTGGCTGGAGGTGCGGGGTATCTTTAACCGCGCCTGCAAGATGCACGGTGCGGATTTGGATATCCACGCTATAAATGTCAAGAAGACGAGAGAAGGCAAGGCGATAAGGCATCGCCTGCTCCCGGAAAAACAAAAGTTGGCGATAATTTTATCAGGAGTGCTATTATGCCTTTTGATTTTACAGTTCTTCAAGAGAAGGCTAAGCAGGAAATAGGTCAGGCAGATAGCGCTGAGGTTTTAGAGAACCTGCGCATAAAATATCTGGGAAGACAGGGCCTGTTGGCTGAGATTACCGCGGTTATTCCTACCTTAGAGCTTAAGCAGCGCCCGGAGTTTGGCAGGAAGACAAATCTCTTTAAAAATGCCATAAGTCAGCTTTTAGAAGAGAAGGCAAAACAAATAAAAGAGCAAAAAACTGCAACCGGGCAAGGATTTGATTTTAGCTTACCGGGAATTATTCCAGAATCAGGCAGGATTCATCCGATTACCCAAACGATTGATGAAATTTGTTCTATATTTACCAGGATGGGTTTCGTGGTTGTGGAAGGCCCTGAGATTGAGACGGAATACAATAATTTTACCGGATTAAACATTCCCCTGGAGCATCCTTCGCGGGATGCCTTTGATACGTTTTATATTAAGCCACAGGCCACAGGCCACAGGCCACAGGCCAAAGATATTAAAAGCGTGGAGCCAAGACTTTTACTGCGCAGCCACACCTCGCCGGTGCAGATACGGGTGATGAAGAAATACCAGCCGCCTCTGGCAATGATTGTTCCGGGTAAGGTTTATCGGCCGGATGCTGTAGATGCCTCGCATTCCTTTATGTTTCATCAGGTAGAAGGATTCATAGTTGACGAAAAGATCAAATTTTCTGATCTTAAAGGGATTTTATCTGTATTTGTGAAATTTTTTTTTGGCGAAAATGTCAAGACGCGTCTTCGTTCCCACTTTTTTCCCTTTACCGAACCTTCGGCAGAGGTGGATATTTCCTGCATAATATGCAGAGGGCAAGGCACAGGATGCCTGCCTGTCCGGCAGGCAGGCAAGACGCTGTAGTGTATGCGGGGGCAAGGGGTGGCTTGAGATTTTAGGATGCGGGATGATTCATCCCAATGTTTTTGCCAATGTAGGTTATCCCAAAGACCGCTACAGCGGTTTTGCCTTTGGCATGGGGGTAGATAGAATTGCCATGCTCAAATACGGCATTAACGATATCCGGCTGTTTTATGAAAATGACCTAAGATTTTTAAGGCAATTCTGATGAAAGTCACATACAACTGGCTCAAGGATTTTGTGGAGATTTCGCTTAAACCGCAAGCGCTGGCTGAAAGACTGACCATGGCCGGCCTTGAGGTAACTGCTTTAGAGAAATTTGAAGACGACTATGTTTTTGAGATTGAAGTTACCCCTAACCGTCCGGATTGGCTGTCGGTAATTGGGATTGCCAGAGAGGTGGCGGCAATTACGGGGAAAAAGTTAAAATTGCTGCGCGCTGCGCGTTGCGCGCAGCGCACCAAAAACCTGGAGCGTGAAGCTTGGAGCGCGCAGCCATTCGGGATTAAGATTGAAGATAAGCAGGCCTGCCCGTTTTATTCCGCGCGCCTTATTTATAATCTAAAAGTTAAACCTTCGCCTTCCTGGTTAGTTAAACGGCTTCTGGCTATTGGGCTGCGCCCGATCAATAATATCGTGGATATTACTAATTATGTCTTGTTTACCACCGGACAACCTTTGCATGTTTTTGATTTGGATAAGCTTAAGGGTGAGGAAATAATTGCCAGGTTTGCTCAAAACGGTGAGGAAATAATAACTATTGACGGAATAAAACGAAGATTGGTCCCCGAGATTTTGCTTATTGCCGATAAAGAGAAACCCCTTGCCATAGCCGGAATTATGGGCTCAAAAGAGAGCGAGGTTAATGCGGCAACGCGCAATATTCTTTTAGAGAGCGCATATTTTTCTCCCATAGTTACGCGCAGAGCCAGCCGCTTCCTGAACCTATTCAGCGATTCATCTTATCGCTTTGAAAGGTCAGTAGATAAAAGTAGAATTAAAGATACTTCAAATTTTGCTTTGTCTTTAATTTTAGAAAATGCCGGAGGTGAGAGCGGAAGGCTTTATCAGGCCGGCTCGCATAAAGTTAGTAAGAAAATTATCATACTCGATCTAGATAAAAACAATAAACTCATAGGCAAGGATTTAAGCATCGCTAAAATAAAATCTATCTTCAGGGCTTTAGAATTCAAAATAGGCCGGCAGAAAAAAAATATCCTGAGCATAGAAGTTCCGGGTTTGCGGCAGGATATTAAATCTGAGGCAGATTTAACGGAAGAGCTCTGCCGGATTTACGGCTATGAAAATATTCCCTTGACTTTGCCTGCAATTAACCCTCCGGGGATTAGAGAAGACGAAGTTCTGGTAATTCAGCAAAAGATAAGAGAGCTATTGGCGGCTTGGGGCTTTAACGAGATTATCACTTATAGTTTATTAAGTATGAATGCGTTAAGGAAGGCCAGGCAAGAAACGCAAGATGCAATTAAACTGGAAAACCCCTTGAGCGCAGAGCAGGAAATCTTAAGGCCTAATCTTTTGACCGGCTTATTGACTGCCTTAAGCCGGAATCTGGAATTGGGAAATAGCCCCTGCGCCTTTTTTGAAATGGGAGATGTCTTTAATCAGGATAACGAGTTTAAGGCCCTGGGCTTGATAAAAGAGAGCTGCGGCTTATTAGAGTTAAAAGGTAAATTAGAATTTCTCTTTCAAAGCTTAGGAATAAATAATTATAGCTTTCCGGAAACGTTAAACCCTGCTTTTGCCAAAGGCCAATGCGCCTCTATTCTCTTAAAGAGAGAAAGTTTAGGCTTGCTGGGAAAGCTAAAACAAGAAGTATTGGCTGATTTTAAGATTGACCGCCCGGAAGTCGTAGTCATAGAGCTAAATCTGGATAAGCTCAAAGAGGCGGTAAATCTTTCTAAAACTTATAGCCCAATTCCTAAATACCCTTCCGTGGTGAGGGATTTAAGCCTGATTATTGATGAAGCGGCCTCCTATCAGAAGATAGTTGAGGCCATTAACTCTTGCGGGCTGAAAAACTTAGAGGCAATAAGGTTTAAAGATATTTATCGCAGCCAGGCAATAGGAAAAGAAAAGAAATCCCTCTCCCTCTCTTTAGAGTTTCGCCTCCCTTCGACCACCCTCACCGATAGAGAGGTCAATGCTTCCCTGCAGAGCCTAATTCAATTTCTTTCCCAAGAGCTAGGCGCTAGTATTAGATAAGGGAATTTTTTAAAAAATACCTTGATTTTTTCCGGAGTTGGTGGTATATTTAAAAATAAGAAGAGGGCGTGACGGATTTTTTCCCTGCCGTGTGCGTCATGACCAGAGCAGTTGTGAACCAACACTTTTTTAATGGGAGCCGATACTTCCCTGACAGCATAGCTGCCAGGGAGAGGCGCCCACTTGAAAACAGGGTTCAAGCCAACGGTCTGACGGCATTGTGCGGGGATTTTTTTTAACAGTTATGAATACTAATTCAGTAGATTTGTTCTCCTCACCAGAGAAATCAACAGACGCTAAAGGCCAGCCCCTGGCGGTGCGCATGCGGCCGCGCAGGCTTGAAGAATTCGTGGGCCAGAGCCATATTATGGGCCCGGGTAAGCTCTTGCGCCGGGCAATTGAATCAGACGGCCTGAGCTCGCTTATTTTATACGGGCCTCCGGGTTCAGGCAAAACCTCTCTTGCCTATTGCATCTCGTCGGTAACAAAATCCGAATTTATATCCGTCAATGCCACGCTCTCCAATGTTGAGGAGCTGCGCAGGATTATTCTTAAAGCGCGGCAGCTTAAAAAAATCAGCGGTAAAAAGACCATTCTTTTTATTGATGAGCTCCATCGTTTTAACAAGGCCCAGCAGGATGTGCTCTTGCCTGATGTAGAAGAAGCGAATATCATCTTGATTGGGGCAACGGTGCATAATCCCTTCTTTTCCTTAGTTGCGCCGCTGCTTTCCCGCAGCTTAGTTTATGAACTGAGGCCTTTAGCGCAAGAGGAAGTTTTGACTATCTTGAATAACTGCTTGAAGGACAAAACCCGGGGATTTGGCTCACTTAAAATAAGAGCGCAAAAGGGCGCCTTGGAATTTTTGAGTAAAGTAAGCGATGGAGACGCCCGGCGGGCAATTTCTGCCCTGGAGGTGGGAGTGCTGACCACAGCAAAAGATAAGTCCGGCGTAATAAATTTTGATTTAAAAACAGCACAGGAGTCTATCCAGAAGAAGCCGGTTCTTTATGACCACGATGAGGATGCGCATTATGATACCGCTTCGGCCTTTATTAAAAGTATGCGCGGCTCTGACCCCGATGCCGCTCTTTATTGGCTGGCAAAGATGCTTTATGCCGGCGAAGACCCGCGCTTTATTGCCAGAAGGATTTGTATCTCGGCAGCCGAAGATGTGGGAAATGCCGACCCTCAAGCACTAGTATTGGCCAATGCGGCTTTGCAGATTTCTGAATTCGTGGGCCTGCCGGAATGCCGTATCCCTTTAGCCCAGGCCGCCGTGTATGTGGCCTGCGCTCCAAAGTCTAACGCCGCCTATTTAGGAATAGAAAAGGCAACCGAAGACGTGGAAAAAGGACGCCTCTTAGAGGTGCCGGAGCATTTAAAAGACACGCATTATAAGGGCGCCGAAAAATTAGGCCATGGCCAGGGCTATAAATACGCGCATAGTTTCCCGGGGCATTATGTGCAACAAGAATATATGCCTTCGGCTAAAAAATATTATGAACCGGCCGATATCGGCTACGAGGCCAAGATAAAGGAACGGCTGGAGAAGCTGCGCAAAGGAAATTATATCTGATAAGATTCCTCGCAGAGCTCGGAATCAAGTAAAATCTTTAGCGCTCAAGAGGCAGATTTTACTTGAGTTAATTCTTAAAACGTGTTAAAATTATTGTTGTTAAGGTGAGAATATGATTGTTACCGAACGTAAACCATTAGAGGAAATTCTCAAGAGCTTGGAAAAGCACGCCAAGGTCTTTTTGATTGGCTGCGGGGAGTGCTCAACTACCTGTAAGACCGGCGGCGAGAAGGAAGTCCTCCAGATGAAAGAGTATTTAGAGTCCCAGGGTAAGAAGGTTACCGGCTGGGTGGTTCCGAATGCGCCTTGTATTGCCGCACAAACCAAGACCGCCTTTGCCCAGAATATGCCCGCGGTAAAGGAATCGCAGGCTATTTTAGTTTTGTCCTGCGGCTTAGGGGTGCAGTCGGTAAAGGAAAATGACCGTTTTGGATTAACGGTGCTCCCGGCTTTGAATTCAATGTTCGGCACCTTAATGGATGCCAGGGGGAATTTCTATGAGGTTTGCTCTAATTGCGGCGAATGCGTTCTGGATATGACCGGCTGCATCTGCCCGATTACCCGCTGTCCCAAGGGCCTGCTCAACGGCCCCTGCGGCGGAGTGATTAAGGGCAAATGTGAGGTAGACCGGGAGAGAGACTGCGCCTGGGTTTTGATTTATAATGAATTGGAGAAGAAGGGTGAGTTAGATAAAATAAAGGCTATCTCCAAGCCAAAAGATTATAGTAAGACCACCAAACCCCAGAAGGCGAAAGTAAGTCAATAACGAAATGAGGAATAATGGAACAACAGTATAGCGAAAAAGTAATGGATCATTTCCTGCATCCGCGCAATATCGGTGAAATTCCCGATGCCGACGGCATTGGTAACGTCGGTAATCCTGTCTGCGTTTCAGGCGATACTTTAATTTTTATTAACCCTGGCTTGAAAGAAATTCAAGATATTACGCAAGGAACAAGGGTGCTCAGTCACGATGGAAATTATCATGAAGTAACCGCAGTTCATAACCGAG
Source organism: Omnitrophica WOR_2 bacterium RIFCSPHIGHO2_02_FULL_45_21 (assembly GCA_001805575.1). Taxonomy (GTDB): domain Bacteria; phylum Omnitrophota; class Gorgyraeia; order Gygaellales; family UBA12090; genus 2-02-FULL-45-21. The sequence continues at coordinate 10,490 of MHGN01000030.1, read as the reverse complement.
TATATAGAGGCAAGATTTACTCAATTAAAGTAAATAATCTTGGCACCACGCTGGTTACGCCTGAACATCATATCCTGGCTTTGAAAGCCGGTAAGCGGGATAAATTTAAGTTATATAAAGGATGTATGCCTGATTGGTATTGCGCCGGGGAACTTAAAAAGGGGGATTTGGCCCTTTACCCCATTCCCAAAATAACCAATGACATCAATGAGATAGGCCTGGATATAGGGAAGCCAAAATGGGATTTTAAAAGTAAGGCCTTGCCCAAAAAAATAAAGGTAGATAATAGTTTCTGCCGATTGATTGGTTATTATCTTGCTGAAGGTTATGTAAGAACTGATAAATCGAAAGGTAGCATTGGATTTGTATTTGGTTCCCAAGAAAAAACCTATATCAGGGATGTGGTATCCCTTATGCAAAAGCTCTTTAATATCAAACCCGCAGGGTTAATGCAAAACCAGAGAAAAACAGCCTCTGACATAGCCTTTTATTCTGCACGGCTGGCGAGATTTTTTGAGGCAAATTTTGGAAAAGGAGCGGTTAATAAACGGCTTCCCTTCTGGGCAATGCAGCTTCCTTTAGAAAAACAAAGGAGTCTTCTCTGCGGATTATGGCGCGGCGACGGGTATATCGATATAAAACGGCAGAGGGCGAAATATGTTACTATCTCTAGACAGCTTGCCTACCAATTAAGGATATTATTATTACGGCAAAAAATAATCAGTAATTTCTCAATAGGCAGGGCTTACGGAATCCATAAGAAAAGCTACCTCTCTTACATTCAAGACGATGATTCCTTGCGAAAACTCTTTAAGCTCATCGGAGTAAATAAAAAAGTAAAACCCAGGCAGTTGAACATCGATAAATCTTGGTTTGATGAAAATTTCTACTATACAACCATCAGAGAGCTAAATCATTATAATTATAATGATTTAGTTTACAATCTTGAGGTAGAAGGCGCACATTCTTATATATCAAATGCACTGACATTACATAACTGCGGGGACATCATGAGATTGTACATCAAGGTTGAGCTCGGTAAGATAATCGATGTCAAATTTAAGACCTTTGGCTGTGGCGCGGCAATATCAACCAGCTCCATGGTAACCGAAATGGTCAAGGGCAAGACTATTGATGAGGCTTTGACGATTACCAATAAAGCCGTTGCAGAGGCACTGGGAGGCCTGCCGGCGATCAAGATGCATTGTTCGGTTTTAGCCGAAGAAGCGCTTAAGTCGGCAATTGAGGATTACCGGAAAAAACAGCAGGCAGAGAGAGCGAAAATTTAAGATGTTTTCATGAGTAAACAGAGCTTGAGAAATCGTATGTTGCAGAAATTAAAAAATCAGAAGGAGGAAGAACTCAAAAGAAAGTCGCTGGCGATAAAAGAAAAACTTTTTCAACTGAAAGCATTTAAACAGGCAAAGACAATTATGTTTTATCTTGCGCTTCATTTTGAGGTAGAGACACGTCTAATGATTAGGGAGGCAATTAAGTTAGGAAAAAAAATAGCAGTTCCTACTTGTGATATAAAGGCAAAAAAAATAATCCCTTGTTTAGTTAACGGGTTAGAAAAAAAAGATTTCAAGCAAGGTGCGTATTGTATTGATGAACCGTCTGATAAAAAGCTGGTTGCCAAAGAAGCCATTGATTTGTTTATCGTCCCGGGCTTAGCTTTTGATCCGAAGGGCAATCGCCTCGGCAGGGGGTTAGGTTATTACGATAGGTTCTTAAGCAGCCTGCCTCAGCACGCACCGAAGATCGGCTTGGCCTTTAAATTTCAAGTCCTAAAACGCCTTCCTCATAATCTACCTCACGATATCCGCGTAGATAAAGTCCTCTTTGCCTGAAGCTGTCTGCAGGTAGATGGAGGAAAAATAAGCAATGATAATCTCAATTATTATAGCCATAATTATTTCCCTGGCTTCAGCCTCTCTCGGCTATTTCTTACGCAAACACTCTGCCGAGAAGAAAATCCAGGACGCTGAACATAAGGCTGGCGAGATACTTCAAGAGGCAAAGAAGGAAGTAGAGCGCCTGCGCAAAGAAGTGGAACTTGAAGGAAAAGATGCAATCTACCGCCTGCGCCAGGATTTTGAGGCGCAAACCAAGCAAAGGCGTGAAGAGCTGGTAAATCTGGAAAAGCGCCTGACTCTTAAAGAAGACAACATTGACCGCAGGATGGTCTTGTTAGAGAAGAAAGAGAAAGATCTTGAGTCGCGCTTTGAGGCGCTCAGGGTTAATGAAGAGGCATTGAAGGCAAAAGATAGGCAGCTTACCGCTTTGGTGAATGAAGAAAAAGAGCGGCTGCAGAAAATTGCCAATCTTACCATTGATGAGGCAAAAAAGGTTCTGCTGGCGCGTTTATCAGAAGAACTGAATAATGAAAAGGCGGTGCTGATTAAAAACATTGACGAGGAAATAAGAAACAGCGCTGACAAGAAGGCAAGAGAAGTGATTAGCCTGGCAATTCAGCGCTGTGCCGTAGAGCACACCGTTGAATCAACCGTGAGCGTAGTCAGCCTTCCTAATGATGAGATGAAAGGAAGAATCATCGGCCGCGAAGGCAGGAACATCCGCTCCCTGGAAATGGCAACCGGCGTGGATGTAATCATTGACGATACTCCGGAAGCGGTTACCTTAGCCGGCTTTGACCCGGTGAGGCGCGAAATTGCTAAGCTTACTCTGGAAAAATTGATGGTTGACGGCAGGATTCATCCCGGGAGAATTGAGGAGCTGGTTGAGAAAACCAAACGCGAGATGGATGATAAGATCCGTGAAGAGGGCGAACGCGCCGCATTTGAGATCGGTATCCACGGGTTACATCCGGAATTGATTAAGCTGCTGGGGCGCCTCAGGTATCGCACCAGCTACGGCCAGAACTGCCTCCAGCATTCTAGGGAAGTTGCCTACCTTATGGGGGCAATGGCTTCAGAAGTAAATATGGATTTTCGCTTAAGCCGCCGGATAGGCCTGCTCCATGATATTGGCAAAGCTGTAGACCATCAGGTAGAAGGCACCCATGCCCGTATCGGCGCAGAGTTAGCTAAAAAATACGGGGAAAGTAATGAGGTCATTGCCGCCATTGAATGCCACCATGAGGAGCAGGAGCCTAAGAGCCTGCTGGGGGTTTTGGCTATTGCTGCGGATGCGATCAGCGCGGCGCGGCCCGGCGCCCGGCGGGAAACCCTGGAGACCTATGTCAAACGGCTGAACAAATTAGAAGCAATCGCCAATCTTTTCAAGGGGGTTGAGAAATCCTACGCTATTCAGGCAGGAAGAGAAATCCGGGTGATTGTTTCTCCGGATAAAATCTCTGACACCGATGCAGTGAATATGGCAAGGGAAATCCGCAAGAAAATCGAGGAAGGCATGGAATATCCCGGACAGGTCAAGGTTACGGTTATCCGCGAGATGCGCGCGATTGAGTATGCCAAATGAGAATATTATTTATCGGTGACATTGTCGGCTCACCCGGCAGGGAGGCGGTAAAGGTTTTAGTTCCTCGGCTGAAAAAGGAAAAAGCCATTGATATTGTCCTTGCCAATGCCGAAAATGCCGCCGGAGGAACAGGCCTGACTCCGAAGGTGGCGGATGAGCTGTTTGCCTATGGCTGCGATTGCCTGACCAGCGGAGACCATATCTGGAGGCGCCAGGAGGTTTTAAAGATTATTGACTATCCCTATATCTTACGCCCCTTAAATCTTGCCCCGAATATCCCCGGCAAAGGTTACTGCGTTTTAAAAAAGAATAATTTTAAGCTCGCTATCATCAACTTACAGGGTAGGGTTTTTATGCCGGCAATTGACTGTCCTTTTCGCACGGTGCGCGAGATAATTCCTATGCTTAAGAAAGAGACATCAGTAATTCTGGTGGATATGCACGCCGAGGCAACCAGCGAAAAAGTGGCCATGGGATATTTCCTGGATGGTTTGGTTTCTGCGGTAGTGGGAACCCATACCCATATCCAGACCGCTGATGAGAAACTCCTCCCAGGAGGAACCGCCTACCTTAGTGAATTAGGCATGTGCGGGCCTTATGATTCAGTGATCGGACAGGAAAAATCCAAGATTATTGAGCGCTTTCTAACCGGGATGCCTACCCGTTTTGAGGTGGCTTCAGGCGATATTCAATTACACGGAGCGGTTATTGAGATTGACGAAACTACGGGTAAGGCAAGAAGTATTGAGAGGGTGCAGGAGAAATTATTGTAGAAAATAGGGAAAAGTATATGCGTATTGAGGGTAAGGGATTAAAACAAGAGAGGCGGGTATATAGTGTAAGCGAGCTTACCGAGGATATCAAAGTCCTTTTAGAAAATACTTTTCCCGAGGTCTGGGTTGAGGGCGAGCTCTCTAACTTTTCACAGTCACAATCAGGACACATCTATTTCAGCCTCAAGGATATCAATAGCAGCCTACGCTGCGTCTTCTTCCGTGGGCTAAACCAGGGTTTGAAATTTTCTCTCAAAGACGGCCTGCATTGCCTTGCCTATGGCCGGCTGATTGTCTATGCCCCCAGCGGCCAGTACCAGTTAAACGTCCAGAAATTAGAGCCAAAAGGCGCCGGCGCCTTGCAGCTTGCCTTTGAACAGTTAAAGGAAAAATTAGCTAAGGAAGGATTATTTGCGGCAGCGCATAAAAGGGCGCTTCCGCTATTTCCATTAAGAATCGGGCTGATAACTTCTCCTGTCGGCGCGGCAATACAGGACATACTGAATATCTTAAGGCGACGGGCTCCTTTTGTGAAAATAATCTTAAATCCGGTAAAGGTACAGGGAAGTGGTGCGGCTGAAGAAATCTCCCGCGCCATTGTAGAATTTAACCAATACAAAGAAGTGGATGTTTTGATTGTCGCAAGAGGCGGAGGAAGTTTGGAGGACCTCTGGGCCTTTAATGAAGAAATAGTAGCCAGGGCAATCTATAACTCAAAAATTCCGCTAATCAGCGCGGTCGGCCATGAAATTGACTGGACCATTGCTGATTTAGTTAGCGACCTGCGCGCTCCCACGCCTTCGGCGGCAGCCGAGCTGGTGGTGAAACAAAAAGAGGATTTATCGCTTGAGCTTGGCCATTTACTGCAAAGTATGAATGCCAGTGTCAATAATAAGCTCAAGATTTTAAGCAAAGAATTACTTACCTTAAAGGGCGCCTATGTCTTAAAATACCCTTTAAATTTCATTCAAATCTATCTTCAGCGCATAGATGAGCTCCAACATAGATTGGCTTTAGAGACAAAACATCTCTTAGAGACCAGTCAGCATAGGTTTATTCATCTAACGGAAAAACTTAACGTATTAAGCCCGCTCAATGTTTTATCGCGCGGCTATAGCATAACCTTTAAGCTGCCGGAAATGAACGTGCTCACAGATTCTAGCCAGATAAATGTATCAGATAAAATTCAGACCAGGCTTAAGTCAGGAAAAGTCTTCAGTGAGGTGTTAAACAAAGAGGAGTTTCAAAATGGCTGAGATAAAATTTGAGGAGGCGCTCAAGAAATTAGAGAAGATTGTCAGCGATTTGGAAGCAGGGAAGCTTTCTTTAGATGAGTCGTTGAAGAAATACGAGGAAGGCGTGCGCTTGGTTGCGGCCTGTTCGAAACTCCTGGAGCAGGCGCAGAAAAAGGTTGAGGTTTTGACTAAGAAGGAAGGAATCTTTCAGCTTAAGCCGCTTGAAGATGAGGAAATCGCAAAAAACACGGATTAGTACATATTTTTTAGCCCAGCTATGTTAAAGATATGCTATTAGAATCCATCAATGCCCCGCAGGATTTAAAAAAGCTTAAGCTCCAGCAGCTTAACGTCTTATGCGCTGAGGTGCGTAGCCGCATTGTGGAGGTGGTTTCTAGAAATGGAGGGCACCTCGCCTCGAGCCTGGGGGCAGTGGAAATCATCATGGCCCTGCATTATTGCCTTAATTTTCCTGAGGATATGATTGTTTTTGATGTGGGCCATCAGGCATACGCCCATAAGCTCTTAAGCGGAAGAAATAATAGATTTGATAGTTTAAGAAAAGCCGGCGGGATGAGCGGATTTCCTTCGCATACTGAATCAACCTATGATCCCTTTACTGCCGGGCATAGCTCTGATGCAGTCTCTCTGGCTTTGGGCCTAAGCGCAGGCGGCTGCAAGAAGGCAGTGGCGCTTATTGGCGATGGTTCGCTTTCCGGCGGTTTATGTTTTGAAGGTTTAAATAACGCCGGCCATCTCAAAAAAGACATCCTCGTGGTTTTAAATACCAATGAATTAAGTATTTCTCCGGCTGTAGGCGCGGTAAGTGTGTATCTGAATAAAATAATATCCCAGCCGCTCTACAATCGTTTCCGCCAGTCTCTAGAGAATTTTGTAAGAAACCGCCTTCCCAAGGGACGGATAATTTTAAAGTTAGCGGATAAATTTGAAAAAGAATTAAAGGGATTTTTTGTCCCGGGTATGCTTTTTGAAGAGTTGGGTTTTCGCTATTTTGGCCCTCTTGACGGACATAATTTAGGCCTGCTTATTCATACATTGAAGAACATACTTACTTTTAAAGGCCCTATCCTCCTGCACGTATTTACTAAAAAAGGCATGGGTTATCCTCCGTCAGAAAATGACCCGGTTTTCTTTCACAGCGCTGCGCCGTTTGATATTGCCACCGGCAGGCCTTTGAATATCCTTATCTCCGAGAGTTATACCGATGTCTTTGGCAGAAAAATAGTAGAGCTGGCCAAAATGAATAAAAACATCGTGGCGATCACTGCGGCAATGCCCGAAGGAACCGGCCTGGCTCAATTCCGGGATAAATACCCCGATAGATTTTATGATACAGGAATTGCCGAAGCGCATGCGGTTTGCTTTGCCGTGGGTTTAGCCAAAAAAGGAATGAAGCCAGTTGTTGTGGTATACTCAACCTTTTTACAGCGCGCCTACGACCAGCTTATCGAGAGCGTTGGCCTGCAGAATTTACCGCTGACGCTCTGTCTTGACCGCGCGGGAATAAGCGGAGAAGACGGGGTTACCCATCAGGGGATTTTTGACCTCGCATATTTAAGAAGTATTCCCAATCTGGTAGTTATGGCTCCTCATTCGGCAGATGAATTAGAGGCAATGCTTGAGTTTGCGATAAGCTTAGATAAACCAGTAGCTATACGTTATCCAAAGGATAAAATATCCGCTGTCCGCTATCCGCTATCCGCTATCCGCTATGCTAAGGCAGAGATTCTTAAAGAGGGAAGGGATATCGCGATAATTGCCATAGGGGCAATGGTTACCTCAAGCTTAGAGGCGGCGGCTCTGCTTGAAAAGGAAAATCTGGATGCCTGCGTAGTCAATGGCCGTTTTGTTAAGCCGTTGGATAAGGAGTTATTCTTAAGATTATCCGCAGAATTTAAATACATCGTAACCGTTGAAGACGGTATCCTTGACGGCGGTTTCGGCAGCAGCGTTTTAGAATTATTGAACCGTCCGATTTTAAGGTTAGGGCTTCCATGTGAATTTATTGAACATGGAAAAAGGGAATGGCTTTTAGAAAAATACGGGCTGGATGCCAAAGGCATAGCCCAGAGCGTAACTAAGTCCATAGTCCATAGTTCATAGAATGGCATATATAAAACTTGACCAGGAAAAATGCAAGGGCTGTATGCTCTGTATAGAGGTATGCCCTAAGGGTCAGCTCAAGCCAGGGGTGGCCTTAAATAAAAAAGGGATTAATCCGGTCATGTTCTTGGCTCAAGATTGCAGCGGATGCACCTTTTGCGCAATCATTTGTCCGGATACGGCGATTGAAGTGTATAAATGAACAGAGAACAGAGGACAGAGGACAGGGGAGAGAAAGTGTTGCTTTCGGGGAATGAGGCGGTTGCTAAGAGCGCAATTGACGCCGGCTGCCGGTTTTATGCCGGATATCCGATCACCCCTCAGAATGAATTGATTGGCTATATGGCAAAGAATATGGCCTCAAGCGGAGGAATTTTTATCCAGTCTGAATCCGAACTTTCGGCAATTAATATGGTCTTTGGGGCTTCTGCCTCTGGTGTGCGGGCAATGACCAGTTCGTCAAGCCCCGGCATAAGTTTGATGCAGGAGGGGATTTCTTACATTGCCGGCGCAGAACTTCCCGCAGTTATTGTGAATATTATGCGCGCAGGGCCCGGCCTGGGGAATATCTGGCCTGCCCAATCAGACTATTTTCAGGCAGTCAAAAGCGGAGGCCACGGAGATTATCACTGTATAGTGCTTGCGCCTTCAAGCGTCCAGGAAGCTTATGCTCTGACTTTTGAAGCATTTGTTCTGGCAGACAAATACCGCATCCCGGTAATCATCTTAGGCGATGCAATGTTAGGCCAGATGATGGAACCCCTTTCAGTTCATAGCCAGGAGTTCATAGTTCATAGTAAAAAACTACGAACTAAATCGTGGGCGGCTACTGGATGTAAAGACAGGAAGCCGAACGTGGTTAAGTCCTTCTACCTGAATCTGGGAGATTTGGAAAAATTTAATCTCAAGTTACAGAGAAAATATAAAAATATTCAGCAGAAGGAGCAACGTTACGAGGAGCTTAATATAAATGACGCGCGGATAATCTTAGTTGCCTATGGCACAATGGCTCGCTTAGCCAAACAGGCAATGGTATCTCTGCGGGAGAAAGGCCTAAAAGTGGGCTTGATTCGTCCGATCAACTTATGGCCCTTTCCTCAAAAAATATTTCAGCGATTAGCGATTAGCGATAAACGATTAGCATTTTTAGTTATAGAGATGTCTTACGGCCAGATGCTTGAAGATGTAAAGCTTGCTGTTAACGGCCAGCAAAGAGTTGAATTTTTAGGCCGTTCAGGCGGAGGCATTCCAACGGAAGAAGAAATAATAAAGAGTTCATTAAGTTTATTGAGTTCATAGAGTTATTGAGTTTGAACTTAAGAACTCAGCTAATTATCTGATAAATGAAAAGAATTTTTGGTCGGACCAAATCCTTACGCCCTCTTGATACCCATTATTGTTCAGGATGCGGCCATGGGGTTGTGCACCGTTTGCTCGCTGAGGCAATTGACGAATTAAATATTCGCGGGATTACCATTGGAGTTACTCCTGTAGGCTGCGCTGTAGTTGCCTATGATTATTGGGACTTTGATTGCGTTGAAAGCGCGCACGGAAGAGGCCTGGCGGTGGCTACTGCTATAAAAAGGCTTCAGCCGGAGAAAGTAGTTTTTACTTATCAAGGCGATGGCGATTTGGCTGCCATCGGCACAGCCGAAACTATTCATGCGGCTAACCGCGGTGAAAACCTGACCGTAGTATTTATCAATAATGCGGTCTACGGAATGACCGGCGGCCAGATGGCGCCCACTACTCTTATCGGCCAGAAGAGCGCAACCAGCCCTTTGGGCAGGAATGAAAAGACCGAGGGTTATCCTTTAAGGATTTCGGAGCTGCTTGCCCAATTACAGGGTGTATATTCGGTTGAGCGGACTGCGGTAGATTCTGTCTATGGGATTCTCAAGACCAAGAATGCAATTAAAACAGCTTTTCAAAATCAAATGGAGAATAAGGGTTTTTCTCTGGTAGAGGTGCTTTCGGCCTGCCCTACCTACTGGGATATGTCGGCGTTTGAATCTTTGGACTGGATAAAGAATAAGATGAGCAAGGTGTTTCCGCTAGGTCGAATAAAGTAATTGTGTAATTTACATTACACCTTACACATTAAACGTTACAGAGGGTATGTATGATTGAACGTATCATAATAGCCGGTTTTGGTGGGCAGGGGATAATGTTTTTAGGCAAGTTCATTGCCTGGGCAGCGATGCGCGAGAATAAATTCGTGAGTTTTATGCCTGCCTATGGAGCAGAGGTAAGAGGCGGGACATCGCATTGCGCAATAGTCATTTCCGATAAAGAGATTGCTTCTGTGGCCTTTGATGCGATAGATACCCTGATTGCAATGAACAGTCCGTCACTGGCAAAATTTGTTCACAGACTTAGGAGCGGCTGCGAGTTGTTTATCAATGGCTCAATGATAGATAATGCGCCAAAGATAAGAGGGGCTAAAGTCCATACCTTTAAATTTACCGAGATAGCCTCTGAATTAGGAAATGCAAGAACCGCCAATATGGTTGCCCTGGGCGCTTATCTAGCCAGTAAAAATCTCCTCTCTTTAAAAAATATCTTGAAATTACTTCCCGAGGCATTTAAGAATAATAAAAAGCTTCAAGCTCTCAATGAGCAGGCAATAAAAGCAGGAATGAACTTAATAAAATAACAATAGTAAAATGGTTAGAGTTCGCTTCGCCCCCAGTCCCACAGGAAACCTGCATATCGGCGGCGCCCGCACCGCGCTTTTTAACTGGCTCTACGCCAGAGCAAAGGCCGGTAAGTTTATTTTACGCATTGAAGATACGGATTTAGTGCGTTCCAGGAAAGAGTATCTTGACGAGATTTTAAATAGCCTAAAGTGGCTGGGACTTGTTTGGGATGAACTTTACCATCAAAGCGAGCGTTTCCAAATATATAGAGATTATGC
>MHGN01000029.1 GCA_001805575.1 Omnitrophica WOR_2 bacterium RIFCSPHIGHO2_02_FULL_45_21 | reverse complement strand
GAACATATTGACCGTTACCTATGCATCGGAGATATAGTCGGTTACGCGGCCAATCCCCTTGAGTGTATCCGGCTTATTAAAGGGCTGAATGCGGGCATTGTTGCCGGAAATCATGACTGGGGTTCAAGCGGCAAGTTTGATTTAGAGTATTTCAACCCTTCTGCCCAGGAGGCATTGGTTTGGACAAGCGGCATTTTGAGCGGATCCGATAAGGATTTCTTATGCGGTTTACCGCTGACGCATGAAGAAGAAAATTTTGTTTTAGCGCATGGCAGCTTGGATAACCCGCAGGAGTTCTATTACCTAAATAACTATGAAGCAGCTTCTGCGGCCTTCGCAGTTTTAAAAAAACAAATCTGCTTTATCGGGCATACCCATAGGCCAGGCGCCTTTGTGGAATTAGAGGATAATTTATTTTATGGTGTAGGAAAGTATAAAACTTTCCTAACCACTGAAAATCGCTTAAAAGTTATCGCCCAGCGATTTTCTTGTAAGGCCTCGGGGATTTTGCAGCTTGAAGGCCGGAAGAGATATATTGTTAATGTTGGCAGCGTGGGCCAGCCGCGCGATAGAGACCCCAGGGCTGTCTATGTTATTTATGACACCGATGCAAAGACAGTGGAATTAAAAAGAATTGCGTATGATTTTAAAATAACCCAGAAGAAAATCCTTAGGGCCGGACTGCCTGAATTTTTGGCTCGTCGGCTAAGCGAGGGTAGGTAAACCCTGCACTTACGGGGAATGTCTAAGCGGATACTGCGGGCGTAAGCCCGCAGAGGAAAAAGATGAATTTATCTCAAGCTAAAAAAGAGATTGAGAAATTACGCCGGGATATACGCCATCACGATTATCGTTATTATGTTTTGTCACAGCCGGAACTCTCTGACAAAGAATATGATGGCCTGATGCGCAGGTTAAAAGAACTTGAAGAAGAATTTCCCGGCCTGATCAGCCCTGATTCGCCCACCCAGAGAGTAGCCGCCGGCACCCAGGAAGGCTTGAAAACAGTAAAGCACAGGCAAAAGATGCTTTCCTTAGATAATACTTATTCGCCTGAAGAGCTAAGAGATTGGAGTCAGAGAGTTTATAAGGGTTTAGGCAATCAGGAAATCCAATATGTCGCAGAATTAAAAATAGACGGGGTAAGCGCTAATCTTACCTATAGAGGCGGCTTATTGCTTAGCGCGGCAACCCGCGGAGACGGCGAGAGCGGAGAAGATGTAACCTTAAACATTAAGACGATTCGCGCAATTCCCTTACGGCTGGAAAGCAAAAAACCGCCAGAACTTATTGAGATAAGGGGAGAGGTATATTTAGAGCTGAAAGATTTTTCCGCCATCAACAAAGAGCGAAAAGCTCAAGGCGAAGCTTTATTTGCTAATCCGCGCAACGCAGCCAGCGGCTCACTCAAATTGTTAGATCCCAGGATTACCGCTAAAAGGAATCTCAACTTCTTTGCTCATTCCTTGGGAGAATTAAGTAACGGACAATTTTCTACCCAATGGGAATTTTTGCAAGAGCTTAAAAAATACGGTATGCGGATTAACCCTGAAAGCAGGCTCTGCAAGAGCTTAGACGAGGTATTAGAGTTTTGCCAGCTCTGGCAGGAAAAGCGAAAAAAACTAAGCTATCAAATTGACGGTGTGGTGCTTAAGGTAAATTATTTAGAAGGACAGATTAGTTTGGGCGCGACCTTAAAGAGTCCCCGCTGGGCAGTAGCCTATAAATTCCCCGCGCATCAGGCGAATACTAAATTAAAAGATGTGATTATTTCTGTAGGCAGGACCGGCGTGATTACACCTGTGGCAGATTTAGAGCCGGTAGAATGCGGCGGAGTAACTATCAGCAGGGCTACTTTGCATAATTTTGATGAGATAGAACGATTAGGAGTGAAAATCGGCGACCACATTGTCCTGGAGCGAGCCGGTGAAGTAATCCCAAAGATTATAAAGGCGGTTGAGTCCTTGCGCAGCGGTAAGGAAAAAACCTTTAAGATTCCCAGGAGCTGTCCGGTTTGCGGCTCGACAATCATAAAGGAAAAAGAAGAAGAGGTTGCTTACCGCTGTATTAATCCGTCCTGCCCGGCACAGCTTGAAAAAGGGCTGCAGCATTTTTCCAGCCGCTTGTCTATGGATATTGAAGGTATGGGCGAAGCGGCGGTAAAGCAGTTGATTGGGAAAAAATTAGTTAAGGATTTTGCAGATATATATTCTTTAAAAAAAGGCCAGCTTTTGATTTTAGAGCTTTTTAAAGATAAGAAAGCAGAGAATTTACTTTTGGCAATAGAAAATAGTAAACACCGCGCCCTGGGCAGGCTTATCTATGGCCTGGGCATTCGGCATGTGGGAGAAAGGGCGGCATACGTATTGGCTGAAGAATTCAAAAGCTTAGAAAATCTTCTTTCGGCCAAGAAAGAGGATTTAGAGGCGATTTATGAAATAGGCCCGGCAATTTCTGAATCCGTTGTTGCTTTCTTTAAGCAGGAGTCGATCAAGAAACTGATTAAAAAATTAGAGGCGGCAGGCGTAAATACAAAAGAAGGTGAACTGATAGCAGTAAAGAAAACATCTTTGACTGATAAAACTGTCGTCTTTACCGGCGAATTAGCATCATTTAGCCGCGCCGAAGCTGAAGATTTGCTGCGCAGCGCTAACGGCAGGGCCTCATCCAGCGTAAGCAAAGAGACAGATTTTGTGGTGGTAGGTAGAAGCCCCGGCTTAAAGTATGCTCGGGCAAAGAAATTAGGCGTCAAGGTTATTGATGAGAATGAATTCCTGGAGATGGTTAGATGAAAACGCAGATAAACCCTGCAAAAATAAAACGTAGATGGACGCAGATTATTTTACTCTCTACTACCTGCTGTTTACTATTTACTTTAATTGGCTGCGCTGCCTTCGTGCGTAAATTCACCCGCAAGCCAAAGGGAGAGCCAGAGAAGGAAGAGCCGGTAATTCAGCCCGAGGTTTATCCTGATCTTGCGGCAGATAAAGATCAGCTCTATAAGGATTATTCTGCCTTCTGGGAGGGATGGGCTGATCAGCTTATGGAATTTCTGAATGAAAAGGCAAATTTTAAAAAACAGAGAGAATGCGCCTATGAGGCGCTGGATAACTTAATCAAAATGCGGGAACTGCTCAATGAAGAAAAGGCAAAAAGCTTAGAGTCGTTGATAAATGAATTTACCGCGGTTAAGACAATAATCTTTACCGGCCGCTTAAGCAGTCCTGACTATAACTATTTAAAAAATAAGGTAGAAAGAATCAAGTCCGGGGTGCATCGTCATTTTGCCCATTCCAAAATAAGCAAGGATTTGAAATGATGCGCATCGATACGCTCACAGTAGGCCAGATGCAGGTTAATTGTTATATCCTTTCAAGCAAAACCACTAAAAATGCTATCCTTCTTGACCCCGGGGATGAATATTCCAGAATAAAGGCTTACTTAGATAAACATAAGCTAAAGCCCAAATTTATTATGCACACCCACGGCCATATTGACCACATTCAGGCTGATAATGAATTTGCCCTGCCTGTGTATGTGCATTCGTTAGATAGCGAGCTTTTAAGAAACCCGGATAAAAACCTCTCAAGTTTCTTGAACGTTCCTTTTAAGGTTAAGCTTGATGTTAAGACTGTTGAGGATTTAGCAGAAATAAAGTTAGATGATTTAGTTTTACAGGTTATCCATACTCCGGGGCATACTCCGGGCGGGATATGTTTAAAAAACGCTCAAGGAATTTTTACCGGAGATACGCTCTTTGCCGGCGGCATCGGCAGGACTGATTTTCCGGGAGCATCCTATGAACAGCTGATCAAGTCCATTCAAGATAAATTATTAGTTCTGCCTGATGAAACGGTAATTTACCCTGGCCACGGGCCTTGTTCAACTATCGGTGAGGAGAAAAGGAGTAATCCTTATGCAAGAATTCGTTGAAAGCTTTTTAAATTATTTGGCGGTTGAAAGGTCGCTGAGCAAGAATACGATTATCTCCTATAAAAGAGACCTGAGAAAATATATCGGCTACCTTAAAAATTGTCCAATCAATTCCTTATCTGAAAGCTCAAGAAAAAATATCAGCGATTTTATGTTTACCCTTAAGGACAAAGGCTTGTCAGCGAGTTCTATTTCCAGGAATTTGGCTGCAATCAAGGTCTTTCACCGCTTTTTGCTGCGTGAAAGAATCCTAAAGACAGACCCCTCAGGGCTCCTGGAATCGCCTAAGTTATGGAAGAAGATACCCGATGTCCTTTCAATTGAAGAGGTGGAGGATTTGCTGCGCTCATGCGACCTGCATCAAATGCAGGGCTTGAGAGACCGGGCAATCTTAGAGTTAATGTATGCAACCGGATTGAGGGTCTCGGAAGCAGTGAATCTAAAGGTTCAGGATGTTAATTTTGATGCGGGTTTCTTACGTTGTATCGGGAAAGGCTCTAAAGAAAGAATTGTTCCCTTAGGCAGGCAGGCGATTATTTCAGTAAAGAGATACTTAGAAAAGGCGCGCCCTAAATTAGCCAAGAATGCAAGCGATGATTCAATTTTATTCTTGAGCCGGCTCGGTAAGCGAATATCCCGGCAGTCGTTCTGGAAATTAGTTAAATATTATGCCCGCCGGGCAAGGATAAAAAAAGAGCTTAAGCCCCATACGCTTCGCCATTCTTTTGCCACACATCTTTTGTCCCGGGGAGCGGACCTAAGAAGCGTTCAGGAGATGTTAGGCCATGCGGATATCTCCACAACTCAAATTTATACTCATATTGATAAAAACAGGCTGAAAGCGATACACCAGAAATATCATCCCCGTCCTTAACTAGATATTGTTAAGCCATTAAAGATCGTGGAGAATTTAACTGAAAAGCTAAAATCCCAGCCGGAAGAAATACGGGAGTGTTTAAAGTCCATCGCAGCTCTTGCGGGTGAGTTCAATTATCCTGTATATATTGTGGGAGGATTTGTCAGAGACCTTATCCTGGGAGTTGAAGATTTTGATTTGGATATCGTGATAGAGGGTGACGGTATACATTTCGCCAAAGAGCTCTCCCATAGATTAAAGGCCGATTTTATCAAGCATAGAAGATTTCAAACCGCGACTATAGTGATTAAAGACAAGACGCATCCCCAGGTAAAAATTTTTGGCAGCGGAATAAAAATAGATATAGCCACCGCGCGAAAGGAAATCTATGAGCAGCCGGCGGCTCTTCCCAAGGTAAGCCCGGGGACGATTAAGGAGGATTTAGGCAGGCGGGATTTTTCTATTAACGCCATGGCGCTAAGCATCTCAGAGAATACCTTTGGACAATTAGTAGATTTCTATGATAGCAGAGAAGACCTCGGGAATAAAAGAATCAGGGTCTTGCATCCCTTAAGTTTTATTGATGACCCCACGCGGCTCTTGCGCATAATCCGTTTTGAGCAGCGCTTTAATTTTAAGCTTGAAAAAACAACCTCACGGCTCCTGAAAGAAGCAGTAGGCCTAAAGATGCTCCAGAAGGTACATAAGCATCGTCTGCGCGATGAGCTTATTTTGATTTTTAAAGAGCCGCAGGCAGTTCGCTGTATCAGGCGGGTCTATGATTTATGCGGTTTTGAATTTATCCATCATGGCCTGCGCCTTAGCAGTCCAATGCTTGCCATGCTTAAGAAAGCAAATGAAATGCATGCATGGTTTAAAGATAACTTCCCGCACAAGCGCAGATTAGAGCTGCGGGTGCTTTATTTAGCGGTGTTATTAGAAAGCCTATCTTCCCTTGAGTTGCGGAAGGTCTTAACGGAGTTTGCCTTTCATAAGTCAGAATCTAAGGTCGTCCTCTCTTATAAATCCGATACAGAGAGAGTGCGCTTGAAACTGGAAGCAGCCGTCCACCCAAGTTCAATCTATAAGATTCTACAGTCGCTTCGTTACGAAGTGATCATTCTTATTTTAGCGAAAACCAATGAGGCAAAAATTAAGAATAAGCTCATGGATTTCCTGCGTCTTTACGACGGAATCCGTATCTTTACCAGCGGCCATGAGCTTAAGGAATTAGGAGTAAGTCCCGGGCCAGATTTTAAAGAAATTCTTGAAGCGCTTCTCTATGCAAAATTAGATAAAAAGTTTCATAGCAAAGAAGAAGAATTGTTATATTTACAGGATAAGATTCTCAGCAAGAGAACAAGTGTGTAAGTTTGTAAGTGTATAAGCGGGTAAGTTTAGAAAGGATAGCGATATGGGAAGGGTGGAAAAGGTAGCAAATGCGATAAAAGAAGAAACAGGCAGCATCATCCAGAATGAGCTTAGGGATCCGCGTTTAGGTTTTATTACCGTAATGCGCGTTGAGCTAACTAAGGATTTACAATTAGCCAGGATTTATTGCAGCGTGATGGGTAGTGAGGATAAAAAAGATAAGGCCATGGAAGGCCTAGAGTCGGCCCGGGGTTTTATCCGTCGGCTGCTGAGCGAACGGCTTAAACTACGCTTGAGCCCCGAATTAGTTTTTAAATTAGATAAATCGGTTGATTACAGCATTGAGATTAGCGAGACAATTGAAAGGATTAAGAATGAGTCTAAAAAAGGCAGAGGAGCTGATAAAAAAACATAAGGTCTTTTTAATCACCACTCACGTAAATCCCGAGGCAGACGGGATTGGGGCGGAGTTGGCATTCTTCCATCTGATAAGAAAATTAGGAAAGAGCGCTTTCATTATTAATGAAAGCAAAGTGCCTGCTGAATGCGAATTTCTGCCCGGGGCAGAGTATATACAGCCGTTATCAGTAAAAACAAAAAGAAATAAATTTGATTGCGGCGTATTTCTTGACTGCTCCGAAGCCCTGCGCAGCCCCCAAGTGGCAGAATTAACTAAAGGAAGGCCGCTCTTAAACATAGACCACCATATCTCAAATACGAGGTTTGCCAGCGTGAACTGGGTTGACCCGGAGGCCTCTTCAGCCTGCGAGATGGTCTATCGGCTTTTTCGGGCGCTCTCGGTGCCCGTAGATAAAGATGCGGCGCTTATGCTCTATGCGGGTATCACCGTGGATACCGGCTCTTTCCATTATAATAATACTACCGCTTTAACCCACCGTATCGCCGCTTCCCTGATTGAAAAAGGCATATCCGTTTCAGGCGTATATAATAAACTTTTTGAAAATAGCTCATTTAACGACATCAAATGCTTAGGCAGGATATTATTGACGGTTGAGCGCGATGCCGCAGGCAAGATTACCTGGGCACAGATTCCTCGCGGCGCTCTGAAAGAGAAGTTCACTAGGACTGACTTGGCTGAATCGGTGCTTGGGCTTTTGCGTTCAATCAAGGGAATTGAGCTAAGCATGATTTTTAAAGAGGCGCGCGATAAGAAAAACCAGGTGCGCATAAATTTCCGTTCCCAGACCGTATTTGACTGCAACCGGCTGGCATCCTGCTTTGGCGGCGGAGGCCATAAAAATGCAAGCGGCGCGACAGTTGCCGGCGGCTTGGCGGAAGTCAAAGAAAAAGTCATTCAATGCGCAAAGAAATTAATGTATAGCTGATGGTTAAATTCGGAATACTCCTTATTGATAAACCAGCAGGAATCACCTCGCACGATGTCGTGGATATCGTGCGAAAAAAATTTAACCTTCAGCATATAGGCCATGCCGGAACGCTTGACCCTATTGCCACAGGTCTATTGATTATCTTGGTAGGCAGGGCCACCAAGCAGTTTAACCGCTTTGTGAATTTTGATAAGGAATATACCGCAATCTTGCGTCTGGGCGCTCAAACTGATAGCGGCGATGCGCAGGGTAAAATCATCGCCACCGCTGATTATCAAGAGATAAGCCAGGAGCGCGTGAGCGCCGTATTAAAATCACTGGAAGGAAAGATAGAGAATATCCCGCCGATGGTTTCCGCCATAAAGCATAAAGGCAGGCCCTTATATCTGTTAGCGCGTAAGGGAATCACCGTAGAACGAAAGGCCCGTTTAGTCAATATCCACCAGCTTAAATGTTTGAGGTTTTCCTTGCCGGATATAGAGTTACAGATCAGTTGTTCCAAAGGCACCTACATCAGGAGTCTGGGTGAAGAAATTGCCAGGCGCCTCAATTCCGTAGGACATATTACCTGGATACGGCGCACGGCCATCGGGCCGTATGCGGTTTCCGATGCCAAGAAAATAGACAGCTTTGATGAAAACGATATTCGGACTATCTAATTTAAAGGAAGAGTTTAAAGATACCCTGGTCCTAATCGGCGTCTTTGACGGCATGCATAGGGGGCATCGTTATTTAATTGAAAAATCTGTGCGCAAGGCCAGGGCCCTGCATAAAAAAACAGCAGTAATTACCTTTCACCCTCATCCCAAGGGCCAGCCTTATCTTATCTCGCTTACGCACCGGCTCAAGGTTATTGCGGAGCTCGGAGTAGACGTCTGCTTAGTTATCCGTTTTAGCGAACGATTTGCAAAGAGCCCGC
>MHGN01000028.1:22916-23139 GCA_001805575.1 Omnitrophica WOR_2 bacterium RIFCSPHIGHO2_02_FULL_45_21 | reverse complement strand
GCCGCTAAAAAGCTGGCGTAATTTCTGGAAAAAGCGCAGGGCCTTTTCTTTCTCTTCAAAATCAAATTCCGGCTTCAGGATATTACGATAGATGAAATTAAAAATATATTCCTGGCGCTGGCGAGAGGTTGACTCATCTACCGGGTCAAAAGCATTCTGCTGTAAGTAAATAAAGTCAAAAAATTCGCCCTTTAAATAATCAATGTAATCTGCAAGAGAGGTG
>MHGN01000028.1:0-22903 GCA_001805575.1 Omnitrophica WOR_2 bacterium RIFCSPHIGHO2_02_FULL_45_21 | reverse complement strand
TAACCTTCATCATCTGGGCAACGTCATAGCTTTTCTTCAGGATTTGATGGCCTGCCTCAACCTGCCCTTGATCAACAAAGCTCTTGTATTTACTCCAGCTGATAAGCGGATCTATTGCCGGATACCTGCGGGCGTCTGAACGCTCGCGCGAGAGGCCGTGGAATGCGCCTACTACTTTCAACGTTGCCTGAGTTACCGGCTCTTCAAAGTTTCCTCCCGCAGGGCTTACGGTTCCTCCGATGGTAACTGAGCCGGTGTTTCCGTCGTATAGGCGCACCAGGCCTGCCCGTTCATAGAATGAGGCAATCCGCGACTCTAAGTACGCGGGAAATGCCTCTTCGCCTGGAATCTCCTCAAGCCTCCCGGACATCTCGCGCATTGCCTGTGCCCAGCGACTGGTTGAGTCTGCTAAAAGCAATACATTTAATCCCATCTGGCGATAATATTCGGCAATGGTAACTGCGGTATAGACGCTGGATTCTCGCGCGGCAACAGGCATAGAACTGGTATTACAAATGATGACTGTGCGGTCGCTTAAAGGCCGTCCGCTGCGCGGGTCAGTGATTTCGGGAAATGTCTTCAAGGTTTCCACAACCTCTCCTGCCCGTTCGCCGCAGGCGGCGATAATCACGATGTCAATTTCAGCGTGTCTTGAGGTTAACTGCTGTAAAACCGTTTTCCCGGCTCCAAAAGGGCCCGGGATACAGTAGGTGCCACCCAGGGCAACCGGAAAAAAAGAATCAATCAGCCGCATCTTGGTAACCAAGGGCTGAGCGGGCCTTAGTTTCTCTGCATAAGCAGAAATAGCAATTTTTACCGGCCAGTTCTGGGATAAGAAAATATCGTGAAGCTTACCCTCCAGGTCTTTTACCCGGGCAATAGATTCTTTAAGATTATACTTGCCGGGCTTTGCAATACTGACTATCTCTAAACTTCCCCGGAGGGAAAAAGGAACCATAATCGAGTGCTGAAATATTTTCTCCGGAACATAACCTATTTTTTCACCCGCGCGCACCTTTTGAGCCATTTTTGCCGTGGGCGTCCAATCCCAAGTTTGGCTTTCTTCAAGCGCTTTGATATAGACCCCGCGCTTTAAAAAGAAGCCGCACTCCTTCGCAAGAGCGGGGAGGGGGTTCTGCAGCCCGTCAAAAATCTGGCCTAAAAGCCCGGGGCCCAGCTCAACTGAAAGCAGCTCTCCGGTAAATTCCACTTCTTCTCCGATACGAGCTCCGCGCGTATTCTCGAAAACCTGCATCTCGGCAATATTGCCGCGGATGCGGATAACCTCTGATTTCAGCCGTTCTTCTCCATGCATGATATAAGCGACTTCGTTCTGGATAACAAAGTCCTTAAATTCTGCGGTAACCATATTCCCGTTAATTCCTAATATACGCCCTATTCTCTTCTCTGCCATAAAAAACTCCTTGTCAGCGTTTAAGCAATGTTTCTTCTAATAATTTTGTTTTATCCGCGGTATTAATTCTATCCCAACGTTCCAACAATTTTAATTTGTACCCGTAGACGAGCAAAAAAGCAGTATCAAAATAATGGCCGCTCTCAAACTCATCCAGCGCCTTCCAGCGCGCCTCATCCAGGCTTTTTTCTCCTTCAACAAGCGAGGGGTTGCGGTGCGCAGCCAGAGCGATATGTCCCAGCAAAAAATCCGCGCGCAGGCACTGGCGCAGGTATTTTAACGGGTCAATATGTTTATGCTGGGCTATGATTTTAACTAATTCATTTCGTAAGGCAGTATCAAAGGCAAACCATGCTTGTATTATCGGATTATGCGCGGATGGATTAAAATCCCCTTCCCGCATTGGCAGATTCTTTAAAATATAAATGTCCTGCTCTAAAATTAAACCTTCGCACATCTTTAAGAAACGCTCGAATAAAAACGGCGGCTTCATTCCAAAATGAAGCATCGGCAGACTGGAAATAAAATAGGTATAGTATGCGGGCATTCTTTATTGTGTCAAGGTGTCAGGATGAGACGGCACCTTTTAAAAGCTCTGCTAATTTTGGCTTAAGATAACTGCCGATATATTCCGCTAAGGCCCTATCGCTAAAATCGCACTGCGATTTACCGCCGTCATAGCTGATCAGAAAACCGCCATAAATATCATCTGCTGCCTTAAGGCTAACGCCTTTCTTTACTTCTTCCTGAAGCTTATGCAGAAAGCCTTTTTCCAGGAGCTCCAGGTCTTCTTTTCTTAAGGAAACTATAACCTGGCCCTCGCTTTGCCCGCTATAGTTTTTCACCAGCTCCGTAATAACATTAGTTAAGACGCCAGGCGTGAGCGCATTCTTTACTTCTAAGCTGATAAGCTTATTAAGGATGGCATCAATTTCTTTTCTTAAAACAATGAGTAAATCCCGTCCTGCCTGGGCAAGCAGGGTTTTCTGCTTTTCCTCCATTTTACCGGCCCGCTCGCCTGCCTCGCGGACAAACCTTTCTGCCTGGTCTTTTGCCTCCTTAAGCAGGCGCTCTGCCTCTCTATGCGTCCGGGCTTCTATTTCTTTTGCCTTGTCCTGAGCAATCTTAATGCCTTCCTGCTGTATCTTTTCTATAAGATTTTTGATATCCTCTGCCATTATCGTCTCCTTAATTCGCCTCCGCCATAGGCGGGGCGAATTAACTGATTTTCCTAATTATTTTTCTTGCCGTGATAAGCGGGCCCTGGGCCTCTAAAATCGGCCTGCCGATTACTATGTAATTACTGCCTGCTTTTCTGGCTTCTTCCGGGGTGGCTATGCGCTTCTGGTCGCCTTTTTCCCCGCCCGCAAACCTTATGCCCGGGGTTACGATAATTAAATCGCCGCCAAAGACCTGCCTGAGGCATCTTGTTTCCTTAACCGAGGCAACTACGCCGTCAAGACCGGCTGTCCTGGCAGCTCTTGTGAGAGAAATCACAAGAGGGGTTATTTTACTACTTTGCGCCTCGCTTGTCAAGAGCGTAACTCCTATAATTAAAGGCGCTTTTATTCCTAATCTAAGCGCCTCCTCCCGCGCTGCCTCTTTTACCCTGCGCATCATTTCCAGGCCGCCCTGGGTATGCAGGGTAAACATTTCAATTCCGCCCATTCTCACAACTTCTTTTGAGGCATTAGCTACGGTATTGGGTATATCATAAAACTTCAGGTCAAGAAAAACCTTGCCGCCTTTTTCTCTGATATATCTTATAATCTTCTTGCCGCGGGCAATAAATAATTGCAGGCCTACTTTAAAGATTTTTACTTTGGGATAAAGCAAATCCACAAAGTATTTTGCCTTAGAAAAACTATCTACGTCTAAGGCAAGAATCAATTCCGTGGTTCGTGGTTCGTGGTTCGTGGTTCGCATCATATTTGGAGGCTTCCGATAAGGGTTTTCATACTGCTGATTTTATTCTTTATTAGATACTTCTTTATTCCGTCAATAATTTCTAAGGTTGTCCTGGGGTTAATAAAATTGGCGGTGCCAACGGCAATGGCGCTTGCGCCGGCAAGAAAAAATTCCAGGGCGCTTAAGCTATCGCTTATGCCGCCCATTCCGATAATCGGAATTTTTATCTTCTGATGGACTTCCCAAACCATTCTTACCGCAACCGGCCTGATCGCCGGCCCGCTTAGGCCCCCGGTAACATTGCCTAAGCGCGGCTTCCTTGATTCTATGTCTATACTCATTGCGGTTAAGGTGTTAATCAAAGATACTGCGTCGCTTCCCCCGCTTTGCGCAGCAAGGGCAATTTCGGCAATGTCAGTAACGTTAGGCGATAGTTTAGTAATTAAGGTTTTCCCGGTTACTCTGCGTACAGCCTTAACCAGGGCATAGGTTGATTTGGGGTCCTGGGAAATCAATCTAGTTCGTAGTTTTTTACTATGCACTATGAACTTTTGGCTATGAACTTTTACATTTGGACAAGAGATATTCAATTCAATGGCGCTAACCTCCTTTACTTTATCTAATTGCCTGGCAAGGGTAACGAATTCTTCGTTTCCGCCTTCGGAGGCGATACTCACAATTATGGGGACGGCTGTTTTCTTGAGGAAAGGTAATTTCTCTTGAATAAACTTTTCTAACCCCGGATTTTCCAAGCCAATGGAGTTAAGCATTCCGGCCGGTGTTTCGCAGGTGCGCGGAGGCGGATTTCCCTGGCGGGGATTCAAAGTAATTGTTTTTGTTACAATTGCCCCTAACTGCCTTAAATCCATAAAATCATTAAATTCCTCGGCATAACCAAAAGTTCCCGAGGCAACCATTAGCGGATTATTTAGCTGAAGCCTGCCGATTTTGACTTTTAAATTTATTCCCATATAACCTGACTCGCCTCAAACACAGGCCCGTCTTTACAAACCCGTTTATATACAAAATCGTTTTGCGTTTTGCGTTTTGCGTTTTGCGTTTTTACCACGCATCCCATACAGGCCCCGATTCCGCAGGCCATATGCGCCTCTAAGGAAACCTGCGCAGGGATATGGCCTTTTTGGGAAATTAAGCTGATTTCTTTGAGCATAGGCGCGGGGCCACAGCCGTATATAGCGGATAGCGGATAGCGTTTAGCGGATAGTTCTTGTTTAAGAAGTTCTGAAATATACCCTTTGAAGCCGCGGGATCCGTCGTCAGTAGCAATTTTAACTTCACAGCCTAAGTCCCTAAATTCTTCCTCACATAATATATCTTTTTTTGTTTTAGCTCCAATCAATACCAACGGTTTAACTGTGGCCTGCTTGCCACGCGCGTAGTCGCGGGGAAACCTACCTGCCCCGCGCGTAGTCGCGGGGAGACCTGCGGCTATCTTTTCTGCCAGGAATACCAGCGGCGCAGTGCCCATCCCGCCGGCAACTAAAATCAGCGGATAGCGTTTAGCGCCTGCCTGCCGGCAAGGCAGGGATAGCGGATAGTAGGTAAAACCATTGCCAAGGGGGCCAATGACATCCAGCAATTCTTGGCTTTTTCTTCCCGAAAGTATCTCTGTCCCTTTCCCCACCACCTCATAAAGCAGCACTACGCTATCTTTTGCCTTTCTCTGCCCCCCGGCCTTATGAATACTTAACGGCCGGCGCAATAACGGTTCAAGGCCGTCGCTGACCTTGACATTCACAAATTGCCCGGGTTTCGCGATGGCGGCAATTTCCGGCGCCCGGATAATTATCTCAAAATATCTGCCTTTGATATTTCTATTAGATAAAATTATTGATTTCATCTCTGGCAGTGTGGGCAGAAATATGTGCCTCTGCCGCCTAAAGAAATCCTCTTTATCGGCCTTTTACAGAGCAGGCAGGGCTTTCCTTCCCGGCCATAAACCTTATGAAACCGCACATAATTCCCGCCTTCTCCCGAGAGGCGCACATAATTGTCCACCGAGGAGCCTCCGTAATGAATGGCCTCTCTTAAGGTCTTTTTAATCTCTTTAAAAAGTATTCCTTTCTCCCGGCTAGAGAGGCCTCTTGCCGGCCTTTCAGGATGAATGCGGGCCCGAAACAAGATTTCAGCCGCGTATAAATTCCCGATTCCTGAGATAAATGCCTGATCCATCAAAAGCGGCTTGATTTTGGTTTTCTTGGCTGTGAGCATTTCTTTAAACTGCCCTAAGCTTAAATCAAACGGCTCAGGGCCTAAGCCCTGAATAAATTTTAAAGAATGCCAGTCATCTAAAAGACGTAGTTCGCCAAACAGGCGCTGGTCGTTGAAATCCAGATTTTTGCCGTCGGATAAATGAAAGCTCACCCGGCTCTTTGTGCCATCACCGGGATAAACAAGCTGTCCGGTCATCTTCAAATGAATTGCCAAAGATTTGTTATTGGACAGTTCAAGAATCATTAATTTTGCTTTGCGCAGGATATTTTTGATCACTGCGCCGCTAAGGCCCTTCTTAAATTTATCCACTGCCGGCTGGCGAATCACCCTGGGATTATGCACAGAGACCTTAAGTATCTTCTTTCCCAAAACCGCTTTTTCCAATTCCCTTTTTATTGTCTCAACTTCTGGTAATTCCGGCATTTTTCCTCACTCCTTTCAGTGGTTCGGGATAAACCAGTGTGCGAGATTTCATATCTGGTTACTGGTTACTTTCTTATGATATTCCTGTATCGGTTTTGCCTTTAACTTATGCTCAAGCAGCGCCTTAATCCCTGCCACGCAGGCGTCCGCGCCCGGCAAAGTAGTTACCACCGCTATCCCGCGGGCAATGGCGCTGGAACGGATTTTTATTTCATCCTGGCGGGGAATTTTGCCGGAAGACGTGTTGATAATGAGATGAATTTTTCCTTCCTTAATTAAGTCCAGGAGATTGGGCCTTCCTTCGCTTACCCGCCGGATGGTCCTGACTGTTATTTTATTCTTCCCTAAAAACCTGGCTGTTCCAACTGTAGAAATAAGCTCAAATTTTAAACGCCTCAAGCTTCTGGCAACCTGAATAATAACGGGTTTTTTGTCTTTATCCTTTACGCTGATAAAAACCGTTCCCGCGAGCGGTAAATTCTGATAGGCAGCAAGCTGGCTCTTGGCATAGGCCCTGCCAAATTCCGTATCAATACCCATTACCTCGCCGGTTGATTTCATTTCAGGGCCTAAGGTTATATCAATGCCGGGAAATTTTATAAAAGGTAACACCGATTCCTTAACCGAAATATATTTAGGGACAATCTCTTTGGTAAAACCTAAATCCTTGAGTTTAATACCCGCCATTACCTTGGCGGCTAACTTTGCCAGAGGAACTCCGATTGCTTTAGAAACAAATGGCACGGTGCGGGAGGCGCGGGGATTAACCTCTAAGATATAAACCGTCCCGTTTTTAAGCGCGTACTGCACATTCATTAAGCCAACTACGTTTAATTCTTTTGCCAGGCAATGAGAATACTCGCGGATTTTGTCAATGGCCTCTTTGGATAATGTATGCGTCGGCAAAACCATTGCCGCATCTCCGGAATGCACCCCCGCCTCTTCAATATGCTCCATAATCCCGCCGATAACAAAGGTTTCGCCATCGGCGAGCATATCCACGTCTACCTCAATGGCATCCTCAATAAATTTATCAACCAGCACCGGACGCTCTGAGGAAGCCCAGGCCGCGCTGCGGATATAATGTTCTAAAGAACTGTGATCATAAACAATTTCCATCGCCCTGCCGCCAAGGACATATGACGGCCTGACTAAAACCGGATAACCGATTTTTTTGGCAATCGCCTTTGCCTGCTCCACTGTTACCGCTGTCCCGTTTGGCGGCTGAATTAAACCTAATTTATCTACTAACTCGGCAAAACGCTTTCTATCTTCTGCCCGGTCTATGGCGTCGGCGGATGTCCCAATAATTTTAACTCCCGCCTTCTCAAGCGCTAGAGCCAGGTTTAAGGGAGTCTGGCCTCCTAATTGCACAATTACGCCCTCTGGATTTTCCTTATCAATGATATTTAAAACATCCTCTTTGGTCAGCGGCTCAAAATACAATTTATCTGAAGTATCATAATCAGTAGAAACGGTCTCCGGATTAGAATTAACCATAATGGTTTCATAGCCCAGCTCTTTAAGCGCAAAAGCGGCGTGGACACAACAGTAATCAAACTCTATTCCCTGTCCGATTCTATTCGGGCCGCCTCCCAGGATCATTATTTTTTTCTTCCCGGTTCTTCTTGTTTCATCTTCAGCTGTTGCCTGCGGCCTGTGGCCTGCCTGCCCCGCTAGCGGGGCGGCCTTAAACGGCGTTTCATACGTGGAATAATAGTACGGCGTAAACGCCCCAAACTCAGCCGCGCAGGTGTCTACCAATTTATAAACCGCCTCAATCCCCTTTTGCTTTCTTAATTGCCTAACCTTATCCTCATCGCTATTCAAAATTGCAGCAATCTGCCTGTCAGAAAAACCCATTTGCTTTGCCTGTAATATATTTTCTTCGCTGATTTTTGCCTCAAAGTCCACAATCTCCTTTAAATTCTGCAAAAACCATCTGTCGATTTTTGTCAGTTGATAAAGCTTATCCAGCGAATAATTCTCTTTTATCGCTTCATAAAGATAAAACAGCCTCTCGGCATTGGGATTTTTTAGCTTTTCTTCTAATTCCTGCTTATCTTTATATTTTATTCCTCCCAAACCATCCCGCTTAATCTCCAGGCCGCGGATGCCTTTTTGCAAGGCCTCTTTAAAGGTCCTGCCGATGGCCATTACCTCACCCACGGATTTCATCTGGATAGTTAAGGTAGAATCTGCCGCGGGAAATTTTTCAAAGGCAAAACGGGGAATTTTTACCACGCAGTAATCAATAGTTGGCTCAAAAGAAGCCGGGGTTTCTTTGGTGATATCGTTGGGAAGCTCATCTAAGGTATAACCGATAGCAAGTTTAGCCGCGATTTTGGCAATAGGAAAACCGGTTGCCTTGGAGGCCAGGGCTGATGAACGCGAGACGCGGGGATTCATCTCAATAATCACCATTCTTCCGTTGTCAGGGTTTATGGCAAACTGGATGTTTGAGCCGCCGGTCTCCACCCCGATTTCCCGGATACAGGCAATGGCCGCATCGCGCATCTTCTGGTATTCCCTATCCGTAAGCGTTTGAGCCGGAGCAACCGTAACGGAATCTCCGGTATGCACTCCCATGGGGTCAAAATTTTCAATGGAGCAGATGACAACCACATTATCCTTTTTATCCCGCATCACTTCAAGCTCAAACTCTTTCCAGCCAATTACCGATTCCTCAATGAGAATCTCGGAAATCATACTTGAGCTTAAGCCGCGCTGGGCGAGCTGCTCAAACTGCTCCTTATTATAAGCGATACCGCCCCCGGTTCCTCCCAGGGTAAAGGAGGGCCTGATAATGAGCGGAAAGCTGATTTTCCTGGAAATCTTTCTTGCCTGATGCATGTTATAAGCTAAGCCGCTCTTAGGCAGGTCAAGGCCGATTTTCTGCATTGCCTTTTTAAAAAGCTTTCTGTCTTCCGCCTTTTTGATCGCCTTCCTATCCGCGCCAATCATGCGCACCTTGTATTTATCCAAAATTCCTTTTTCTGCCAACTGGATACTCAGATTTAAGGCGGTTTGGCCGCCGAGTGTGGGCAACAGGGCATCGGGCCGCTCTTTTTGAATAATATTTTCTAACATCTCAACAGTAATGGGTTCAATATATGTCCTATCCGCCATCTCAGGGTCGGTCATAATGGTTGCCGGATTAGAGTTTACTAAGATAACCTTAAGGCCTTCCTCTCTTAGGGCCTTACAGGCCTGGGTTCCGGAATAATCAAACTCGCAGGCCTGGCCGATAATAATCGGCCCTGAGCCAATAATCAAAATCTTTTTTATGTCGCTGCGCTTGGGCATGATATTAGCGTTTAGCGGATAACGTCTAACGTTTAGTTTTAGTAGCGCTGATTAAATTAACAAATTTCTCAAACAAATACTGGGCGTCGTGGGGGCCTGGGCCTGCTTCCGGATGATACTGGAGGCTAAAAAGACGCAATTTTTTATGCTCTAAGCCTTCGGCAGTATTGTCGTACAAATTCATATGCGTGATCGCTACATTTTTATCGGAAATAGACTTCATATCCAGATTAAAACCATGATTCTGAGCAGTAATTGCCACTCTGCCTGTCTTTAAATCCTTAACCGGATGGTTTCCTCCGTGATGGCCGAATTTTAACTTATAGGTTTTACTGCCTAAAGCCAGGCCCAGCATCTGGTGGCCAAGGCAAATCCCAAATATAGGAAGCTTACCTAAAAGCTTGCGCGTAGTTTCAATAACATAAGTAACCGCCTCAGGGTCACCGGGGCCGTTAGAAAGCAGCAGTCCGTCAGGATTAAGTTTTAAAATTTCCGCGGCGCTTGTTGCTGCCGGCATAACCTTAACTTTGCAGCCAGCCCTGCTTAAGTGGCGTAAGATGTTAAACTTGACCCCACAGTCTAAAACTACTACTCTGAAACGTCGTGCGTCGCGCGTATTGCGCCGCGCGTATTGCGTCCAATCATATGCTTTTTTACAAGTCACTTCTTTCACCAAATCTACACCCACAAGTCTTGGCGCGGCCTTAAGCTTTTTTAATAGACTCTCCTGGTCAAAATCTTTAGTAGAAATAACCCCCTGCATAGCTCCCTCTAAACGCAAATGGCGGGTAAGCGCCCGGGTATCAATGCCCTGGATTCCCAGAATATTATATTTTTTCAGATATTCATCCAAACTCATTGTGCAGCGCCAATTAGAACTGATTGAGCTTAGTTCCTTGACTACAAATCCCTCCAGCCAAGGCCTGCAGGATTCAATGTCTTCCTCATTTACTCCGTAATTGCCGATTAATGGATAAGTCATCGTAACAATCTGGCCCTTATAGGAAGGGTCAGTGATAATTTCCTGATAACCGGTCATAGAGGTATTAAATACTACCTCCCCAAAGGCCTCACTTTTGGCCCCAAAGCCTTCTCCCTCAAAAACTGTCCCGTCTTCTAATAATAAGAGGGCTTTCATATTTCTAATAGTTTTTTGAGCTTACTTTCTGCCTCTTGCGGGGTTTTGACCTCTATCACCCCCGGGATATCCCAACCACCTAAACTAATCACCGGTTTTTTAAACTGTAAGCCATAAGCAACTTCTGAAAGCGTCCCATATTCACCTGGTAGAGCTACAATAATATCTCCCGCTTGCACAACCAGCACATTCCGGGCATAGCCCAAACCGCTGGGAATGACAATATCACAAAATTCATTGGCATCATTTTTGTCATAACTTGTTATTATTCCTATAGTTATACCATTTTCAGACTTTGCTCCTTGACAAACTGCCTTCATTACGCCCCCTAAACCACCACATACTAATATTGCACCCACTTTTGCCACAATTTTACCTATTTTATGGGCAATTAGCTCTACTTCCTTATTACAGGTATGTCCTCCTATTACACCGATAACTTTCTTGCGCATAATTCTCAACTCTTCAATCTTATTCTACTTTGATTATTTTTCTTTTTCTTAGCTCTTAAATGTTACTTCTGTATTTATGCGCCTGGCAGGAATTGAACCTGCACCAGCAGCTTCGGAGGCTGCTGCCCTATCCGTTGGGCCACAGGCGCGTAAAACTAATACCCGCTTTCAAAAAATATATCATAGCGGGATATAGAGGGTAAAGATTGATGGTTTAATCCCTCCATAAGCACTTCAAAAGGCTTGGTGCATCCTTTTCTAAAACCCGCGATTTTTAATGCGCCGGTCCATAGAAGCAGATTTTTGTCAAATACGCTTAAGTGAAATACGCAGGTATGATAATCCCTGGTATTATTGGTTATTTCGCCTTGCATAACTATCCAGGGCCCTGTGCCTTTTCTGACAAAATCAATATCATAAAAAGAAAATCCACCTATGGGCATAGGCCTAAAACAAGCTCAACTGTTCCTCATGTTTTTTTGGCTTTTCATCATCGCCGAAGATGGAAATCTTGCCGTATTCTCCGTCATAGCCCGGGGCGATATTCACCTTTCCCTGGCGCGCCCGGATAATTGCCTCGGCGATACGCGAATCCATTCCTTTACGCAAATCTTCTTCGGGAACTTTGCCTAAAACCTCAAATTCCGTGTCGAACTTGGAAATTATTCCCCTGTATTCCTGTTCCACTGCCTGAGAGGCCTTACCCATTCCCTTGACATCGGCAATAATCTCATCTAAGGGAATAACATTTTTAAAAGGTATGGCGTTAGCCGGCTTAAAGCCCTCGGGCCTATCGGCAAGCTGTTCTACCCTATTCATTACGCCAATAGTCAAATGTTTGCCGCATTTAGGACATACGCCTTTATGCGCCTTGCTTTCCTGAGGCGAAAAGCGCACCCCGCAGAGACGGTGGCCGTCGTAATGATATTTTCCTTCTTCGGGGTAAAACTCTATGGTGTATAAAAATTTAGTCTGATCTTTAGTCCTTAAGGCCTCCATGATTGCCTTGTAAGAAAGCTCGCAGTTAAAGACATTTGCTTCCCGGCCTATTTTAGAAGGCGAATGGCTGTCAGAATTACTGATTAAGCTAAATCTATCTAAGGCCGACCACCTCCAATTCATTGCAGGGTCCGACGAGAGCCCGGTTTCCAGAGCAAATATTTTTGGGGTCTGCTCCTCAAAACAATCTTCAATCTTATTAAACCCGGACATTGAACCAAACAAACTAAACCAGGGAGTCCAGATATGCCCGGGCACCAGCGCGCAGTTTTCATCAATATCAAAGATTATCCGGGCTAATTCCGCGGCGTCTAAACCCAGGATCGGCCGGCCGTCTGAGGCCAAGTTGCCTAAAGCGGACAGGCGGGCGTTAATCTTATCCACGGTCCTAAAAGAAGGGGCAAGGATGATATTGTGGATGCGATAACCCTTATTATTTTTAGAATAGATACTGCTTATCTCGCTGGATAAGATAAAATTGATGCCTTTATACTCATAGAGGCCGTTTCCCTTATCCTCTAATTTGCTCCTTAGCTCCTCCAGCCATAAGTGGTGGGTGAAATCCCCGCTGCCGATGAGCTGGATGCCTTTGAGCTTTGCCCAAAGGCTTAGGTGTTCCACATCCATATCCTTAGATGTGGCGCGGGAATATTTAGAGTGAATGTGAAAATCGGCGACAAATTCCATTTACGATGGTATATTCCACAACCCCCTTTAACTGCCTGCCTAAAAAGCTTGAATTTTTAGACCTGGAAACTATTTCTTCCTTACGCACCGTCCACTGCTTATGCGGGTCTATAATAGCAATATCCGCATCGGCGCCTATAGATAAAGTGCCCTTATTTATCTTGAGTATCCTTGCCGGATTTAAAGCCGCTCTCTTAATCAATTCAGAAAAGCTCAGTATGCCTGTTTCCACTAACTCCGTAATACTTACTGATAACAGTGTTTCTAATCCGATTACTCCGAATTCTGCCCGCTCAAATTCAATCTCCTTTTCATTAACGGTCTGGGGCGCATGGTCTGAGGCAATCGCGTCTATCGTCCCGTCTTTAAGGGCCTGCCTTATAGCGGTAACGTCGTCTTTGGTCCTTAAGGGAGGAGTCATTTTCATATTGGTATCGTAATCAAGAAGCGCTTCTTCGGTTAAGGAGAAATAATGGGGCGCTGTATCGCAGGTAACCATTATGGTTTTTTTCTTTGCCCGGGCAATTATCTCAACCGACTCTTTACAGCTTAGGTGGGTAATGTGTATTGGCGAGCTGATTCTCTCTGCCAGTAAAACATCCCTTTCTACTCTTTTATATTCGGACTCTCTGGAAATCCCCCGCAGGCCTAAACGGGTTGAGATAATCCCTAAATTCATTACACCCCTGTTTGAGAGTTTTTTATCCTCGCAATGACAGATCACCGGGAGCTTATATTCTTTGGCTTCAAGCAGCGCTTTTAAAAGGAGTTCCTCATTATCAACCGATGCGCCATCATCGCTTATGGCAATTGCCCCTTCATTCTTTAATTTTGCGATGCCGGTTGACTCTTCCCCGCATCTACCTTTGGTAATGGAGCCGCAAATATATACATGCGCATAACTTGAGTTTTTAATGCGCTCTTTAAGCATGCGGATATTTTCCACGGAATCCATCGCCGGATCGGTATTTGGCATAGCCAACACACTCGCCACTCCTCCCTTAAGCGCAGCCAACGTGCCGCTCTCAATGGTCTCCTTGTCTTCTCTGCCCGGCTCTCTTAAATGCACATGCATATCTACGAGTGCAGGCAAAGCTATTTTGCCTGCCGCCTCAATCGTCTCTTGAACAGATAGATCTATGTCTTTAGCCAGCTTGGTTATTTTGCCATCTTCTACCAAAATATCCAAGATTTCATCTCTATTATTTGCCGGGTCAATCACCCGGCTGTTTTTGATTAAAAGTTTCATTGTGCGTTTTTATCTTGGGCTTGGGCGACCAGAAATAAAACCGCCATCCTTACCGCGATACCATTGGTAACCTGTTCTAATATGACTGAATTCGCTCCGTCAGCAACTTCGCTGGCAATCTCAATACCACGGTTAATCGGCCCGGGATGCATGACAATGATATTCTTTTTTGCCCTTTTTAATCTTTCCTCAGTAATGCCATAATTTTTAAAATACTCTAACTGTTGAGGAAAGGCGGTTAGCTCATCGCGCTCAAACTGCATGCGCAAGACATTGACTGCATCTGCATCTTTTAATGCCTCATCTATATCGCAGCTAACTGCGCAGCAGTTAGCTGCGCCCATCTCCTCTATCCCTGGAGGGATAAGCATCGTAGGAGCGCAAACGGTAACTTTTGCGCCTAACTTGCTCAGGCCCCAGATATTTGAACGACAGACCCGCGAGTGAGCAATATCTCCCACTATTACCACGCGCAAACCTTCAATCCTGCCCAACTTTTCTCTTAAGGTAAAGATATCTAAGAGCGCCTGGGTGGGATGCTCATGCCAGCCGTCCCCGGCGTTAACTACGTTGATGGCCAGGCTGCGCGCAAGCAAAGCCGGCGCACCGGAACAATTATGCCTGACCACGAGAATATCTGCTTTTAAGGCCTGGATGTTTTTCCCGGTATCAATCAGGGTCTCGCCCTTGCGCACACTGGAGGTTTCCACGGCAATATTAATCACATCGGCGGATAATCTCTTTGCCGCCACCTCAAATGAAATCCTGGTCCTGGTTGAGGGCTCATAAAATAAATTCACCACGGTTTTACCGCGCAGGGCCGGAACTTTTTTTATTTCTCTTGTGGTAACCTCTTTAAAGGACTCGGCGGTCTCTAAAATAAGCTCTATTTCTTCCTTGGATAAATACTCTAAGCCCAGTAAATCCTTTTTCGTCCAGAGCATATTATTAATGCTTATCCTTTCTCCATAATCACCACTTCATCTTTGCCATCAACTTCGCTCATACGCACCTCAACCATTTCATCTTGGGAAGTAGGAATGTTTTTGCCCACGTAATCCGCCCGGATAGGCAGCTCCCGGTGGCCTCGGTCAATCAAAACCGCCAGTTGTATGGTTTGGGGGCGGCCAAAGTCAATCAGTTCGGATAGGGCGCAGCGAATGGTTCTACCGGTGTAGAGTACATCATCAACCAAAATGATATTTTTATCATGAATATCAAAGTTAATCTCGGTCTTATGCACTACCGGTTGAGCCGTAAGTAAAGTTAAATCATCACGGTAGAGGGTTATATCTAAGATACCTACGGGGATTTCTTTATTGTCTATTTTCTTGATGCATTCAGCTAAACGCACTGCAAGGTGCGCTCCGCGGCTGCGAATGCCTACAATTGCCAAATCCCGGCTGCCGCGGTTATGCTCTAATATCTCATGGGCAATGCGCATCAAACTGCGGGCCATGGCTTCAACATCTAAAATTTTTGTTTTCTCTCGCATAACAAAAAATCCTTGACACTAAAAAATGTCAAGGATTGTGTTTATAAGAAAAAATCTGAAATCCATTTTTAATTCCTTTCCAGCCTCTCAAGGGCCGGATTTAAAGGTTAGGACAAGTATATCATTTATTTGCCTTCCGTCAAGATAAATCTGCCCTTTACTATTCCACGGTTACTGATTTGGCTAAGTTGCGCGGCTGGTCCACATCGCATCCTCTTTTTCGCGCGATATGGTATGCAATGAGTTGCAGCGGCAGGGCAACCAGAAGTGGTGAGAATAACTCATCACAGCGGGGGACGTAAATAACCTCTTTGGCCTGAACTTTAATTTTCTTATCTCCGGAACTGGCAATGGCAATAAGTTTGCCGTCTCTGGCGCGGATCTCCTGCAGGTTGGAAAGCATCTTTTCATACACATGGGATTCGTTCACTATACAGACTACCGCCCGGTATTCGTCAATAAGCGCTATGGGCCCATGCTTCATCTCTCCTGCGGCATAACCTTCGGCAGGAATATAGGAAATCTCTTTTAGTTTGAGCGCGCCTTCCAAAGCCGAAGGAAAGTTGATCTGCCTTCCTAAATACAAAAATGAGCCAAAGTGAGAATGGCGCCGGGAGAGCCTGGCAATCGCATCCTGGTCTTTGAGAATCTTTTTCTGCTGTCCGGGAATCTTCTTAAGCTCAGCAAAATATTGTGCAATCTGCTCCTGGCTTAAGACATTTCTGATATTGGCAAGATAAAATGCCAGTAAATAAAATGCCAAAAGCTGGGCTGTATAGGCCTTGGTTGAGGCTACGCCCATCTCAGGGCCGGCATGGGTATAGATAAGCCCGTCTGATTCCCGGGTTAAGCTTGAGCCAGGCACATTGCAGATAGAAAGCACGGATGAACCTAACTTTCTTGCCTCTCTTATGCCGGCTAAGGTATCTGCGGTTTCACCTGATTGGCTGACGGCGATTACTAAGGTTTCGTTGTCAATTAATAAATTGCGGTATCTAAACTCACTTGAAACATCTACCGAGACCGGAATCTTACATATCGCCTCTAAGATATATTTTCCCACCAGGCCGGCATGATAGGCAGTGCCGCAGGCAACGATTGAGATTTGCTTAATTTTTTTGAGCTTTTCCTGCGGGATCTTCTGCTCTTCAAAAAATATTCTATTTGTTTCTTTTTGCAGCCTTAGCTTTAGAATATTTTCGGCAATCTTAGGTTGTTCATTGATTTCCTTAAGCATAAAGTGCTTATAGCCCTGCTTCTGGGCCTCGGCGATATCCCAGGTAATCCGCGTGGAATCTCTGGAAATCACTGAGCCGTCTATATTGGTAATTTTAATGCGGGGCTTGGTAAGCACAACAAGCTCATTTTCTTCTAAGAATATAACCTCTTTGGTAGAATCTAAAACTGCCGGGACATCCGAGGCCAAAAAGTTTTCTCCCTTGCCCACTCCCACAATCAAAGGGCTGCTTGAGCGCGCGCCGATAAGTTTATCCGGCTCTCTGCTGGAAATTACCCCCAGGGCGAAAGAGCCGTCAAGCAGTTTCAGGGCTTTTCGCACCGCCTCTTCCAGGGGTATTCTCTTATAAAATTTTTCTATCAGGTGGACGATAACCTCAGTATCGGTTTGACTCTTAAAGTAATGGCCTTCTTTGATCAGGCTGGATTTCAGGGAGGCGTAATTTTCAATTATTCCGTTGTGCACTATCGCGATTTCGCCCTTGCAGTCCCGATGGGGATGGGCGTTCGCCTGGGTGGGCGCACCGTGGGTAGCCCAACGCACATGCGCTATCCCGATGTTTCCGCAAAGGGAACTTTTTATTAGAAGGTTTTCTAAATTAGCGATTTTACCCGGGGATTTTCGGGTAGAGATTTTATTTTTTTGGGAATGGATTACGCTTATCCCGCTGGAATCATAGCCGCGGTATTCCAAGCGCTTAAGGCCCTTGAGAAGGATACCCTGGGCCGGCCTATTTCCCACATAACCGATTATTCCGCACATCGAGCACCTATTTCTTCAGATCTATATTCAGGCTGTTGCGCCAAGTCTCGGGGTCGTACCAAAAACATCCCACGCATCCATTTTCATCATCACTGGCAATAGTATTGTTCCAGTATTTATTACCCTGATAAAAATAATTAATGCCTATGAAAGTGCCTCGTTCGTTGGTCCTAAAGCAATGTTCGCAATACCTGCTTTTCCATAAATTATGTTCGCGAGTAAAGAGTTGAAACTTTTTTTGAATTTCCTCATTTGGCATATCGGGATTATAAATTTCATCTTTTGCCCAACGGACTTGTGGAAAGCGATGGTCAACTTCGAGTTGATTCGGAATCATTTCACGAAGCGTAATTGCTTCATTATTTTTATAGTAGTCAAGTGTTCGCCTGCGTAATCTAGCGGGTAACTGTAGACGCAGATAAGAGGGTTTTATTGGTTCCCTGGACACAAGGCGCCTGTGGACTGTTTTGTCTTGACAAACAGAGCAATATTGATTTTTATTCTCGATCTGAAACCCGTGTTGACGAATTATTTGAATTGCTTTTGCAGGCTGGGTCCCGGGTAATTCATGCTTTCCGCAATGCCACTTTCCATCAGAAAGAATCAAGAAATTTTTCGCTAATTTTGTGCCTTCCTTAAATGGATGATTAACCATATTTTTATTTTTTCTTTTTGAACAACAAAATATACTCGTGTTTAAAAATATAAAACCCTCCCACCAAAGCTCTATAACGCCATAATTCTTTTTGATTCCGCTTCCCTCTAGTTTCTTCAAAATTCTTAACTATAATACTTTTAAGTGAAAAATCTCTTTTTAAGACTTCATTCATTATATAAAAACCGAGCGGAATCCAAGTGCCTTTGAAATATTTATCGCCAATTACAATTCCGAGATACCGGCCCTTTTCTAAATATGGCGTTGTATTATCTAGGACTTCGCCAAACATTTTAACGAAATCATCTGTCGTTGGCGCATTAGATAAATCATCATTGCTTCTGCTAAACTTAATGATATTGTGATACGGAGGGTGCATAATAAGAAGCTGAACCTGTTTTACGCCAAATTTATACAGAGTCTCTTTTAAATTTACTTTTCTACTATCGCCAGTGATTATTTCGGTATTAATATTATGAGTATTATTTTCTTTTTTGATTAAATTTTTTGCTTCTTTCGCGACTTCGGGACTTAATTCAACACCGATACCATTTCTGCCTAAGCGCCGGCATTCTATTAAAGTAGTGCCGCTGCCAACAAACGGATCTATAACCCAATCTTCTTTCTTTGTATAGCGTAACATTAACTGATTAGGTATTTGAGGGATAAAATTACCCCAATATGAACCAATGTGAGCTCCCGAAGTATCTCTTTTCTCCAGAATCCATAAACTATCGGTGAGAATTTCTTGATACTCTTTCCAGCGGTTTAAATTTATGTCATTTATTTTACTTGTCTTTATTTCGCTTATCCCCTTTTTTAATCTATCGAGATAATACCTGGCTCTTTCAATTGTCTGCGCCTCTTCAATCTGTTTTAATTCCTCAACAAGCGCGTCTCTTTTTAAAACCATAGTCTCGCCATTCTGGTCTATATTTATTAAACCATCGGTATCATCTTTAGGATAATTAATTACCAGTTTGATCAAAAAGATATTCTTTTTTATTCGAGCAATGTTATCTAATTTTTCAGCCTCTTCTACTTTTTCCAAAAGCTTCGGCTTATTAACGATAACGTCTTTCTTCCAGTCGTATTGCTCTTTTTCTAAATCAACCGATAAATCTAAAACTTGACCATTAGTTTTCATAGTTTTTTATTCTCCCTGCTACTTCATCCGGCGGGGTGTCCTGGGCCAGGCTAATAACGACCCCAACGGGATTTGAACCCGTGCCGAGAGCTTGAAAAGCTCTTGTCCTAACC
Source organism: Omnitrophica WOR_2 bacterium RIFCSPHIGHO2_02_FULL_45_21 (assembly GCA_001805575.1). Lineage (GTDB taxonomy): Bacteria > Omnitrophota > Gorgyraeia > Gygaellales > UBA12090 > 2-02-FULL-45-21. The sequence goes on along the minus strand of MHGN01000028.1, from coordinate 3,683 downwards.
AGGCTAGACGATGGGGTCTGATATTTATTCTTCTTCTTCGGCGATGACCGGAGCAACGCAGGAAACCCGGTCTTTATCTTCCAGCTTAATCAGGCGCACGCCCTGGGCGGCCCTTCCGGTAGGGCGAATATCCTTTATCGCGCACCTTAAGAACATTCCGTTCTGGGTAATCACCATCAGCTCGTCTTCATCGCTTACGGTCTTAATGGCTACGGCAAAACCGTTTTTGTCGGTAACCTTGATATTTATAATGCCCTTGCCCCCGCGGCGGGTAAGACGGTATTCCTTAAACAGGGTGCGCTTGGCAAAACCCAATGCGGTAACCGTAAGGATAGTGGCCTCTTTCTGGGTAATAATCATCGCGATAACTTCATCTTTTTTGGCTAACTTTATCCCCCGCACGCCTTTAGCGCCCCGGCCCATATCGCGTACCTGGGCCTCGGGGAACCGCACCGCCTTGCCTTCCCGGGTGCCGATCAAAAGCTCCTGCTTGCCATCAGTCATCTCTACGCCGATAAGCTGATCATCTTTTTCCAGGGTTATGCCGATAATCCCGCCCTTTCTAGGATTGCTATAGGCGTCTAAACAGGTCTTCTTAATCAGGCCCAGCGAAGTCGCCATGACTAAGTATTTCTCCGCGGAAAACTCCTTAACCGGAATAGTAGCGGCAATCTTCTCCTCCGACTTTACCTGCAGAAGATTAACGATGGCCTTACCTTTAGAGGTACGGCTGCCCTGGGGGATCTCATAAACCTTCAGCCAATATACCTGGCCTTTATCGGTAAAAATCAAAAGATAGTCTTTGGTTGAGGCCACAAAGAGATGTTCAATAAAATCCTCTTCTTTAACTTCAGCGCCCGTGGCCCCGGTTCCCCCGCGCTTCTGCTTGCGATAGGCGGCAACCGGAAGGCGCTTGATGTATCCGCTGTGGCTGATCGTTACCACCACATCCTCATCGGCAATCAGATCCTCAATGCTAAACTCTTCTACCTCTCCCACAATCTCGGTTCGCCGCTCGTCGCCGTATTTTTTCTTTAAATCTTCCAGTTCTTCTTTGAGCAACCCCTCAATCTTTTTCTCCGAAGCCAGGATAGAGCGGCAAAGCTCAATCTTCTTTAACAGCTCCTTGTATTCGGCATCAATCTTATCCTGCTCCAGGGCGGTCAGCCGTTGTAACTGCATCTCCAGAATCGCCTGGGACTGAATCTCGGAAAGCTCAAACTCTCTTATCAGGTTTTCTTTGGCCGCCTCCACGCTCTTAGAGGTTTTGATTACCTTGATTATCCGGTCAATAAACTTTAAGGCGATCTTTAAACCCTCTAATATATGGGCTCTTTTCTGGGCCTTGTCCAATTCAAACTGGGTGCGCCTGCGGATAATCACCTTGCGGTGCTCGATATAATGGCCAAGTATCTGGCGCAGGTTCAAAACCTTAGGCCGGTTATCCACCAGGGCCAGCATAATAATTCCGAAGGTGGTCTCTAATTGGGTATGCTTAAAAAGCTGATTTAAGACAACCTGGGGCTGCACATCCCGCTTGAGCTCCACCACAATGCGCATACCTTCTCTGTCTGACTCATCGCGGATATCGGAAATCCCCTCAATCTTTTTGTCATCAACCAGGCCGGCTATTGCCCCAATAAGGCCTGACTTTTGTACCTGATAGGGTATCTCGGTAACCACAATCAAATCCTTGCCGCCTTTTTGGTGCTCAACCGCGGCCCTGGCCCGCACCGTGAGCTTGCCGCGTCCGGTATTATAGGCGTCTTTGATGCCGCCCCGGCCACAGATGATCCCGCCGGTGGGAAAATCCGGGCCCTTAACATAACGCATCAGGTCTTTACTCTCTGCCTCTGGATGCTCCAGAAGATAAATTACAGCGTCAGCCACTTCGCTTAGATTATGCGGCGGGATATTGGTGGCCATACCCACGGCGATACCGCTTGAGCCGTTGACCAAAAGGTTGGGAAGCTTGGCCGGCAGCAAAAGCGGCTCCTGCAGGGATGTATCAAAGTTTGGCCCGAAGCTGACTGTATCCTTATCAATATCTTCCAGCATCTCCCCGGCAATGGTTGAAAGCCGGGCCTCGGTATATCTCATCGCGGCCGCATTGTCCCCGTCGATTGATCCAAAATTACCCTGGCCCTGCACCAAAGGATACCTCAGCGAAAAATCCTGGGCCATTCTTACTAACGTATCATAAATGGCTACGTCGCCGTGAGGATGGAAACGCCCCATGCAATCTCCGACTACACGCGCGCATTTTTTGTAAGGCTTGCCGTACTCTAAATTTAACTCTTTCATCGTGTAGAGCACCCTGCGATGCACCGGCTTAAGCCCGTCCCGAACATCGGGCAAGGCCCTGCCCACAATTACGCTCATCGCGTAGTTAAGGTAAGAGTCCTTAACCTCATCCTCAATATAAACCGGGACTATCTTTTCGTTTCTAGTATACACTTTATATGTCTAAATTTTTCACCTGATGGGCGTACTGCTCGATAAACGCTCTTCTGGGCTCAACCACATCCCCCATCAGCATCGTAAACATCTTATCTACCTCAACCGCATCCTCTAAGGATACTTTAAGCATAGTGCGCTTCTCGGGGTCCATTGTAGTTTCCCACAACTGCTGGGGATTCATCTCACCCAGGCCTTTATAGCGCTGGATATGCATACCCTTAGCGGCCTGTTGCTTGATAAAAGTAAGAACATCCTTCAAAAAGAAAAAATCATTCTGGGCCTTCTCGGCATCGGTAATCCGATAGAGCGGCTTAGATTTCTGCTCTTTTTCTTTATCCTTAGAAGAAACATCCTGTTTCTGGACAGCCTCTTGAGCATAAGAAGAAAGCTCTAAGCCTGATTTCTCAATCTTTGCTGCCAGCGTTTCAATATCCTTGGCTTCAAAAAGCTCTAGAATATCCAAACCATTTTCTTTCTCTTCTTGAGTTCGTTTGGCTAATTCTTGGTCTGAATAGATAAATTGGTCTTTTCCCTCCACTTTTATCCTATAAATAGGCATTTTTTTGGTTTTTTGATGTCTAAAATTGATATATTTTATAAAGCTTACTCCCTTTTTATCTAAAATCTTGCCTATCTTCTCTAATTCCACTAATAGCCCTAAAAGCTCTTTGAATTGCTGGTCGCTAAAGGCATGTTTGTCCTTGAGCCGGATAAAGGCATTCCCTTCCCGGCCTAAATCCAGGACCATCTCATCCATCTTTGCCTCAGTCTGGATATATTCTTCGCGCTGTCCCCTTTTTATCTTATACAGCGGCGGCTGGGCGATATAGACATAGCCATCCTCAACTAACTTGGGCATCTGGCGGTATAAAAGGGTTAATAAAAGCGTGCGGATGTGGGAACCGTCTACGTCGGCATCGGCCATCAGCACCACTTTATGATAACGTAGTTTTGTAATATCAAACTCCTCGCCTACGCCGGTACCCAGGGCAGTAATAATGGTGCGGACTTCTTCGTTAGAAAGAATTTTGTCTAAACGCGCCTTTTCCACATTCAATATTTTTCCCTTGATGGGAAGTATCGCCTGAAAATGCCTATCCCTGCCCTGGCGCGCGCTTCCTCCGGCGGAATCGCCTTCCACAATATACAATTCGCATAACGCGGGGTCTCTTTCCGAACAGTCGGCTAATTTTCCCGGCAGGCCCCCGGACTCAAGCGCTCCT
>MHGN01000027.1 GCA_001805575.1 Omnitrophica WOR_2 bacterium RIFCSPHIGHO2_02_FULL_45_21 | reverse complement strand
AAATTTCAATTTCTGAATTATTAAAGAAAAAAAATATCCGCCAGGAGGTGGTAACAATTGAGTTAAACGAGCGCATCCTGACGCGCCAGGAATTCGCCCAGACCACGGTAAAGGATAATGATAAAATAGAATTTGTTTATTTTATGGGTGGCGGAATGCCTTTTTCAGACAGGGTTGCCAATGATATCTTAGAGCTTATCGGCAACACGCCGATAGTAAAACTTAACCGCATCGCTCTTAAGGATTCGGCAGCCATATACGCCAAGTTAGAGCAGTTTAATCCCGGGGGCTCGGTAAAGGATAGAATCTGCTTATCAATGGTCAAGGAGGCAGAAGAACAAGGCCTGCTTAGGCCCGGCTCAACTATCATTGAACCAACCTCAGGTAATACCGGCATCGGCCTGGCTATGCTGGGCGCAGTCAGGGGTTACCGGGTCATCCTGACTATGCCGGAGACAATGTCTTTGGAAAGGATTTTTATCTTAAAATCATACGGCGCCAAGGTAGTGCTGACATCGGGAATTGATGGAATGAGCGGCGCGATAAAAAAGGCGGAGGAACTGCTTAAAAATACGCCGAATAGTTTTATGCCCCAGCAGTTTAAGAATAAGGCCAACCCCAAGATTCATCGGGAAACTACCGCCAGGGAGATTCTCAATGCCGTGGGAAAAAATATTGATGCCTTTGTCGCCGGGGTAGGAACCGGCGGAACCATCAGCGGGGTGGGAGAGGTGTTTAAGGAAATTGACCCTAAAATAAAAATTGTGGCGGTTGAGCCGGAGACCTCCAGCGTTCTTTCCGGCGGCAAGCCCGGGCCGCACAAAATTCAAGGGATCGGCGCGGGTTTTGTCCCGGAAATTTTAAATAGGAAAGTAATTGACCGGATAATCCGGGTATCTGATCAGGATGCCTTTAACACCTCCCGCAGGCTTGCCCGGGAAGAAGGGTTATTTGTCGGCATATCCAGCGGAGCTGCGGCGCAGGCAGCATTGAATGTGGCTTTAGAATTAGGCAGGGGTAAAATAGTAGTGGTGGTATTCCCGGATACGGGTGAAAGATATTTTTCAATGCAGCAGTATTTTGAAGGATGATTCAATTCGCCACGCCGTAGGCGGGGCGAATTTAGGGAGGTCGGAGGAAATGGAAGACAAGAAGTCAATTGAGATAAAATACGACCACAACTTAGAGGAGCAGAAGAGGCCAAAGGTAGAAGTGGAATTAGAGAAAGGCAAGAAGGAGGTCTTTAATCTTGAGCAATTAAAGTCCGGAGGCTATATTCGCCAGAGACAGAAGGATCTTTTCACCGTAAGATTGCGCTGCCCCGGAGGAAGGGTCCCTTTGGAAAAACTAAAAAAGATTGCTGAGGTTGCTCCCAAATACTCAAAAAAGGACTATGTGCATATCAGCGTGCGCCAGTCCATAGAGATTCCTTATGTGCATTATCAGGATTTTGCTAAACTCTCTGAGGATTTGGCGAAAGCCGGCCAGAAGGTGGCTTCTTGCGGTCCGCGGGTGCGCGTACCCACTGCCTGCTCGGGCTGTGAATATAATCCTAATGGATTAGTGGATGTGCAGAAGTTATGCCAGGAAATTGACCAGAAATATTTCGGCATCCAGTGCAATCACAAGTTTAAAATTTCACTTTCCGGATGCCCCATTGATTGCTTTCGCACCAATGAGATGGATTTGGGTTTTCAGGGGGCAGTTGAGCCGCTCTGGGATGAGGATGCCTGCACCGGCTGCCGTATCTGCGGTTATGCCTGCAAAGAAGGGGCGCTTACTAATGACCCGCAAACAGGTAAGCCCACTATTGACATAAGTAAATGCCTTTACTGCGCTGACTGTATCCGCGCCTGCCCTACGAGTTCCTGGAAAGAAGGGAGAAAGGGCCTGGTGGTGCGCATTGGCGGAAGACACGGCAGGCATCCGGTAAATGGTTCGCTAATTGCGGTGTTTTTACCGGAGAACAAAATGGGTGAAGTGATTGAGAAGGTTATTGAGTGGTATAATGATAGGGGAAAGGGCAGGGGCAGGGTGCGTATAGGTGATCTGCTTATGGAAAAATGGCAGGATTTTGTGAATTTTATCAAGCCAGTCTTAGGTGAATACGCGCTGGCTAATTCAGAGAGGCCTAAATTCAACAAGATTCATTCTTTTCAAACCGGATGGATGCCGGAAAATCCTGCAATAGAGGCATAGAAAATGGATGAGAAAAATCCAGCGGCGCATCTAGATTTAAGGGGGGTGGTCTGTCCCATAAATTTTGTCAAAACTAAATTAAAATTAGAAGAGATGGATACAGGCCAGGTTTTAGAGGTAATTATTGACGCCGGTGAGCCGATCGCCAATGTCCCCAGAAGTATAAAGGAAGAGGGCCATAAAATAATTAAGGTGGATAAAGTTGAAGGCCACTTCCGTTTATTGATTGAGAAGGTGGGTTAGGAGAGAAGGATATGGGTTATGTTTTAGGTCTAAAATGCCGGGAGTGTGGACGTGAATACCCGAAAGAAGTTTTGTTTGTCTGCGAGTATTGCTTTGGCTCTTTAGAGGTTGATTATGACTACAGAGCAATTAAGAAAGAGCTTACTAAAGAAGCTTTGGCGGGCCGTCCCAAAACAATGTGGCGCTATAAGGAGCTCCTGCCTTTAGACGAAGAGCCGACGGTGGGCCTGGATTCCGGGTTTACGCCCTTAATCAGGGCTAATAATTTAGCCAGGGCCCTTGGCGTAGAAGAGCTTTACATCAAAGACGATTCAGTGAACCATCCTACCTTATCGTTTAAAGACAGGGTGGTTTCGGTTGCCATTTCAAAGAGCAAGGAATTCGGTTTTGATACGGTTGCCTGCGCTTCAACCGGAAATCTGGCTAATTCAGTTGCTGCCCAGGCCGCATCCTGCGGCCTGAAAGCGTATATCTTTATCCCTGCCGACCTTGAATCAGGCAAGGTGGTTAGCTCGCTCATTTATAATCCTAATTTGATTGGTATTGAAGGAAACTATGACGAGGTTAATCGGCTCTGCTCTGAAATTGCCTCCAGATATCGCTGGGCATTTGTAAATATTAACATCAGGCCTTACTATGCAGAAGGTTCAAAATCTATGGGCTATGAGATAGCCGAGCAGCTAAATTGGAAATTGCCCAAGCACATTGTGGTGCCTTCAGCCGGGGGCTCATTGATTACTAAAATTTACAAGAGCTTTAAGGAATTAGAAAAATTAGATTTTATAGACAAAGTAGATACAAAGGTGTATTGTGCCCAAGGCCTGGGATGCGCCCCAATAGTCACGGCAATTAAAGAAAAATCTGATATTATCAGGCCGCTCAAGCCAAAAACCATAGCTAAATCTCTTGCTATCGGCAATCCCGCTGATGGTTATTATGCGCTAGATTCGGTCAGGCGTTCGGGCGGGTGGGGAGAAGAGGCATCTGATGAGGAAATTATTGAGGCCATAAAATTGCTCGCGAAAACAGAAGGCATCTTTACTGAAACCGCCGGAGGAGTAACCCTGGGGGCAGCTAAAAAACTTATTGAACAAAAGATTATCCCGCGCGATGAGCCGATTGTGCTCTGCATCACCGGTAACGGCTTGAAGACGCAAGAAGCGGTAGTCAAGGCATTGCCAGGGCTGATTAAGATTAAGCCCAGCTTAGCCAGCTTTGAAGAGCATATCAAGAATAACCTGCACCAGAGGATTTCTGAAGAGAAGGTGATTGAGTATTACATCTAAGGAGGAAATGATGGCGAAGGTAAAAGTGAGGATTCCGGCGCCCTTGCAAAAGATTACCCAGAATAAACAAGAGGTAACCTGTGAGGCGGTAAATATAAAGGAGCTGATTAAAGATTTAGAAAAGCAATTTCCGGGAATAAAGGCTCGGCTTTTAGATGAAAACGGCAAAATCAGGCGTTTTATCAATTTCTATGTGAATGACGAAGATATCCGTTTTTTAAAACACGATGAAACTTCTTTGTCTGAGGGCGCAGAGGTATCTATAATTCCGGCAATTGCGGGAGGATGTTATGGCTTTGACTAACGAACAGATTGAGCGTTATTCCCGGCAGATAATCTTACCCAACGTCGGCGGTAAGGGCCAGGACAAAATCCTTAAAGCTAAGGCTTTAATCATTGGCACCGGCGGCCTGGGCGCGCCGTGCGGCTTTTATTTGGCCGCGGCAGGCGTAGGTAAGATTGGTTTGGTGGATTCGGATAAGGTAGAGCTGAATAATCTGCAAAGGCAGATTTTGCATATCACAGCCGATATCGGCCTACCCAAGACCGAATCAGGTAAGAAACGGCTAGCCGCCTTAAATCCTGAGGTGGAAGTAATTACTTATCCCATACGGCTTGATTCAACAAATATCATGGAGATTATTAAGGATTACGACGTAGTGGTTGATGGTTCGGATAATTTTCCTACCCGCTATCTGGTCAATGACGCCTGTGTTATTACTAAGAAGCCGCTTATTCACGCCGGGATTTTTCGTTATGACGGCCAGGCTATGGCTATTCTGCCTGGGCAAGGCCCATGTTATCGCTGTTTATTCCCTGAGCCGCCGCCTATCGGCGCTGTGCCCAGTTGCCAGGAGGGCGGGATACTCGGAGCGGTAGCGGGAGTTCTGGGAGTGCTGCAGGCAAATGAGGTTCTTAAATTTATTTTAGGTATTGGCGAGATGCTCGTAGGCAGGCTGTTGATTTTTAATGCCCTGGATTCTACCTTTAGAATAGTCAAGGTTCCCAGGGATAAAGATTGTTTAGTTTGCTCCGAGCATCCCCAGATTAGCAAGCTGATTGATTATCAGGAATTCTGCAGTTTAAAGGTAAAGAAGGATTGCTATATCAAGAAAATCGCTTAGCGCGCGATAACTTTAAACGATTTTCGCAGTGGTAGAGGAAGGGGTTTTATGCTTTCCTCTACCATAAATAATGGAGGCTTACGATGGCAAAGAGAGTGGTTAAGCTTACTTTTCTCAAAGAATTAGTCAAGGAACCGCTGACTTTTCAGATGGCAAAAAAATATAACATCATGCCGAATATCCGCCGGGCAAAGGTTACCGAGACTATTGGAGAGTTAGTCCTGGAATTAGAAGGCAAAGAGCAGGATTTAGATAATGGCATTGAATTCTTGAAAAAGGCAGGGGTCATTGTGGAGTCAGTGGTTGGCAATGTGATTGAGTGATTATGGCTTCAGGCGTAAAATTCAATCGATTATACGGCAGGAATTCATGTATAGGACGGCTCAAGGAAAATCCTAAGAGTATCAAAAGGCTCTTGATAGAAAAAGGCATAGAGGCAGGCGATATTGAACAGCTCTCTAAATCAGAAAATATCCCCGTCTGTTATATTCCGGAGAGAGAATTTAACCGTATCTCTGGAGACATCCGTGCGCAGGGAATTATTGCGGAAGTAGAACATTTCAGGTATTCTATTCTTGAAGATGTCTTAGATAAACCGTTAGAAAATCTACCGGTTATACTCTTCCTTGACAATTTAAACGACCCCCAGAATTTAGGAGGTATCTTGCGCAGCGTTGCCTGTTTTGGCGGGCATGCGGTAGTCCTGCCAAAATACGATTCGGTTGAGGTTACGGATGCGGTTTTACGGGTGGCCCAGGGCGGTGAAAATTACGTTCCGGTTAGCCGGGTGAATAATTTATCCTGGGCTATTGAAATAGCAAAGAGGGCAGGATACTGGATTGCTGGAGCAGTAATAGAAGCCGGTGAGGATTTAACCGCGGTAAGCTTAAATTTTCCCTTGGGTTTGGTAATTGGTTCGGAAGCCAAAGGTATAAGGCAGGGATTGCTAAAACATCTTGACCTTAAACTTACCATCCCGATGCAAAAGACAAAATTATCTTTTAACGTAAGTACGGCCACGGCTATTTTTTGTTACGAGCTGTATCGCCGGAGAAAAAACACTTAAGGAGGAATGGGTATGAAGACCAAACATAAGATATTTGCGGATGTGGGCGAAAAAGAAGTTACCCGGGCAATTGTGGATGAGTTTGCCAAGCAGTTCAGGGAATATGTTGATTCTGATGTGATTATCATTGGCGCCGGGCCGTCCGGGCTTATGGCAGGGAGGGAATTAGCTAAGAAAAAGGTTAAGGTTTTGATCGTAGAGAGGAATAACTATTTAGGCGGCGGATTCTGGATTGGCGGTTATCTGATGAATAAATTAACCGTGCGTTCTCCGGGTGAGAAAGTTCTAAAAGAATTAGGCATCCCCTATTCCTTATATACCAAAGGGCTTTATGTTGCTGATGGCCCCCATGCCTGCTCTAAACTCATTGCCTCTGCCTGCGATGCCGGAGCGAAGTTTGCCAATATGTCAATTTTTGACGATTTAGTCCTGCGGGAGAATAACCGGGTTGCCGGGGTAGTGATTAACTGGACTCCGGTTACGGCTTTACCCCGGGAAATTACCTGCGTTGACCCGGTGGCTCTGGAATCAAAATTAGTCATTGATGCTACAGGACACGATGCCTGCGTGGTAAGGAAATTGGCGGAGCGGGGATTAATCAAGATGCCGGGTTTCGGGGCAATGTGGGTTGAGCGTTCTGAGGATTTGGTAGTCGAATATACCAAAGAAGTGCATCCGGGTTTAATCGTTTCCGGTATGGCAACCACCACAACCTTTGGCCTGCCGAGAATGGGCCCAACCTTTGGCGGAATGCTGTTATCAGGCAAAAAGGCAGCGGTTGAAGCATTAAAAATATTATAATGTGGCTAAGACAATTTGTCTTTACGTTGAGTCTAAGGAAAAGATTGATTTTAAAAAAATAAGCAGTTTTGTTGAAGACTATTTCGGCTTTGCGTCAAAAGTAAAAAAATTAAAAGAAGCCATAGTCCAAACAAAAGGCCTGCTTTATGACCCCGTAGGTAGCGAGCGGCTCTTTGAAAATATAAAATTTAAAAGAAGCGATATAGATATTCTGATTACGGATAAGCTGATTGCTACTTACGAGGAGAGCGATAGGCGTCTGCATCTAAGGGCAGCTATTTTCGGATTTCCTTCGGTAACTTCTACATCCTGCATTGTAGAAGCGCCTGCCAAGCCAAAAGAATATTACTTGGCAAAGCAAAAATACAGCTTGCTGAAGGCCTGGGAGCTTAAGGAGAAAGAAGTTAAGCAGAAATTTAAAGATAGCTTCATTGATTATCACGACCCGAGATTAACCGAGGTCTTAAAAGGATACATTGCCCAGGCAATATTTTTTGAGCTTGTCGGCAATCCTTTCTGTGGAAATAAATCCTGCCGGCTTTTTAACGCCCACTGGCAGGAGGATTTGATTAGGGCACAGATTAAGTCCGGAAAATTTTGTAAAAGACACAGTTTGGAATTACTGAAGATTAAGGAGGGAGATTGTCATGAGAGAAAAAGTTGAGAAGGCGATGGAAAAAGTCAAGATGATGCTGGCGGCTGACGGCGGCTCAGCCGAGCTTGTGGAGATTACTGCTGACGGCGTAGTGAAGATAAAATTGACCGGTTCCTGCGGCGGCTGTCCGATGAGCGCAATGACCCTGAAAATGGGCATTGAGCGCATCATCAAACAAGAGGTCCCGGAAGTAAAAAGCGTAGAGGCGGTTTAAGAGCGGCCCATCTCAAGAAAGTCGCTTCGCGATAACTTTTAAGCGATTTTCAGTGGTTAGAAAAGCTTTGTCCATAGGGAT
>MHGN01000026.1 GCA_001805575.1 Omnitrophica WOR_2 bacterium RIFCSPHIGHO2_02_FULL_45_21 | reverse complement strand
AAGGAAAGGTTTTTTATTTCCGGCTCAAAATACACCCTGCCAGGCCCAGAACAAGTCCCTGAACTTAATTTTATTGCAAAAGAGCTATTGCATAGCGATAATCCCGCCCATACTACGTAGGGATTACATACAGGCATTGGAGAAAGCGCACACGGACGATAAGGGCTTCAGGGACTTTATCGCAGGCGCTGTAAGAGAAACCCAAAAGGATTACTTACGGCTTTTACGGGCATAGGAAGTAAAAAAACCTTATGGATTTAATCAAAAATCTGGAAGAATACCGGCTGAAAAAGAGAATTACCCAAGAGCGCCTGGCAGAAATGCTGGGCGTTTCTTTTTGCACGGTAAATAGATGGCTTAACGGAAAAAACAGGCCGCATAAAATACAGGAATATCATATAAAAAGATTATTGGATAAGAGATAGGACGATATTGAATATAAAAACCAGGTAAGAATGATTAGGGGTTATTAAGGTTAGAAAGATTTAATAATGCCAGAGGAAAAGAAGAAGATAAAATTTCCTAGATTGCCGGTAGTCTCTTTGAGCGCCGGATATCTTTTCTCTTGCCCTATAAGGCAAGAGGCTTCGGGGAAATGCTACTAAATGGTGCGGAAGGAGGGAGTTGAACCCTCAAGGGTTACCCCACACGCTTCTGAGACGTGCGCGTATGCCATTCCGCCACTTCCGCAAAGATTCCTACCCAATATTACCCCACAAAAAGTCCGCTGTCAATAAGGAACATCTTGTGATATAATAAAAAAATGGCGTTATTAAGCTACTTTAATTCAGTTTCCCAGGCAATGTTGCAGATTTTTCTTCTGGGGTTGGTGGGTTTTGTTTTGGTACGCAAGAAGATACTTCTATCCGAAGCCGTTACCGGCCTAAGTTCTTTTTTAATCGGCGTTGCTTTTCCGGCGCTTATTTTCTGGCAGTTAGTTACTAAATTCAGCTTTAGCCTGTATCCGGATTGGTGGATTTTTCCCTTAGCAAGCTTCATTATCACCGGGTTAGGTTTATGCGTGGGTTTTCTTTTTAGCTTATCAGTAAAGGATGCGCGCTTAAGGAGAGAATTCGTAAGTTTGGTGGGCTTTCAGAATGCCGGGTATCTGCCCCTGACCTTGTTGGCCTGGATTGTGCCTGGAGGATATCGGGACATCCTGCTTATTTATCTATTTTTGTTCCTTCTGGGCTTTAACTTAGTGATTTGGTCCTGGGGGGTATATTTTTTATCAGCCAGCAAACTCAAAACATTTTCCTTCGCCGGCCTCTTTAGTCCGCCGGTGATTGCTATACTCTTGGGATTTACATTCGTGAGCTTAAAGCTCAATAGTTTAATTCCGAAGTTTATTCTTCAACCCATTGAGTTGTTGGGAAATTGCAGTTTTCCCCTGGCAGTAGTGGTGCTCGGAGCAACCCTTGCAGAGTTATCCAACTACAAGCCAGAGGGCAGTGGTTTGCCTTCAGATAGGCAAAGCCACAAGCCAGAGGGCAGTGGTTTGCCTTCAGATAGGCAAAGCCATAGGCCCTTTGAAAAGAAGACTATCTCTAAGCTGATTCTGGCTAAGCTGATTGTATTACCGAGCTTAGGCCTATTATTCGTCAGCTCTTTTCGGCTTCCATATCTACTGGGATTATTGATAATTATGGAGTTGGCAGTTCCCTCAGCAAATAGCTTGGCGGTAATAGCCAGGAAATATCCAGAGGAAGAAAAACTTATCAGTCAGGGAATTTTTATCAGCCACTTAGTGAGCTTGATAACCTTGCCGGTATTCCTGGCTCTTTTTCACTGGATTGCCTTGCGCTAATAAGCAGAAATGGAAAGAATAGACGTAGCAGCGAATCGAAAGGCGTTTCGGGATTATGAAATCTTAGAGCGCTTTGAGGCGGGGATAGTATTAGTCGGAAGCGAGGTAAAATCACTGAGGGCTTTTAAGGCAAATCTTACGGATAGCTTCGCCCGTATTGAAGAAAATGAGATTTCGTTGTATAATATGGATGTGGCTGCCTATGCCCAGGCAAGCTATATGAACGTTGAGCCGAAGCGGGTGCGCCGGCTGTTATTGCATCAGAAAGAAATCCAGAGGCTTAAAGATAAGGCAGCTCAACGAGGGTTTACCCTGGTTCCGCTTAAGCTTTATTTTAATCAGCGCGGGATTGCTAAGCTTGAGCTGGCCTTGGCGCGCGGAAAGAAATTCTATGACCGCCGTGAGGACATCAAACGGCGAGAAGCGGATTTAAAGATAAGAAAGACATTAAAGAGTAGAAGGAAGTAGTCGGATTTCAGAGAGGAGAAAATGGGGAAATTCGGGGGTGAAAGGTTTCGACTTAGGTGGGAGGGTGGGAGTGGCATGCCGCGGACGCAGGGTTGGCCGCGATAACAATCCTTGCAAAAATCAAACGCTAACGAGAACGCTCGTTTATTAGCAGAGGCGAATAGGATTGCTGCTCCGGTTTTTGCCGGGCCGGTGCCTGTTCTTCCTGCTATGGCGCCAGTCTTCGTTCACTAATCTGAACGAAGCCGCAAATCGGCCTGCCTAAGGGCTGGCTTTGCGAAGCTAATTTAGGCTGGTCTCTCCTCTTGCCTTGGGATGAGGGATGAGACGTTTTAAAGGATAGTCCCTGAATAATCCCGTTTACCGGAGTTTTCAGGGATGAAGCTAAAAAGGTAACCTACGCATGTAGAGGCTTTTACGCAAGCACTTAAGGACGCGGCTTCAATGCCGCCACCTCCACCAACATTTTCATTAATGAAAATGTTGGTGGATTCCGTTTTAATGTAAAACGGAATCTTAGTAGCAACATTAATGAAAATGTTGGTGGATTCCGTTTTAATGTAAAACGGCGCCTTATCAGCGAGCCAATGAGCTAGAAAAAAATCAGAAGGTAAAAGTTATGATAAAACCTAAGAAAATAAAAGTAATAATTAAAAGGATTTCAGAGAAGATACAAAGAGAATACAGGCCGCAGAAGATAATCCTCTTTGGCTCATATGCCTGGGGTAAGCCAGGCAGATACAGCGATATTGATTTATTTATTATAAAAAAGACCAAAGCGCGGCATATTGATAGGTCAATAGAAATAAGGAAGATACTCACTAAGGAAAATGGGATGGTCGGATTAGATCCGATTGTATACACCCCTGACGAAACCGACCACAGATTAAGGATTGGAGACGATTTTATCAGAAAGATTATGGCAAAGGGAATGGTCCTCTATGGTTAAGCCAAAAATAGTCCAGGAATGGTTCGGTAAAGGCAGCCAAGGCATAAGCGATGCCGAATTTCTTTTTAAGCATAATCGAGCTCTGGAGACGATATCTTTTCATATTCACCAAGGCGCCGAAAAATACCTGAAGGGTTTTCTGATAGCTAAAGGGAAAGAATTAGAGATGATACATGATTTAGTAAAGCTGCTTCATAGCGCTATCAAAATTGACTTCGCCTTTGGGCAATTTAAAGAAATTGCAGAAAAAGTTACCAGCTTCTATTTTGAAAGCAGATATCCTGTTGGCTATGAAGCTGAATATACAAAACAGGAAATTGCTCAGTGCCTGGCGCAAGTTAAAAAACTCATTAAATTAATTAAAGAAAAGACAAAATAATATTTTAGGCAGAAGGAGTTGGCGCAGGGGAAATTTTATGAAAAGAGCCGATGTTTAATAAAGAAAGCCAGCGGGTTTTAAAACTTTTTAGCGAACTCATTATCGCCATCTTCATAATAGAGTCGTTGGTAATGGCGATTCTGCATATCTTTATTGAACCACTGCATTTATCGGCTCTGGCTGAAGGTTTTCTGGATAGTTTTGCCTTAGTTATTTTTCTCCTTCCGGCATTATATCTGCTGTTTTACCGGCCCTTATGCTTAGAAATCGTCAGGTATAAACAGGCGCTGGGAGCAATGCAGGAACTGAAAACAGGTTACGGCGTAGTTATTCGTACCGCATTGGATGGGTTTTGGCTTGCAGATAGAGAGGGGCATATTTTAGAGGTAAATGATGCTTATTGCCGTTTAAGCGGATACAGCCGTAAGGAGCTGTTAACAATGTCAATAGCGGATGTTGAGGCGCTGGAAAAACCTGAGGATACGCAAAGGCATATCCAGCAGATAATCAAAACCGGCGGTGACCGCTTTGAAACCCAGCATAGATCTAAAGACGGCAGGATTGTGGATATAGAAACCAGCGTTAATTATCTAAGCACTGATGGCGGCCGGCTTTTTGCTTTCCTGCGCGATATCACTGAGCGCAAAAATAACCAAAAACTGCTTCTGGAATCAAATGCCCTTAGTCAGTCCTTAATCCAGACTATCCCTTTTGGTATGGATGTTGTGGATGAAGAGGGGAATATTTTATATCTAAGCCCGCGCTTTGAGGCGGCTCTGGGCAAAGAAGCAATAGGAAAGAAATGCTGGCAGCTTTACCGGGACGATAAGCAGCAGTGCCGCGATTGCCCTTTACGTAAAGAAATTGTTATGGGAGAAACAGCCAGCATTGAAACAGACGGGGTGCTCGGGGGAAGGTCATTTCAAATCAACCACAGCGGGATGTTTTACCAGGGCAAAAAGGCGGTTTTAGAGATGTTTCAGGATATCACCGAGCGTAAAAAAGCCGAGCGGTCGTTAGAAAAGCTGGCTACGGCAGTCAGGCAGACCGCTGATGTCGTCGTGATCACGGACAGCGAGGGGAAGATTGAGTATGTAAATCCGGCATTTGAAAAGCTGACCGGCTATAGTAAAGAAGAGGCCATTGGTCAAACCCCGCGCATACTTAAATCAGGAAAGCAGGAATCAAGTTTTTATGAAAAGCTCTGGAAAACTATCCTCTCGGGTGAGGTTTTTCGCGATACCCTACTCAACAAGAAAAAGGACGGTCAATTATATTATTCAGAAAAGACGATTACGCCGGTAAAAGACAAACAGGGAAATATCACCAACTTTGTCTCTACCGACAAGGACATCAGCGAGTTAAAAAAGGCCGAAGAAAAGTTGCTGCGCTTGAATAAAGAATTGTTTGAACTTGACCAGATGAAGTCCGAATTCATCAATATGGCCTCCCACGAACTACGCACCCCTGTTGCCATCATTCGGGAAGGAATAAGCCAGCTGACCGAAGGTCTGCATGGCGAGCTGGCTGGGGAACAAAAGCGCTTTTTAGGCATATCCCTGAATAACATTAACCGCCTGATTGATATTGTAGACAGCATCTTTGACGTCTCTGAACTTGAGTTTAGCAAGCCGGAGTTGAATTTGGAGCCAGCTGATATCGTAGAGTTAGTTAGAAAAGTTATCACTGACTTCAGCCAAAAAGCCAAAGATAAAGGTTTAGAAATAAGACAAAGCTTCCCGGAAAACAAGATAGTGTTTTCTCTTGATAAGCAGCGCATCAGCCAGGCCTTCTCTGAGCTGATCAGTAACGCCATCGACTTCTCCGATAGCGGCTTTATAGAAATCAAGCTCCAAGAAAAAGATAACCACGTTGAGGGCAGTATCTCTGACAGCGGAAGAGGCATCCCTGAGGATGCATTACCCCATATCTTTGACAAATTCCAGCAAATTGGCAGGAAATGCGGCCCAGGGCCTAAAGGCGTAGGTTTGGGCCTGGCCATTGCCCAGGCAATCATTAAGCTTCACAAGGGCGCTATCAGCGCAGAGGGTAAGCTTAACCAGGGGGCAACGTTTAGGTTCAGCTTACCGAAGGAAAATACAAAATGATAATAATGAATAAGCATAAGATCCCCGACATTTTGCTTATTGTTTCTCTTTGGCAAAATGTCAGGGATCCAATTCACCCCGCCAGCGGCTGGGCTCATCGGAGGTTATGATGGAGAGCAAAAAGAAGATTTTATTAGTTGATGACGAGCCGGATTTTGTGGAGCTGATAAAGCATAGATTAGAGGCAAATGATTATCAGGTTGTAGCGGCAATAAACGGCAAAGCGGCTCTGGATACTTTAGGCAGAGAAAAATTTGATGCGCTCTTGCTTGATATCTTGATGCCCGAGCTTGACGGATTAGAGGTATTACAGGCCATACGTGAAACCGATAAAGAGCTTCCGGTATTTATGCTCACTGCCTATTCGGATAAGCCAAAATTCAAGCGGGCTAACGAATTAGGGGCATCCGGCTATATCGTCAAGACCAGCGACCTGCAAAAGGAAATAGAGAATATCACCAGCATATTAAGGTTAGCGGATAAATACAGGCCGACGGGGAAGTAATCAAGTCAGAGGTTTCAGGTCACATAACAGCCGCAGGCCGCAAGCTGCAGGTCGCAAGTTAACCTGAGGCCTACGACTTGTGACGGTTAATAGCAGGAGGACTAAATGTTGGAGAAAAAACGTTTGCTGGTAGTTGATGATGAGCCGGACTTAGCGGATATGGTTAAGTTCCGTTTAGAGGCAAATGGCTATGAGATTTTGCTTGCCAGCGACGGACAGCAGGCGCTGGAAGTGGCGCGCAAGGAAAAGCCGGATTTGATAATTTTGGATTTGATGCTTCCCAAAATGGATGGCTACAAGGTCTGCGGCCTGCTGAAAAAGGATGCCCGATACTCCGGCATACCGATTATCATTTTCTCAGCCAAGGCCCAGGAAGACAATATAAAGCTTTGCCAGGAAATGGGCGCAGATGCTTATATTGTCAAACCCTTTGAGCCGAAAGTCCTCTTAGATAAAATAAAGGAATTAACCGGCAAGCCAGAGGGCAGTGGTTTGGCTTCAAATAGCCAAAGCCACAAGCCAGAGGGCAGTGGTTTGGCTTCAAATAGCCAAAGCCGCAAGGAGCAAGGGCGTGGCTAAGCAGAAAAAGTCTTTGGTTGAAACATTGGTTGAAATCGGGCTCTTGACTATCCAGCAGGCAAAAGAAGCCCAGGCGATAGAACAAGATAGCAAACAGCCCTTTAGAAAAATTATTGTCCAGAAGGGTTTTATCAGCGATGAGGATTTGGTTTCCTTCATCGCCAGTAATATGAACCTGCCGCGCATTGAGTTAGACAATTATATCATTGACCCCGGGATAATTGAACTGGTGCCGGAGGAGCTGGCGCGCAAATACCAGATAATTCCCGTGCTTAAAATCGGCAATTCCCTTACCTGCGCGATGTATGACCCCTTAAATATATTTGCCATTGATGACCTGCGCCATAAGACTGGATTTGATATTGAGCCGGCAGTGGCAACTGAAAGAGAAATTAAAAAAGCCTTAGATGAACATTATGGGGCAAGAGGAAGTATTGAGGATATCCTGAAAAATATTGATCAGGAAAGACTGGGGCTTAAAGAAGGCGAAGAATTAGAGCTAAAGAAATTGCAGGAGATTTCAGGGGAGCCGCCGGTGGTAAGATTGGTTAACCTTACGATTGTTTCTGCGCTCACTGATACTGCCAGCGATATCCATATTGAGCCGGAAGAGGATATTATCAAGGTTAGATACCGCATTGACGGAATCCTGCACGACAGGACGGCTTTGCCCAAATATCTGCAGTCCGCGATTATCTCACGGCTGAAGATACTCTCAAATTTAAATATAGCAGAGCGGCGCAGCCCCCAGGACGGGCGTTTTCAGATGAAGATGGAAAGCCGTTCAATTGATATCCGTGTCTCAATTGTGCCGACTATTTATGGCGAGAATATGGTTTTGCGCCTTTTAGACCGCAGCAGCGCCGTATTAAGCTTAACGAAGTTAGGTTTTT
>MHGN01000025.1 GCA_001805575.1 Omnitrophica WOR_2 bacterium RIFCSPHIGHO2_02_FULL_45_21 | reverse complement strand
CGTAGTCGGGACGCCGAAGGGGGGCTTGCCCCCCTAGCGGAAGTGCGGAGTCAAATTCCGCTTACCCATAAGAATTAATTTGACGGAGCACTAGTATGGCTTTAATGCCTAAGAGAGTAAAATACCGTAAGTCGCAGAGAGGAAGCCGCGCAGGTATAGCTACGCGCGGCTCTGATATCAATTTTGGCGAGTTCGGATTAAAGGCGCTGGCAAACGGATGGCTTAAGAATACTCAAATAGAGTCAGTGCGCGTAGTCTTGGCCCGGCGCCTTCATGGCGGCGGGAAAATGTGGCTGCGGGTTTTTCCGGATAAATCGGTTACTAAGAAACCCGCTGAAACCAGAATGGGAAAAGGAAAGGGAGAGCTTGACCACTGGGTGGCTGTGGTTAAGAGAGGCAAAATCATTGTTGAATTAGGGGGCGTACCCGAAGGCCTGGCGCATGAGGCATTTCGTATGTGCGCCTATAAGCTGCCGTTTCCGGTTAAGTTTGTTAAAAGGCAGCAGTAAATATTACCCGCCATGAATGGCGGAGAATATTCACTCCCAGCGGAGCGAGGAGAGATGAAATTTAAGGAATTAACTAATTTGAGCGGGCAGGAATTGATAGAGAAAGAGAAGAATCTTAAAGAACAGCTTTATAAACTCAATTACCAGCGCTATAGCGGCAGGGTAGAAAAGCCCCATAGCTTTACGATGTTAAGGAAAGATATTGCCAGGATCAAAACCGCAATAAAACAATCTGGGCCTAAAAAGTAAATTCGCCCTTGAGATCTGCGGTGAGAAGGGCTGATTAAAATGTCTGAACAAAGAAGAAAAATAAGAACCGGAATTGTAGTCAGTGATAAGATGCATAAAACCATCGTGGTCAGGGTAGAAAGAATAACCCGCCATCCACTATACAAAAAGACTATTCGTAAACACAAGAAGTTTAAAGTCCATGATGAGAAAAATAGCGCCAAGACAGGTAACACCGTAAGAATTATTGAAACCCGTCCCCTCTCCAAAGAGAAGCGCTGGCGGCTACTGGAAATAATCAGATGATTTTCATGAAGACAATTTTAGATATTGCTGATAATACCGGCGCAAAAAAGGCATCATGCATAGGCGTGATCGGTAAGAAGAATTGCCGTTTTGCTGATCTCGCTGATATTGTCACAGTGAATATCAAGGAGTCTGTGCCCGGGGCCATAGTTAAGAAAGGCGAAAAAGCTAAGGCAGTAATTGTGCGGATAAAAAAGGCAATCAGGCGCAGCGATGGATCATACCTGCGATTTGACCGTAATGCCGCGGTAATTATTGATCTTCAGGGTAACCCTAGAGGAACGCGTGTCTTTGGCCCTGTGGCCAGGGAACTGCGGGATAGAAATTTTATGAAGATTGTCTCTCTGGCTCCCGAAGTCATATAGAAGCGATGCTAAGAATAAAGAAGAACGACATAGTTATGGTTACTTCCGGAAAGGATAAAGGAAAGACCGGAAAGGTCTTATTTATTGCCCGGGATCTAATGCGCGCCGCTGTTGAGGGGATTAATCTGGTCAAAAAACACATGCGTAAAACGCAAGAAAATCAGCAGGGTGGAGTTGTCCAGGTAGAGAGGTCGGTTTCGCTTTCAAATATTATGCCTTTTTGTAAGAGCTGTAACCGTCCGGTACGGGTGGGTTTTAGTATATCTAAAGATAAAACCAAACTGCGAATTTGCAAGAGGTGTAAACAACCGTTATGATTCCTCGTCTATTAGAAAAATACCGCAAAGAGATTATCCCTGCCCTGCAGCAGAAATTAGGCTACAAAAGCCGGATGCAGGTTCCGCTTATCAGGAAAATAGTAATCAATATGGGTGTGGGTGAGGCGATCGCTGATATTAAGATGTTGGATAAGGCGCAAGAGGAGCTGAGCTTGATAACCGGCCAGAGGCCTGCTGTCTGTAGAGCCAAACAGGCAATTTCAAATTTTAAGACTAGAGAAGGCCTTCCCATCGGCTGTAAAGTGAGCCTGAGAAATAAGATGATGTATGAATTTCTAGACCGCTTGATTAACGTGGCCTTAGCCAGAATCAGAGATTTTAGAGGTGTTCCGGCAAATTCCTTTGACGGACATGGTAATTACAGTCTTGGATTGAAAGAGCAGAGCGCATTCCCGGAGATCGATGTAGATAAAATTCAACGGGTTCAGGGGATGGATATTACGATAGTTACCAATGCCGGAAGCGACCAGGAGGCGTTTGAGTTATTAAAATTATTCGGTATGCCTTTTCAAATGAGCAGACAACTTGAGGAACGCAGTGAACGCAAGTTGTAGCGAAGCGTCTGCGAATTTGACCCTTGACATTTCGCTTATGACTAAAAGATCTAAAATGTCAAGGGTATCCCGCCTTGTATCCAGAGTGTGCGGGGCGGGACGAATAAAGGCATGAGGAAGGTTGTATGGCTAAAGAATCACAAATAGCGCGGTGGAAAAAGCCGCAAAAGTTTTCTACCCGCAGATATAATCGTTGCAGTATCTGTGGGCGTTCAGGCGGTTACTTAAGAAGATTTGAGCTTTGCCGCATCTGTTTTAGGGAATTAGCCTGGCAGGGCTTGATTCCGGGGGTTAAGAAAGCAAGCTGGTGAGGGGAAGATGGCACGAACAGATTTAACAGCGGATATGTTTACGATAATTCGTAATGCGATTATGGCAAGGAAAGAGGCGGCAGCTGTTCCTGCTTCTAAAATGAATAATGCAATCCTGGGAATTCTAAAAGACGAAGGTTATATCGATAATTTCAAAGAACAGGTTCAGGTATGCGCAGCGAAGATAGTCAAGGTCTATCTAAAATATGAACCTCATTCCAAAGAACCGGCAATAAAAGGCCTCAGGCGTGTTTCTCGTGCGGGCCTAAGGATTTATTCTAAAAGCGCTAAGATACCTACGGTGTTAAGAGGCTATGGCAGGGCAATAGTTTCTACCTCCCAGGGGTTAATGACTAACCTGCAGGCAAGAGAAAAAAAGCTTGGAGGAGAGATTATTTGCTATGTTTGGTAAGGGAAAATTATGTCACGTATAGGTAAAAAACCTATTCCGATTACTTCAGGGATTAAGGTTAATGTCGCTAATGGCGAAGTTTCTATTGAAGGAGAGAAAGGAAAGCTTACATTTGGCTTACCTGCTCGGATATCCTGTGAAGTAAGGGACGCTCAGGTTTTTCTAAAATCACCCTTACAGAGCCGGTTAGATAAATCCCTCTATGGCTTAGCCCGCAGCTTGCTTGCCAATATGATTAAGGGTGTAAGTGAAGGTTACGTCAGGGAACTGGAGATTCAGGGGGTGGGATTCCGCGCTTCTGTCTCGGGAAATACCTTAATTCTTATTTTAGGTTTTTCACACCCGGTTAATTTCCCGATTCCGGCAGATATAAAGATTGAGACGCCAAAGCCAACCCAGATCATCGTCAGGGGTATTGATAAGCAGAGGGTTGGAGAGGTGGCAGCGCAAATTCGCAGAATCTATCCGCCTGAGCCGTACAAAGGAAAAGGCATTCGTTACTCAGGCGAAATTGTCCGCAGGAAGGTCGGAAAGGCCGCGGCTAAATAAGTGAGGCCACAACTTACGGAGCCGCCGCTTTGCGGTGAGGCGAACGGAAGTTGTCTGGCCGAACTTACCCTTGACATTTTGCTTACGGGTTAACTTTCTTTAGGCAAAATGTCAAGGGTTTAATTCGCGCAGTGACTTATGCTCACTTCGTTCCATAAGTCACGCGCTCATTAAAAATGGCTATAGTTAAAGAAGCAAAAAGAATTTCCCGGCATAAAAGAATAAGAGCAAAAATTAGAGGCACAGAGGAATGCCCGCGGCTCTGTGTCCATCGCGGCCTGCGAAACATACAGGCTCAGTTAATTGATGATACAGAGTCAAAGACGATACTTTCCTTATCAACAACGGCCAGAGAGCTGCGGGATAAGCTCGGCTATTGCGGCAACGTAAAGGCAGCCACGCTCTTAGGTGAGATGTTTGCGCAAAAGGTAACTGCTAAAGGTATACAGAAAGTGGTTTTTGACCGCAGCGGTTTTGCCTACCAGGGAAGGATAAAGGCGGTTGCTGAAGCTTTGCGTAAGGGAGGATTAATTTTTTAGCTATGGAACAGAGACGGAGGGAACAATCGGAATTTATTGAGCGGGTTGTCAGCATTAATCGGGTTACCAAGGTTACTAAGGGCGGAAAAAAAATGTCCTTCAGCGCCCTTATTGTCTTGGGCGATGCAAAAGGCAGGTTAGGTTATGCCCTGGGTAAGGCGCATGAGGTTGCCGATGCCATCCGCAAAGGCCTGCATATAGCTAAGAGGAACTGCTTTAGCGTGCCACTTGCGGGAACAACAATTCCTTATGAAGTAATCGGGCATTTTGGCGCAGCCAAGGTCTTACTGAAACCGGCAGCTGAAGGAACCGGAGTCATTGCTGCCGGCTCTGTAAGGGCAGTCTGTGAGGCTGCGGGAATAAAAGATATCCTGACCAAAAGCCTTAAATCAAATAATCCCATTAACGTGGTCAAGGCAACGATTGACGGCTTGAAGCAATTGAGGGTAAAGATAAAACCTGAAGCCGCGCAATCAAAAGGTGATCAGACAAATGGCTCTTGAGTCGTTAATCTCGGTAAAAGGCGCTCATAAAAGAAAGAAACTTTTAGGCCGTGGCCCGGGTTCAGGCCATGGAAAGACCTCCACTCGTGGCCATAAAGGCCAGAAGTCGCGCTCAGGCAGGGATTTTTATCTGGGTTTTGAAGGAGGGCAATCTCCCTTAATCCGCAGAATACCCAAAAGAGGTTTTTACCATAAGCCGGCCAGGCAATATCAGCTGGTAAACCTTGAAGGGCTAAACAATTTTGCAAAAGGTTTGAGCATTGACAGCAACGTTTTGGCAGAAAACAGGCTGATCGAAAATAGCAAAGGCCTGATTAAGATACTCGGAGAAGGCAGGCTTACTCGTGCGCTTACCATAAGAGCTCATAAATTTTCCAAGGGTGCTATCGAGAAGATAGAAAAGGCCGGCGGAAAGATAGAACTTATAAAATAATGCTCAGCGCACTGCAGAATATTTTTAAAATTCATGACCTCAGGCGAAAGATTCTTATCACCTTAGGCCTTATTGCGGTTTATAGGTTAGGCAGTTTCATCCCTATTCCCGGGATTAACGCCCAGGAATTGGCGCGCTTCTTTGACAGTATTGCCAAAAGCCAGGGAGGCACCATATTAAGCATAATGAATATGTTCTCCGGCGGCTCATTGGAGAAGCTAACCATCTTCGCCCTGGGGATAATGCCTTACATTTCAAGCTCAATTATTATTCAGCTGCTCACCGCAGTAATACCTGCCTTGGAAAAAATATCTAAGGAGGGCAGGGCCGGCCACCAGAAGATAAATCAGTATACCCGTTATGCGACAGTGGCTTTGGCATTGGTGCAGTCTTTCTTTATCGCTCTTTGGCTTGAGCATCCGGGTAAATTATTAGAAGGCCTGAATATCGTGATCAATCCCGGATGGGCCTTCAGGATTATTACGGTAATTACTCTCACCACCGGGACTATCTTTATTATGTGGGTAGGAGAGCAGATTCAGGAAAGAGGCATTGGCCAGGGCATATCGCTGGTTATCGCCGCAGGAATTATTTCTCGTATACCTGTAGCCTTGCAGCAGCTTATCGGTTGGACTACTCAGAGAACCAACCAAACCCGCTATCTAACATTGGCATTTATGGCGGCCTTATTAGCGGGGGTTATTTTTGCGGTTATTCTGGTTACCCAGGCTCAGCGTAAAATTCCCGTTCAGTATGCGCGCAGGGTGGTAGGTAGAAAAATTTACGGCGGACAATCAACCTATATTCCTTTGAAAGTAGACACCGCAGGGGTAATCGCGATTATCTTTGCCCAGTCGATCATTATGTTTCCGGCCACCATCGCCGCGTTTATTCCTAATGCCGCCTTCCAAAGATTTGCCGGGTCTATGGTAAGAGGAAGCATTTTCTATACGATTATTTATGCGGCTTTAATAATTTTCTTCTGTTATTTTTACACCGCGATTACCTTTAATCCGCAGGATATCTCGGATAATCTGAAGAAATACGGCGGTTTTATTCCGGGAATCAGGCCCGGCACGCCTACCACCGAGTTTCTTGATTTTGTGGTTACCAGAATCACCCTCTTTGGGGCGGTATTCATCGCTATTATCGCCATTTTTCCCGATTTCATTATGGCGAGATTCAAGGTGCCCTATCTTATCGCATCGTTTTTTGGAGGCACGGGGATTTTGATTGTCGTGGGAGTGATGCTTGATACTATTAAGCAGATTGAATCTCAATTATCCATGCGCCACTATGAGGGATTCATTAAAAGCGGACGCATTCATGGAAGGCGTTGATATAAATCAGTTGCCTTACGGCAACCGCTACTTATGATGATTATTTTGATGGGAGCTCCTGGCGTAGGTAAGGGAACGCAGGCGAAGGTACTATGTGCGAAATTAAAACTAAGGCATATATCAACCGGAGAGAGTTTACGCCAGGCAATAAAAGAGAATACCTCGCTGGGGAGCCAGGTGAGGCAGTATGTTGAATCTGGCCGGCTCGTTCCGGATCAGCTGATTACCAGGATGGTCATTGAACGGCTTTCCCGTAATGACCTAAAATCCGGATGTATACTTGACGGTTTTCCCCGTAATACTCAGCAGGCAAGGGACCTGGACAAATTTTTGAGCGCTAAGATTACCAGCGCTTATATGGTCATCTATTTAGACGCCAGCGAGAAGACGCTTATCCAGCGGCTCAGCGGCCGCCGGTTATGCAAAAAATGCCAGGCAGTATTTCACTTGGTTAATATGCCGCCTAAGAAGGATATGCGCTGTGATTTCTGCGGGGCTGAACTTTACCAGCGCCCTGATGATAAAGAAGAGACGATTAAAAACAGGCTTCGCATTTATCAGGAACAGACAGCTCCGGTTATTGATTATTATGCCAAGCAGAACCGCCTGCTGCATATAGACGCGAATAGAGAGCTTAAGCCGGTGCTTAAGGAGTGTTTGAAGCTTCTAAAGGGCAGAGGAAATCATATCAGGTTACCTAAATCAGATCTTTCCCCCGCCAGGGCGGGGTCAGGATCAAGAAAAATATGCCTTAAGTTCTGCCCGCTACCGCCTAATGGCGGAGTGCCGCCAACGGCGGCAAAGGGCATATTTTTCTTGAAAGAAAGGGATGATTTTTATAAAGTCCGCCTCTGAAATAGAGGCAATGCGAAAAGCCGGCCACGTTTTAGCCGGGATAGTTGACAAATTACGCAGCAAAATAGTTATTGGTATTTCAACTGAAGAAATTGATTGCCTTGCCCAGGAATTAATCTTAGGGGAAAATGCCCTCTCGGCATTTAAGGGATACCGTGGATTTCCCAAGAGTATCTGCGCCTCCATTAATGAAGAGGTGGTGCATGGCATTCCTTCAGGCAGGCGGTTAAGAGACGGGGATTTGTTTAAGCTTGATATCGGCATAAATCTAAACGGTTATTTTTCAGATTGCGCCATTACGGTTGCCGTAGGCAGCGTCAACGGGCGCGCTCGACGGTTAGTTGATGCAACCAAGAAGGCATTAGACCTGGGTATTGCCCAGGCAAGGGTCGATAATCATCTTATGGATATTTCCGGGGCAATCCAGAGCTATAGCGAATCACAGGGATTTTCGGTAGTCAGGGATTTTGTAGGCCATGGCATTGGCCGCGATATGCATGAAGCTCCTGAAATTCCTAATTTCGGGCAGCCTCATACGGGCACGCTTTTAAAAGAGGGTATGATTTTAGCTATCGAGCCGATGGTGAATATGGGAGGATGGGAAGTCAGGCTCTCTGATAATGGCTGGACAGCAGTGACAAAGGATAATTTACCGTCAGCGCATTTTGAACATACGGTTGCTGTTACCGCAGGCGGCCCTTTAATACTGACGAAATAAGAACGAATGCCTAAAGAAGAAGCTTTAGAAGTTGAGGGCGTGATAAAAGAATCTCTGCCTAATGCGATGTTCCGGGTGGAATTGGATAACGGCCACGCGGTGCTGGCTCATGTTTCAGGAAAGATGCGTATGCATTTTATCCGTATATTGCCCGGCGATAGAGTTAAATTAGAGTTATCCCCTTATGATTTAACCAGGGGGAGGATAACCTATAGAGTTAAATGAAAGTAAAATCATCAGTAAGAAGAATCTGCGACCGCTGCAAGATAATCCGCAGGGAGGGCGTGGTGAGGGTTATCTGCAGCAATCCGAAACATAAGCAGAGGCAAGGATAATATTTTAGTCGTGCGTTTTGTGTCGTAGTAATTAGGGGTGATATATGGCAAGAATTTTTGGCATAGACCTGCCTAAGCATAAAAGGATAGAGATAGCGCTTACTTATCTCTACGGTATCGGAAGAACCTTATCTAACCGGATACTAAAAGCAGTTGCCATAGATCCTGATAGGCGGGCTAAGGATTTAAGCGATGAAGATGTTTCTAAGATTACGAACTTCATCCAGAAAAGCGGATATAGAATTGAGGGTGAGTTACGCCATGATATTTCAGCAAATATTAAGCGTCTTATGGATATCGGTGTCTGGCGCGGGATTCGCCATAAGAAAGGGCTTCCGGTAAGAGGCCAGCGCACCAGGACTAATGCCCGCACCCGTAAGGGGCCGCGTAAGGGCGGGCATATCGTTGGAAAGAAAAAGGAAGAAGCAAGGCCGGCGGCAAAGGCGAAAACATAATAAGTTTATTGAGTTCATTGAGTTTTTCTCTGCTGATATAAGGAGTTCCCCCCTCAACAAAGCTCTTTGCGTATTTCTTCGAAATCCGCTTCGCAGTTGACGGGATTAATTCGCCCCGCCATCGGCGGGGCTGATTAAGGAGTGAGGTTATGGCGACAAAAGAAAAAGCGCGTAAGAAAAAGCTCGCAAAGGGTGTTACGCAAGGCGTTGCGCATATACTGGCCAGTTTTAACAATACTATCGTCAGCATCACTGATAAGCGCGGTAACGTATTAGTTTGGTCAACTCCCGGGATTGTCGGTTTTTCCGGTTCAAAGAAGGCTACTCCCTTTGCGGCCCAGGTTAGCGCAGCGGATGCAGCCAGGAAGGCAAAGGATATTGGTTTAGAGTCGTTAGAGGTGTATGTAAAGGGGCCTGGCTCAGGACGAGAATCCGCAATCAGGGCTCTCCAGGCAGCAGGATTGAACATTACTTTCATTAAAGATACAACTCCCGTTCCTCACAATGGCTGCCGGCCGCAAAAGAAGCGTAGAGTGTAAAGTGGAAAGCGCAAAACTAAAACGTAAAGTTTAAACTTATTTTGTTTTAAGTTTTACGTTATAACTTTACGCTTTGCGCCTTGCGTTTTACGCTGAAAATAAACGTTATTCAAAGGAGTATAATAAATGGCAAGATATGCGGGAGCAGATTGTCGGCTATGCCGTAGGGAAGGGTTAAAACTTTTTCTCAAAGGCACACGCTGCTATACGGAAAAATGCGCTATTGCCAGGAGGGCATACGCCCCTGGCCAGCACGGCGCGGGCGGCAAAAAGGGCTATCATAAGCTTTCTAATTATGGAGGACAGCTCAGAGAAAAGCAGAAAGTAAAAAGAACTTATGGTGTAATGGAAAGGCAATTCAGGCGCTACTTCCAAATTGCCTCAAAGACAAAAGGTGTAACCGGCAAGATTCTTTTGCAGCTTTTGGAAAGACGCTTAGACAACGTCATATTCAGGCTGGGATTTGCTCTTTCGCGGGATGCGGCCCGCCAGATTACTAACCATGGCTGGGTTTTTGTTAATCAAAAGAGAGTTAATGTTCCATCTTATCTTGTTAAAAGCGGCGATAGTATTGAATTGAAGGCTAAGCCCAAAGGCTTAGAATATATTCGCCAGAATATCAAGCTTGCCCTAGAACGCGCTAAGCCGCCATGGTTAGATGTGCATAGCGAAAAGTTTGCCGGGAAGGTATTGCGATTGCCTGAAAAAGATGATATTGTAATGCCCATTCAGGAGCAATTGATTGTGGAGCTGTATTCTAAGTAAGTTCGCAGGCGCCCTACGGGCTACAATTTACGTCAGCCTTCGGCTTCCGTAAATTGTCTGCTCATTAAAGGAGAAAAGATATGGGGATTAAGTGGAGAGATTTCCAGATGCCCAAGAGGCTTCAATGTGACGAAGCTACCTATACGCAGACCTATGGAAAGTTTATCGCGGAGCCGTTTGAGCGAGGCTATGGCGTCACCCTGGGTAATTCCTTACGCAGGGTGCTCCTCTCTTCCATTGAGGGAGCAGGGGTAACCAATATCAAATTCGGTTTAAGTCAGCATGAATTTTCCACCATACCCGGGGTTGTTGAGGATGTAACAGAGATGATCCTCAATATCAAAAAATTAGTGCTTCGCCTGCATTCAAAAACTCCCAAGACAATTTGGATAAAAAAAGACAAGAAGGGAGCAATAACTGCAAAAGATATTGAGACCGATGAAACGATTGAGGTGGTTAATCCTGATTTACATATCGCAACACTTACAAAAGACGCCAAGTTTTCGCTTGAAATGGAGGTTGCCAGGGGGAGAGGCTATGTCCCGGCAGACCTGAATAAAAAAGAAGATCAGCCAATCGGAGTTATTGCCATAGATTCCATCTTTAGCCCGGTAAGCAAAATGGCATTTGCCACAGAAAATACCCGCGTAGGACAAAGGACGGATTATGACCGTCTAATACTGGAAATATGGACAAACGGTGCGATGAACCCGAAAGATGCCCTGCTCTACGCATCAAATATCCTGCTGCGGCATCTCGATGTATTTATAAATTTCGGCAGGCTTCCGGATGAGGAGTTTGAGCAGGAGCCCCAGATGAGTATGGATGAGATGGCTTTGTATGAGAAGCTGAGGCTTCCGATATCGGAGTTAGAACTAACGGTAAGGGCCGCCAATTGTTTCCGGGAGGAAAATATCAAGACCATCGCTGATTTAGTTAAACGCGCCGAAGATGAGATGCTCTCCTTACGCAACTTTGGCAAAAAGTCGCTTGCGGAAGTCAAGGAATTGCTTGTCGGTATGGGTTTAAGTTTAGGGATGAAGGTTGATAATAAGAAGTTAAAACAGAAATAAATTCTGGATATGCGCCATAGAATAAAGACTGATCGCTTAGGTAGATTTAGCAGTTTACGAAAGGCAACCATTAATACGCTTACCCGCGCTGTGCTTATCAACAGCTCTATCAGGACTACCT
>MHGN01000024.1:5561-12614 GCA_001805575.1 Omnitrophica WOR_2 bacterium RIFCSPHIGHO2_02_FULL_45_21 | reverse complement strand
TCCGCCAAGCAAGGAACCCCAGGCTTTAGCCTGGGAGGGGCTCCATTCTTTGTAGCTGTTTATTATGTTCAGAAACATATCAGAAAAATGGTGAAGCAGAAGGAGAAGAAATGAATACCTTTCTAGAGTATTTGCAAAAGCAGAATGGTAAGTATAAAAATAGCTTACGCAGAGGCAGGCCTACTCTCTTGCAGGTGAACATGGGTAATTTCTGCAATCAGAGTTGTACACATTGCCATATCGAGGCATCGCCGCAAGGCAAAAATATAATGTCAAAAAAGATAGTTGATCATATCCTGAAATTCTTGAGTAGATATAAAATTGAGTCGTTGGATATAACCGGAGGCGCTGCGGAGCTTAATCCGCATTTTGATTATTTCGTTACCTCTATCCGAGGCCTAGTGGATGAGCTTATTGTGCGCTCTAATCTTACGGTTATCTTTGAGCCGGGTAAAGCGCACCTGCCCGCCTTTTTTAAGCAAAACAGAGTTCGTCTTATTTGTTCCCTGCCTTGTTACCGCAAGGAAAATGTTGATGAGCAAAGAGGAAAAGGAGTTTTTGAAAAAAGTATCAAAGCTCTGCAGTTATTAAATAATGCCGGATTTGCCCGGGAAGAAGGGTTGCGCTTAGATCTGGTTTATAATCCTCTTAACGAAAACCTGCCGCCTCAAGCAGAAAGATTAGAGCATGATTATAAGCAAATATTAAAGGCACGCTATGGAATTGATTTCAATCATCTGCTTACGATTACCAATGTTCCGATAGCCAGGTTTAAGAATAGTTTAGAGTCACAAGTAAAATACGGTTTCTACATCGGCCTTTTGAAGGAAAACTTTAACTTCACTGTCGTAGATAATCTTATGTGCCGGTCATTCTTAAGTGTGGGATTTGACGGGAAGCTCTATGATTGCGATTTTAACCTGGCTCTGGGATGGGCGCTTAAGGATGAATTTGGCAATTCCCTTAGCCTTGATACAATCAGCCCTGCGGAACTTGAGGGAAAAGAGATTGCGCTCGGCGAGCACTGTTTTGCCTGCACTGCCGGTTATGGCTCAAGCTGCCAGGGAGCGCTGGCAGAAGCAAAGGCCCCTGGCTCTCTAAACGGGGATAGCCATAAGCCGGAAGGCAATGGTGGGCAACCGAATAGCCGCAGCCATAAGCCGGAAGGCAATGGTGGGCAACCGAATAGCCGCAGCCATAAGCCGGAAGGCAATGGTGCGGCTTCCGATAGCCGCAGCCATAACTTAGTTAAGGAATATTACGGGAAAATCCTTAAGACCAAAAATGACTTAAAAACTAACGCCTGCTGTTTAACGGATTCTTTGCCTGGAAATCTAGGTAAAATTACGGCAATGATTCATCCCCAGATAAAGGATAAATTCTACGGCTGCGGCTCGCCTATCCCGCCTTTGTTAGAAGGCTGCAGAGTCCTGGATTTAGGCTGTGGAACAGGAAGAGACGCCTATGTTGCTTCTTATCTTGTCGGAGAAAGAGGTTTTGTCATCGGCGTAGATATGACCGATGAACAGCTAGAGATTGCCCAGAAGCATAGCCAGTGGCAGATGGAGAAATTTGGATTTAGCAAGCGCAATGTGGAATTTAAAAAAGGTTATATTGAAAATCTCAAAAAACTTGGCATAGAAGATAACTCAATTGATTTGGTTATCTCAAACTGCGTGATTAATCTCTCGCCGGATAAGGAATCAGTTTTTAGAGAGATACTGCGGGTTCTAAAGCCCGGCGGCGAGCTGTATTTTTCTGATGTTTTCTCCGGGAGGCGTATTCCGGAGCATCTTAAGGACGAAGCGGTTCTTTACGGAGAATGTCTTGCTGGGGCCTTATATATAGAAGACTTCCGCAGGCTGCTGCGGGAATTAGGATGCCTGGATTATCGGGTGGTTTCTAAAAAGAAAATCAGCCTTGATCAGCCGGAAATGGAAAAAAAGGCAGGGATGATTGATTTTTACTCAATGACAGTGCGCGCTTTTAAATTAGATACCTTAGAGGATATCTGTGAAGATTACGGCCAGGCCGCCGCATACTCAGGGACAATTCCCGGCCATTCCCGCCAGTTTATACTAGATGACCGCCATATTTTTAAAACAAATAAGCCAATGTTAGTCTGCGGTAATACCGCTTCAATACTTCTGGAGACCCGCTATGGCAGCCATTTTAAGCTCACCGGTGACAGAAGCATACATTATGGTCCGTTTGGCTGTTTGAGCGCTAATCCCCAGGCAAAAGAAAATGGCTTGTCCAAAGGCGCCTGCTGTTAAAAGATGCCGAAGGTATCAAGTAATGTCCTGATTATTTTTGTAAAATATCCTCAGGCCGGCAGGGTAAAAACCAGGCTGGCAAAGAAAATTGGTAAGCGAAACGCCGCTAATCTATACCGCCTGTTCGTTGAAGCAGTACTAAAGAGGACAGAAGGGAAAAATTTTAAAAGAATAATCTGTTATACGCCGCTGGATAAAGAAAAGAGAATAAAAAAGTGGCTGGCAGGTAATGGCCTTGAATTCTGCTCCCAGGAAGGCAGGGATTTGGGAGAAAGATTATTCAATGTTTTTCGCTTTGCCCTGGGAAGTTCTGCTGCCCGCAGAGTAGTTACTATCGGAAGCGATAGCCCCATGATTGACAGGGAAGTTGTGAATAGCGCATTCAAGGCATTAGAAACCAAGCATTGTGTTTTAGGCCCTGCCTTAGACGGCGGGTATTACCTTATCGGATTGTCTTTATTCAATAAGGAAGCATTCAGGGGAATAGACTGGGGAACGAAAAAGGTTTTGGGCCAGACTCTCGATAAATTGAAGAAAGCAAAGATAAGCTGTGGTCTCTTAGAGCCGTCCTTTGATGTAGATACCTATAATGACATTTCTTATCTGGAGGAGAAATTATCAATACATCGCCAGAGAAATCCTCGCGGCCTAAAACCGATATCGAGCGCCCTGCGAAGAATCAGGCACAGCTATCCCTTAAAATAAATAAAATTTTACTTGACATAGGGTGGGGGGGTATGGTATACTTCAGACAGTCAAATAGAAAGGCTTAATCAAAATGCAAAAATCAAGATCGCAAACTAGCCACGATGAACAGCTGATTTTCCTAAAAAAGATTGAAGGACAAATCCGCGGGATACAGAAGATGATTGACCAGAAGCGCTACTGCGTGGATATAATGACCCAGATTCATTCCATTATCGGGGCGTTATACAGAGTGGAGAATGAGATATTCAAGAAACACATTGACGGATGTGTGGTAAATGCTCTTCGGAGCAAATCCCAGAGAGAAAAAGAAGAGAAAATAGGCGAGGTGGTTGAGCTTATTTCAAGGTTCAGGAAAATGCCATAAAAAGTGTCAAGGTATCAAAGTGTCAAGGTGTCAGGGAAGATAAGCATCTTCCTTAATAGGCATAGGAAGGACTACCCTGTTGGGTAAAAATATGAGAAAAAATAAATTTTTAAATGTAGTTTTATTAGTAGGTATTTCTATATATGCGGCTAATCCGGTTTATTCCCAGGAACAAACCCGGCCGGCAAACTTAAGCGAACTAATTACCGAGGCGCTGAAGAATAATCCACAAATCAAGGCGGCAAAGATGAGGTATGAGGCGGCTCTGGCGCGGGTTAAGCTTTTAAGGAGCTTGAGCGATCCTAAATTAGAGTTTGAATACGATAAGATACGGGCGGGTATGGATGCGCTGATGCGCGGCAAAACCGCACCCATGCGCACTTTTGGCATTTCCCAGGAAATTTCCTTTCCCACCAAATTATTCCTGCGCAGGCAGGCCGCAGGGCAGGAGGCAAAATCCCTGAAAGAAGAGTTTAAGGAAAAAGAAAATGAAATAGTGCAGAAAGTAAAAGAGGCATATTTTACGCTTTCCTTAAATGCCAAAAAACTCCAGATTACCGAAGATACCAAGATATTATTAGACCAGCTCATTCAAACGCTCACCAATAGATATTCTATCGGCCAGGTAAGCCAGCAGGAGGTCTTAAAGGCGCAGACAGAATATGCCAAGTTAGATAACCAAGCCATAATGCTCAAACAGGAAAATGGGATTTTCCAGGCAATGTTAAAGGCGCTTCTTAGCCGTTCTCAGGATTTTGAGGATTTGAAAGTAACTGTGCAATTAGAAGCCAAAAATATTGAGTTAAACAGGCCTAAATTCTTGAATCTGCTTAAAGAGAACCGGCCCGAGCTAAAGGCATTTCAGGAAATGCTGCGTAAGTCAGAGATTGATTATACCCTGGCAAAACAGGAGTACCTGCCGGATTTTATGTTTAAATACCAGAGAGAAGAAAGAAACAGCTCTACCGGCGGCTGGGCGGCAATGGCCGGAGTAACCGTTCCCTTATGGTTTTGGGAAAAGCAAAGCTCATTTGTAAAAGAAGCTAAGGCGCAGTTAGAAGAAGTAAAGGCAGAGTATAGGGCGTTAGAGAATATGCTTTTTTCTGAATTAGAGGCAGCATTAGTGAAGATAGAATCGCAGAAGCGCTTGGCTGAGCTTTATGAAACCTCATTTTTACCGCAGGCAGAAGCGGCATTCAGGACCGCATCTATCGGCTTTGAGGCGGGTAAAAATGATTTCCTGAATTTCTTAGACAGCGAGAGGATGCTTTTAGAATTTAAGTTAGACTATGCTCAGGTTTTGGTAGATTGGGAGCTCGCTTATGCGGATTTGGAAAGAGCGGTAGGGAAAGAACTAAAATAGAGTATCAAAGTATCAAGGTGTCAAAGTGTCAAAGAAAATAAAATTGAGGAAGCCCCGCCCTTCATAAAAGTAAGGGTGGGGTCTGAAAGGAAAGGTGGGCAGGGTGAAAAGAAATAAAATTATAATTCGGGTATTGATTTTGGGAATTTTGGCGGTTGGTATTATTTCAGGGCGCAATTTTATAAAGCAAAGGCCCGGTCAATTACAGCCAGCGGCGCAAACTCAAGGGAGCGTAAAATACTGGACCTGCGCCATGCATCCTTCGGTAAAGTCGGCTCAGCCGGGGAAATGCCCTTTGTGCGGAATGGATTTGATACCTGTTGAAACACAGGTCGCCCCGGTGTATGAAGAAGAAGCTAAAGAAGGGGCGTTTTATGGCTGCGGGATTAAAGAATTCGGCCATTGCCCGCACTGCGATGAAGGAAAGCCGGATGCCCAGTGTATCTGCGGGGAGCATAAGTTTATGATTAAGGGCGAGGAGATTAATTGTCCGGTATGCGGAAGGAAGCTTGAGAAATTATCCAAAGAGGATTTATCTTCCATATCTAAAAATATAGCGGGTACCTTGGCTTTGAGCAAAAGGCAAATGGAGCTTTCGGGAATCGCTAACGCAAAAGTTATAAAAGCCAATGTCTTCAAGGAAATCCGCACCGTAGGTAAAATTGCCTATGACCCGGACCTGACCATTGCCCAGGAAGAATATCTGATTGCTCTGGAGACCTTTAATAAAGTTTCCAATAGCCCGGATAGCGATGTAGTAAGAAGGGCGGGGGATTTGGTAGAAAAATCAAAGTTTCGCCTTAAGGTTTTAGGAATGTCTGATGCGCAGCTTGAAGAATTGGAAGAAGCCAAAGAATCACAGCGCAGTCTGATTTTACCAGAAGATAAGGTCTGGGTTTATGCTGACATTTATGAATATGAATTAAGCTGGATAAAAGAAGGGCTGACGGTGAGAGTAACCACCCAGGCCTATGCGGGTGAGGAATTTAAAGGAGTGATCCGGGCGATAAATCCCATCTTAGACCCGGCAACGCGTTCGCTAAGGGTGCGCCTTGAGATAGATAATCTTATGAAGAAGCTAAAACCAGAAATGTTTGTGGATGTTTTTATTCAGGCGGAGCTATCCGATGATGTCTTGAGCGTCGGGCGGGAGGCGATTTTAGATACCGGAGCGAGAAAAATTGTCTGGGTGGATAGCGGGCAGGGGAGTTTTGAAGCCCGAGAAATAACCGTTGGCCCGGAGGGTCTAGCTTTAATAGACGGGCAAAGAATCAAGGTCTTTCCGGTCTTAAGCGGGCTGACAGAAGGCGAATACGTAGTGACCAAAGGCAATTTTCTGCTTGATTCCCAGAGCCAGCTTACCGGCGGGATGTCGGTTCTCTGGGGCGGGGCAACAGAAATCAAGGAAGAAGAAACCAAAACAGAAAGCGCGCCGCCTGCGACGCAGCATAAACACTAAGGACTATGATTAATAAACTTATTTCTTACTGTCTCAAGACCCCCTTCGTAGTTTTTGTGCTCTACATCTGCATTATTTTCTGGGGGCTCTGGGCGATGACCAATATTCCCATTGACGCCATCCCGGATATCGGCGAAAAGCAGGTTATTGTCTATACGGACTGGCCAGGACGCTCTGCCCAGGATATAGAAGACCAGGTTACCTATCCTCTTTCGGTTGCTTTACGCGGCGTTCCCGGAGTAAAGACCACCCGTGCCTCAAGCGCCTTTGGCTTCTCGGAGGTCTATCTTATCTTTCAGGATAATGTGGACTATTACTGGGCCCGCTCACGGGTCTTGGAGAAGTTAAATTTAGTCTCCGGCCGGCTCCCGATGGGGGTTATGCCGGTTTTGGGCCCTGATGCCACCGGCCTGGGCCAGGTTTTCTGGTATACCGTTGAAGGCGAAGGATATACCTTAGAAAAATTGAGGAGCCTGCAGGATTGGTTTATTCGCTATCAGCTAAATTCTGTTAAGGGCGTATCTGAGGTTGCCTCCATCGGCGGATTTGTCAAACAGTATCAAATTGACATTGACCCCAATAAGTTGTTTGCCTACGATGTAATGTTAGACGATGTTTTAAAGGCGGTCAAGGATTCTAATATTGATGTGGGGGCAAAAGTTATTGAATCAGCAGGGATGGAGTTTATTATCCGGGGCTTAGGCTTTATCAAGTCAACCGAAGATATTGAAAATACGGTAATCAAATATTCCAATAATACACCGGTATATATCAAGAATGTGGCGGTGGTTCAGTTAGGCCCGGAATTCCGCCGGGGCGCTTTAGATAAGGTAGGAAAAGAGGCAGTCGGCGGGGTGGTGGTGATGCGCTATGGCGAAAATGC
>MHGN01000024.1:0-5524 GCA_001805575.1 Omnitrophica WOR_2 bacterium RIFCSPHIGHO2_02_FULL_45_21 | reverse complement strand
GACATTCAAAAGGGGCTGCCGCCGGGCGTAAAGATCGTTCCTTTTTATGACCGCACCGAATTAATCCACCGCACCCTCGGCACCTTAAAAGAGGCCCTGATTTTAGAACTCATCATTACCATGGCTGTGGTGGTGCCTTTCGTCGCCCATATCTTTGCCGGGATGATTATCTGTCTGGCCCTGCCTTTTTCGGTATTAATCGCCTTTATTGCGATGTATTACCTGAAGATTGACTCTAATATTATGTCTATTTCAGGTATTGCCATTGCCATAGGCGCGCTGGTGGATATGGGGATTATAATGACCGAGAATACATATCGGCGTTTAATTACGGAAAAGGATGAAATTGCCGCCGGCAGAAAGAGCCGGCTGGAGGTTGTTTTTGGCGCGGCCTCTGAAGTGGGCTCGGCAGTAATGACCGCAGTTCTAACTACTGTAGTATCATTTTTACCTGTTTTTGCTTTAGAGGCGCAGGAGGGAAAATTATTCCATCCCCTGGCCTGGACTAAGACATTAGTCCTGCTGGCTTCGGTGGCTATTGCCCTTACTTTGACCCCGGTGCTTTGCCTCTATGGTTTAAAGGGAAGGTTACGTGAGCCGGAAGAAAATATCTTAGTTAAGAAATTACATAACCTGTATGAAAAAATCCTGCGCTGGGTTCTGAATAACCGCACGAAATTTCTGCTTATTCCCTGGAGCGTATTTATGATGAGCCTGCCTTTTATTATCCCTAAGGGTATTGTATCCTTTGCCGTCTTTTTAAGCATCGCTGTTTCAACCCTGATTTGTATTCTTCCCAAGAAGATTAAATCAGCTGTTGTCCTGGCTATTATTATTAGCATCTCCGCATCCTGGTTTTGGCTTGGCCCGCGCATCGGCAGAGAATTTATGCCGTCTTTTGACGAAGGCACCATCCTTTTTATGCCGGTAATGCGGCCGAGCGTTTCCCTCACCGAGGCCTATCGGGTGATGCAGATACAGGATAAGATTATCCAGGGTTTTCCAGAGGTTGAGCTGGTGGTGGGAAAATTAGGCCGGGCAGAGACCGCTACTGACCCCGCGCCCATTGAAATGTTTGAGACCATTGTTACCTTAAAGCCAAAGCATCTCTGGAGAAAGGGAATGACTAAGGATAAATTAGTGCGCCAGATGAACGCGGCCCTGCAGATTCCCGGGGTTTCCAATATCTGGACCCAGCCGATTATCAATAGGATTGATATGCTGGCAACCGGTATCCGCACCTCGGTGGGAGTCAAGGTCTTTGGCCAGGATTTAAAGGGGATTGAAGAAATTGCCCAACAGGTAGAAAATATTGTGCGGGATATTCCGGGTGCGGTAGATTTGTATTCTGAAAAGATTGTGGGCAAGCCCTATATTGAATTTAAGATTAAGCGGGAGCAGATTGCCCGTTTTGGCCTGTCTATACGGGATGTCCAGGATGTGATTGAAATGGCTATCGGCGGTGAGAATATTACCACCACGGTAGAAGGAAGGGAAAGATACCCGGTGCGGGTGCGCTATGCCCGGGAGCTGCGCGATAACCCGGAAAGCCTCAAAAGGGTATTTGTCGCCACAAAAGACGGCGCGCAGATTCCCATAACCCAATTAGCCGATATTTATTTTGTTACCGGACCGGCAATGATTAACTCCGAAAACGGGCTTTTGCGCGCTTACGTCTTAATGAATGTGCGCGGACGGGATATGGTGGGTTTTGTGGAAGAGGCATCAAAAATTGTTAAAGAAAAGCTAAAACTTCCGCCGGGATATTTTGTTGAATGGTCAGGACAATTTGAAAATCAGGTGCGCTCAACCAAAAAGATTATGGTTTTACTTCCCATAAGTTTGTTAATCAACTTCTTACTTATTTATATGAACTTCCGTTCACTATCGCAATCCGCAGATATTTTTACCGCCATACCGGTTACCCTTTCAGGAGGGGTATGGCTTCTGGCTATCTACAGTATGTTTAAGGGCTTTAACTTTTCTGTTGCGGTCTGGGTAGGGTTTATTGTCCTGTTTGGCATTGCAGTTGATGATGGCATCCTGATCACCACGTATTTAAACGGTGTCTTTAAAGAGAGAAAGGATAAGATTAAAACCAGACAGGATATTATTGAGGCAACGGTTTATGCCGGGTTAGGCAGAATCAGGCCTGCTTTCCTGACCACCATTACTACTATTGTGGCATTACTACCGATTATGTTCCTGAAAGGAACCGGCTCAGAGATTATGCAGCCAATGGCTATACCTTCGCTCGGAGGGATGGCCATCGAGATGATTACCTGGTTTATCGTGCCCTGTCTTTATTCCTGGCGTATGGAACGCAAACTAAAGGTATGAACCCCAAGGTTATTTCCCTATCCGTCTTTATCCTGGCATATCTACTCTTTATTTTCTTCCCCAAAAAAAGAACACATATAGCGGTTTCTTCGGCTCTCTTGCTTATTTTGTGCCGGGCGATTTCTTTTCATGATGCAGTAGCTTTTATTAATTGGAATGTAATGGGGATTTTTGTAGGAACATTGATAATCGCGGATATTTTTATGGAAAGCCGGGTTCCGGCGTATATTGCTGAGCTCATTGTAGATAAAGCCAAAAATACCGGCTGGGCGATATTATCTATTTGTCTTTTAACCGGATTTATCTCGGCATTTGTAGAAAATGTGGCCACGGTTTTGATAGTTGCGCCCATCGCCCTTTCCTTAGCCAAAAAATTGAAATTAAATCCTGTCAAGATGATGATTGCTATTGCCATATCCAGCAATCTCCAGGGCGCCGCCACTTTAATCGGAGATCCTCCCAGTATGTTACTGGGAGGTTTTGCTAGGATGAATTTTGGCGACTTTTTCTTTTACAAAGGAAGGCCGAGCATTTTCTTTGCTGTTGAAATTGGAGCAGTAGCTTCGTTTTTTGTTTTATATTTTATATTCAGGAAACATACAGAGAAAGCTGCGCTCATACCGGTTGAAAAAGTAAAGTCGTGGATTCCTACGATTATTCTGGCCAGTCTGGTTGTCTTGCTCGCAGGAAGCTCATTTTTCGATACTGGTTTCTCCTATATGGCCGGGATACTTTGTATGCTCTTCGGGGCGATTTCCCTGTTCTGGGAGAAGTTTGTCAGCAGAAGTTCAATCTTGGCCGGCTTAAAATCTTTAGACTGGGAGACGACATTTTTTCTTTTAGGAATATTTGTGCTCGTAGGCAGCCTTACGCATTGCGGCTGGATTGAGACAATCTCAAATGCTCTTTCCGGATTGGTCGGTGAGAATATTTTCCTGGGTTATACGCTATTAGTTTTTATTTCCGTATTTCTATCCGCATTTGTAGACAATGTCCCTTTTCTGGCTGCAATGCTTCCGGTGGCGCTTTCTATGTCCGGGAATCTCAATATTAATCCGTCTTTATTTCTTTTTGGCCTGCTTATCAGCGCAAGCTTAGGCGGCAATATTACGCCGATCGGCGCATCGGCAAATATCGTTGCCTGCGGCCTGCTCAAAAAGGAAGGTTACGAAGTCAAATTCAAAGACTTTGCGAAGATAGGGTTACCTTTTACCTTAGTAGCAGTGGCGGCGGCGTATCTATTTGTCTGGTTTGTCTGGAGTAGATGAGTGAATAAATACGAGGAGGAAGAGAAAATGTTTAAAAGAATATGTATAATTCTTATAGCGGGTGTTGCGGGTGGGTTTATCCTGGGGATAAACAGGTTACCTTCAATTACCCAATTTGCACAGGCGCAGACAGAGGATAAAGAGCCTGCAGTAAAACCAATTGAGGTGGGCAACAAAATTTGTCCGGTAAGCGGTCAAGAGATTAAGAAAGAAGAAGTTTATCAGGTTGAATATGAGGGCAAAATCTACAATCTCTGCTGCAAGATGTGCCTGAAAGATTTTAAGAAAGACCCGCAAAAATATATTGAGAAATTAGAAAAGCTCGAAGAAGAGGAAAAGGGGGAACATCATCACGAAGAAGGCGGAGATCCTGAAAAAACATAGCCATTAGGGAGGCAGGCCGGTATACGAATACGGTGTAGGAGTGGAAGAATAGGTACACTAATATAGGAGGTGGATGATATGGCAAGAAATTGTATCCGCTGGATGCTCAGGCCAATAGCCCATTGCAAAGAGGGCTGTTAGCTTTGCCCTTGGCCCTTCTTGGTTTTAGGCCAAGGGCATTTTTTTAACTATGCCCACCGCGCCTATAATTATCAACAAATTGGAGGATAAACAGATGCGCATCTCTAAGGTTATTATATTTATGGTCAGCATGTTATTTTTGACTCACTTTGCCTTTACCCAGGATTTTGACGCCTTAAAGGCGGAAATCCACTCTAAACTGCGGGATAAACGTTGCAATATGCCCCTTAGCGAGTGCAGTTGCCCGGAGGCCAAAGAGATGAAGGGTTATATTGACGCCCTGCTTGAAACCGGGACCGCTAAGGATGAGATTTATTACAAAGTGGCCAAGAAGTTTTCATTGAAGACGATCTTGGATGAGAATGTGAAAAAAGAGCTGGAGAAGAGATTAACTGCTGAGGCCGGAGAGAACCGTCCCCAGATCGTGCTGGAATCTAATTCCTTTAATTTCGGAGAGGTTAAAAAAGACCAAGGCAAGGTCAGCACAGTATTCAAACTCTCTAATCAAGGTAATGTGGCTCTTGTGATTAAGAATATAAAGGCCTCCTGTACCTGCACTACTGCTTCTTTAAGCATAGGCAAAGATAAAAGCCCTTATTTTGATACTAAAGGCGCACCGGCTGACTGGCAGATGGAGATAAAGCCAAAGGAGAAAGCGGAATTAGAGGTGGTTTTGGACCTGGCCCATAACAGCGTAAAGCTGGGAGATTTGATGCGTGAGGTGATCATTGTCAGCAACGACTCCTTATATCCGGAGCTCTCGGTGCGGGTGGAGGCTAAGGTGCTGGATAGGGAATTTTCCGGACAACTAGAAGATGGGATAAGGGTAATTAAACTAAAGGCCTCAAAATACAAGTTTGAGCCGGATCCTATGGTGGTGAAGAAAGGCGAGAAGATTCGTTTGGTTGCAGCCAGCAGCGATGTACCTCACGGTATCTCCATAGCAGATTTTAAAGTAAATTTAACTATTCCCGCGGGAAAATCTAACTCCGTTGAATTTATCGCGGATAAAGAAGGCAGTTTTCCTGTCCATTGTAACGTCTTTTGCGGCCCTGACCACAACAAGATGCGCGGGACGCTGATTGTGAAGTAAAAACTTAATTCTCCAAAGATAGATTAAAAAACTCAAAATATGATAGACAAAGTCTTTATCCGGACTTTCGGATGGCCTTATGTTTCGGCTTTACAATGTCTTGTTTTCGTTCTTTAAAATTCAATGAACTAATGCACCGCCCGCTTGGGCGGGCTGCGTTTGTGGTGTCTGCACCGTTCGCCCTCGCTGGGGCTCGGGCTCACTCCACGCTCGCTTGGTCGCTCGCTTAGCGGTAATGCAAGGGTACGATTCGGCTTTTCATGTTTGGCGAATTTTGGGTGGGGGCAAAATTCGCCAA
>MHGN01000023.1 GCA_001805575.1 Omnitrophica WOR_2 bacterium RIFCSPHIGHO2_02_FULL_45_21 | reverse complement strand
GCAGTTGCACCCATCCTGAATCGCGCACGGTAATGGCATCCTGATG
Source organism: Omnitrophica WOR_2 bacterium RIFCSPHIGHO2_02_FULL_45_21 (assembly GCA_001805575.1). Classification (GTDB taxonomy): domain Bacteria; phylum Omnitrophota; class Gorgyraeia; order Gygaellales; family UBA12090; genus 2-02-FULL-45-21. Next base: position 35,842 of record MHGN01000023.1, on the reverse strand, counting down.
GTCATTCCAGATATTTAGAGGCGCAGAGACCGAGCGGTTGGCGCAGGTCATCACTACCGGAAGCCGCATTCCCGCGATGTTAAAAACAACCTCGGTCATCAAAAGTAAACCCTGGGAACTGGTCGCGGTAAAAGAGCGCACCCCGCAAGCTGCCGCCCCCAAGACCACGCTGGCTGCGGAATGCTCTGATTCCACATTCACGAACTGGGAGTTGAGTTTGCCCTCTGCCACCATTGAGGCCAGCTGCTCAACGATATGCGTCTGGGGAGTGATGGGATAAGCAGAAATTACCCCCGGCTTGCACAACCTTACCGCCTCAGCTACAGCTTGAGAACCCTCTAAGAACTCTTTCATTAAGCTTCCTCTTTTACCATTATGATATCTTTTTTAGGGCAGATTGCCGCGCAATTACCGCAGCCCTTGCAAAACTCGTAGTCGCAGATAAAAGTATTCTTGTCTTCGCCGGTTACGCAGGCCTCAGGGCAAATCAATACGCACATCTTGCAGGCAATACAATCCTTCTGCAGGAATTTTGGCTTGGAATCAACCCGCCAGGAACCGGTTTTATTTGCTCTTGCAGTTATGGCCTTAGAAATTAATGGTCCAAACATTTTATAATATATTCATATCCCTTCTGAGCGGCCAAGATGTTTTGTTCGGCGGATTTAGCGGAAAACCTATGCTTAATCGCATCAATTAAAGAATCTAATTTTATCTCTTTAGTTGCGGCAACGTAAGCCCCCAGGAGAGCAGTATTGCTTAAAGGCCTGCCGATGGTCTCCATTGCAATATCATTTGCCGGGACAAGGTAAATCTTTTGCGCCGGCTTATGTTCTCCGCTCGCATAACCTTCCCGCGCATTTATTATGGCGATGCCGTTTTCTTTAAAACCCTTAAAGCAATTAAAGCCGCGCAAAAGCGTAGCATCGGCAACGAGAAGATAATCCGGCTCATAAATCTGGGAACGCAGGCGCACCGGCTTGTCATCCACCCTCACAAAGGCATTCATCGGCGCGCCCATACGCGCCGCGCCAAAATGAGGAAAGGCATAGGCAAATTTTCCTTCCAGAAAGTAGGCATAACCCAAGATGCTGGCTGTGGTGATTGCGCCCTGGCCGGCGCGGGCATGGATTCTTATCTCTTTCATCATTCAGTGCGGGCTTTGCAAGAATTTTCTATTTATACTTTTGTCCCAGATATTAGCAAAAACGATATCAAAGCTATAGACATCCTTAAAATCCTCAATAGAATCGCTCTCGGTTTTAGAGAGCAGTTTGGCATCTATCATATTATTGACAATAGTGCCAAAATCCTGCGTCTTAGTTATACCCCAGTGCTTCAGCACGGCCTTTGCCATCGGCCCATATTGCTCAATAGCAAACTTAGCGCACCCGCCAGCAAGCTCTTTACCGCTGACATGGCCCTGTTTTTTAAGCTTTCGCTGGGTCCAGCTGAGCGCCTGGAGAATGAATTCATAGCTATCAAGCTTATAACGTGCGTCTTTAGCATAAATCTCTTCAACCGCCTTACGGAAATCAATCATTTTAAAATCAGCTTATCCTCATTCTTAAGCCTTGTCCTTTTATCTCCCAGTATCCCGCCGCAAGAACTGCAATTGTATTCAAAGAGGTATCCATCAGGCAAAATCAAAAGCAGCCGCTCCCTTACCGGCTTTGAACTGCCGCAGTTGTTACAGTAGAGATACGTGGCTTTCAGGTCGTCGTATTGTTTCATCGTTCAATAACCATCCCTGGATTATTCTTTTTTTTAAAACAAAATATATTATACAATAAATTCCTGATTTTGAAAGAATTAATATTTTCTCGCACCGTAGGGCCGCCAGGAAGGAGAAATTACCTTATCGTGCTTTACGGTAGACAACAGAGAGGCAAAAGTTAAAATGCCGCCACCGAAACGTTCATTTAGCGAATCCAGAGTTTTATTCAAACGCTTTGCCCTCTTATCCTGCTCAAAAAGAAATAACTCCTCTTGCGCCCTTTCTAATCCGGATACGCTTACGCCCAATAACCTTATGGGTTTTTCTAAAGAGGCATTTTTTACAATAGCCGCAGCGTAAGAATAGATTTTTCTCGTATCATCTGTAGCATAAGGCATTTTTTTCTGCCGGCTGAAGGTCTGAAAGTCGTTATACCTGAATATTACAGCAACTGTTCTGCCTAAAAATCCTTCCCTGCGCATCCGGCGCGCCGCCATATCGGTTAATTCTAAAATATGCTTTAGTATCTCTTCTGCTGCAGCGATATCATAGGGCAAAGTCATGCTGTGGCTTATCGAGCGGGCCTTTGGCTCACAGCCAAAAGGCATCAGCGAAGAGCTGTATTTACCTTGCCCCATTTCCTTCAAGCATTCACCCCAAATCCCAAATCTTTTTCTCAGTAATAAAGGGTCGGCCCGGGCAAGCTGAGAACAAGCATATATTCCTAAGCTGTTCAAAACTTCCTTGGTGCGTTTTCCAATTCCCCATAATTCCTCAACGGGCAGGTCTTTTAATATGGCCGGGACGTCTTCTTCTTTTATCTGGAATAAGCCATCCGGCTTATGGTGAGAACTGGCAAGTTTTGCTAATAATTTATTTGGCGCTATTCCTACAGAACAGCTTAAGCTTAAGCTTTCTTGGATTCTCTGCTTAATTCTCTTACCTATTTCAAGCGGCGATATATCGTTTAAGAAATGCCTTACCGCGCTAATGTCCAAAAATGATTCATCTATAGAATACACTTCCAAATCCGGGCTAAAGGAATAGAGTATTTCTACGATTTTCTCACAGGCCTGAGTATATTTTTCATGATTTGCCTGGACAAAGATAATCTGAGGGCATACCCTCTTTGCCTCATATTTACTCATACCGGTTTCGACGCCTAATCTCCGCGCCTCATATGATGAGGTAACTACCACGGTGCGCTCATTAGGCCCAATAACCGCAACAGGCTTATGCTGCAGATTCGGATTATCCCTCTGCTCTACCGAGGCAAAAAAGGCATCCATATCTACGTGGAAAATTATCCGTTCGGACATTTGGAAATTAGAGATGCTTTTGTTCAGGATAAAAGTATATCTATTCTTAAAATCTTGCCTTGACGAATCTCATTAGCAATAGGAGGAACTAAAGACGCGGATTGAAAAGTAAGTTTATTTTTATCCATAGATTCTATGGTTATTTCTTTTACCTTTGCGGCATCTTTGCCAAAGGTATCTTTTCTTCCTGGATTATGATACACCACCAGGGTCTTATTGAATAATTTAAAGGCGAAGGTATTTTTGGAAAAGCCGTTTTCTTCTTTCTGGCTAAAAAGCCATCCGGGCAGGATTGGCTTAAATTCTAAACACAGTTTATTATCTGCATCCAGATAAAATGGATTCTTTCCTACGCACATAAGCAGCCAAATACTGATAAATTCAGCGGTTGAGCCGCTTAAACGGGCCACAAAGCCGTTGCCGTGCAATCTTTCATCAGGAAACGCGCTGGAGACCAAAAAAGAAGAATTTTCTAAGATACTTCTGCCATACCGGGCGGGATTCTGAAATGGAATCAAGACATTCTTAAAATCCTCAAAGAATTCCTTATATAATCCGTTCTTAAGCAGCTCTAAGATATACTTATATTCCATATGCAGCCAGATGGATTCATTCTCAAGCCACCCCGGAGTAAAAACGCGGCAGCGGCCGATTTCCTCGGAACAAGTTTCCAAGGGCGCGCTGACCTTATACATTTTGAGCTTTTTGTCATAAAGCCGTGATTTACGCACCGCCCCAAACACCTTGCGCGCCTTCTCCTGTTCATTCACAACCCGCAAATAATGCATTGGCCCTTCTAAAAATAAAGGCAGGGGAACCTGCTTAAATTTAAGCGGCATGATTACCTGCTTAGAGCCGATATTTTCCAAAAGCTTATAATCGGTAACTTCATTGATAAAATATGAATAGTGCAGTTTGGCGTTTTTATCATAGGCCTTTTCTAAGCCGGAATTTATTTTATCCAGGAAATAGTCAAAAATTGCGCTTAATTCTAAAATGCTGATCGGTTTTTCCTTTCCGCCGTAACCTAACAACGTTTCCTTAAGATACTCCTCTTTAAAGGTATGCGTTTTATCCCAGAAGCTATGGGCATCCGGATTAGCTGCGGCGGCCTCTTTTAGGCCCATAATTAATTGATGAAGTTCTTCGGGCATAGGAATATTATACTCTTTGCTTAATCCGAGCTTTTTAAAACTATCCCGCAGAAAAATGAGCCAGCGCTTAAGCTCAAAGGTTTCGCAGATAGATGAGCCCAATAAACCCGGCAGGCCGTTTAAGGAATCAAACCAATTGGGCTTATTTGCCTCCATCTCTATGCCAACGCCAAAAGGGTCAAGCGAGGCAAATTTATTGGCGATAATTACCAGCATCTTGACTATAAGAGTGGTTTTGTAAATCTCAGCCAAACCACACCCGCTGCGGGAGAGATGAAGAAACTCAAGCCGTTTTCTGATCAGTTCATGCTTGGTATGATTATGCACCACCGCGTGATATTGAAAGACGCAATTATTCTTAAGCACATATTTCTCAACTCGCGGCCGGACAACTTCCCAATTATCAAAGAAGGTAAATTCCCTTTTTTCCAAAAGCAGCCCTTTTAAATTTTCAGGATAAACCGAAAGATGGCTTTCCAGAAGGTCAAGGCAATAGGCCCAATGGTCAATCCAGAAGCCCTCTCCGTGTTCGGCCTGATAGGACTTGATGGAATTGGCAAGAATAGCTTCTATGAATTCTTCCCGGGAGCGCAGAAACCTTATATTATTCTGCTCGATGAAGAGGAATAGCTCGCCGGGGGTGAAGGGTTTCTTAAGCCGCTGGCTGACCTTGGCGGTATCCTCCGGGCTAAGAAATTTACCTAATATAGCGATATCCGGATTAAAGACAAAATTATCCGGCTTTATTACCAGAGGATTGTATCCGTCGGTCTGGATAAGATTAAAGAAATTAAGGATGTTTTCATCCTTAACCTCGGGGTTAAACCAAACATCAGACCTGCGGTTTTGGTTGACGTCGCGGTAGTTGCCGTTACCTTGCGAAAAATAGGCCGGTTCCAGGACAAATTTATTATAATCGCGCTCCAGGTCTCCGTGCTTACGCGAATATACCTGAATATGCGTATGCCGCGGCCCGGAGCCTAAAGATAGGGGATACCCGCCGCGCAAAACATTATCTAAAAAATTCTGGGCGCAATAGAGGTCAAAATTCTTTAAGCGCGAATGCGTAAAGACATTGGATTGCAAATCGCCAATCAGCTTTTTATTCTCAGCCTGCTTCTTTAGCAAGTATCCGTCATTTGCTATGCGCCGGGAATTTGCCTTTAATCTTTCCAGGCTTGAGATACTGCCGATTATTGAACTTATCGTCAGGGCTTGCCCATGCTTAAGAATGGACTTTTTATAACCCATACAGCAGGGGGTTTGACCTCTGGTTAATTGCTTTCTAGGATAAGCGAACCCCGGCCGGTTTAAGAATACCGCGGGATAGGTAAAATCACTTATCTGCCCGAAAATTGCCTGCGGGTCAACGATTGGCTTAAGTAAGCCCTGATCGCTAAAAGCGAGGTAAAAATTTCCTTCCCGGATATGCACTACCTCAGGCCTATCCGCAGGGTCAACGGCGAGGCGCAAAAAGGCAATATTATTCTCAAGATTTTCCGCTAAAGCCCAGGCCTCTATGGTCCGGGAGAGCTCTTTTAAGAAAAAATTACTGGTGCCATAGGGGATGATCTGGGGCATACCGTCTAATATTCCTAAGTCCTTATCTTTAAGAGTTATATTCCTTACCGTAAGCCGTCTTACCAGCGCGGCATAATTGTCGTTGGGTATGGTAAAATATTCAATCTCGGTTTCTAAGCCCAAGCTATGATTTATCTCTCTGAGCCTGAGCGCGCAGGAAGTGATGAACATCTTGTTTTCAAGAGCAAAATTTAAAGCGCTGGGGCCATTTTGGAAAACATCATAGAAAAGAGATTTTTTCCCTGCCTTAACTTTGACAAAGGTGCGAAACCCCGAGAGCGAAGTTAGCTGATAGGATTTATTCGCGGGGTAAAATTCCATTATCGGATGGTCCTTGTCCCTTATTCCAAAGCTGGCAATCCCCTGGCCCCGGTTGACGTAAAATACCCAGGCCGGTATCCCCCAGAGCCCGGCTATGCCGGGAAAGAAACTGGAAAAGGGTTTTGCCAAATGATAGTTCTCAATGACAAATTCCCCATTTTTATTCAGATAATAGCGGACCTTTTTATTCACCGAAAGTTCTCCTGATTTCTGATTGGACGTTTTTTGTCTTGATTAATTTTACGCCGCTTTTTTTGAAATTAGACAAAAGAGGCCTTTCTGCTTCAGGATAAACGGGCTTAGCGGCGTCCATAATTAAATACACCTCAAGCCCTGCCTGAAGCAGGCCTAAAACCGCATACTTAAGGCAATAATCCAGAGCCAGGCCATAGACAAAGGCGGCCTGAAAAGGCCTTAACAGGCCAAGCAAGTTAAAGTTCACAAAAAGATCATATGTATTCTTTTCTATAATTATTTGTTTGCAGCCTTTTATTTTCTTAAATAGCTGTATTCTATCCAGTATTTTTTGAGGAATAAAAGCGCGTTCCTTAAGCAGCGTCTCAGGGATTTTTCTTTGGCCGGGGCTGCCTTTGATACAGTGGCTGGGAAATTGTTTAAATTCGGGGTCGTTTTTTATATGGGTATCTACGGAAGAAATAATCAGAATATCATTATTTGCGGCTATGCGGGTTAGGTATTTTAAATTGGGGATAATTTCTTCTGCATGCTTAACATAGAGCTTTCCCCGGGGCAGGATGAAATCGTATTGCGTATCAATATCTACAAAAGCAATTTCCTTCATTTATTCTAATACGAACACAGCAAATCTTGTTATAATGTCATTGCGAGGAGCCCGAGGACAAGTTGATTACTGCGCTTGTATTATCCTCGATATTTTATTTGCTGTTTTATCCTAGAAACCAACTCTTTTAACCCTTGGCTAAGCATTACCGGATAGAGTGCCCTGCCTTGCAATTTCTTATACCTGGCAGGCAGGGCTTTGAGATTATCCCGCATGAAGCTTCTCAAATTTTTAATGCTTGGCGAGGGCTTAACGATTTTACCATTTTCCATTACCTTTTCAAGAAGCGGCTTTCCTGCTACTTTTTCTCCTTCCAGGCCAATAATATCCTTTAGATAAGCGCAGCGTGTATTCGCGATGCGAAAAACCTGCTTTTTACCGGGGTAGGTAACCTTGCCCTGGCTGAGCTTCATCACCGGATAAGCATTACCTTCTAAGTCATCAATCTGGCTTAACTTATAGATTATATCTAAATAAGGGGCGTCGCTGGAAACCCCCATATTGGTCCCTACGCCAAAGTTGTCAATCATAGCCCGAGCCCCAAGCAGCCTTTCAATCTTATATTCATCTAAGTTTCCGCTGGCTAAAATCTTGACATATCTTAAGCCATGAGCATCTAACGAAGAGCGGGCAAGTTTTGAGATAGACGCTAAGTTTCCACTATCCAATCTTATAGCCCTTAGTTTGTGCCCCTCTACTTCTAATTCTTTGGCTACAGAAATAGCATTTTGAATTCCTTTTCTGTAATCATAGGTATCTACCAGCAGCGTTGTGCTGTCGGGAAAAGTTGAAGCGTAGATGCGAAAACTCTCTAACTCATCCCGAAAAGACATTATAAAAGAATGCGCCATAGTTCCGGCTAAGGGTATATTATAAAGAGCGCCTGCCAGAACATTGGAAGTACCTGCGCAGCCGGCAATATAGGAAGAACGGGCCGCAGCCATTCCCGCATCAGGGCCCTGGGTTCGCCTTAAAGAAAAATCATAGACCCCTGTTCCCTTTGCTGCCATAACCACCCGCGCCGCCTTAGAGCAGATAGTCGTTGCCAGATTAATAACATTCAAAAGGTAACTTTCTACAAGCTGGGCTTCTAAGATAGGCGCGGATACCCGCAGGACAGGCTCGCCGGAAAAAAATATGCTCCCTTCCGGGAGGGCATAAACATCGCCGCTAAACCTAAGCGCGGATAAATAATGGAGAAAATCATCTTTGAATATTCCTTTCTGCTTTAGAAAATCTATATCCTGGTTAGTAAAAGAAAATTTTTCTAAAAATTTTAAGCCGTTTTCTAATCCCGCAGCAACCAGAAAAGAGCGATGCTTGGGGAGCCGGCGTACAAAAAGGTCAAAGCTGGCCCGCAGCTGCACTTTACGTTCAAAGTAGCCGGCGGCCATAGTCAGTTCGTATAAATCAAGCAAAAGGCCGGGATTATTCTGCATGGTCCTATTGCAGGATAGTAAGATAGTTATCCGGAAAACTATTACCCTGAAACCTGATTTTGCCTTGCGCATCTATCAAGACAAAGGTAGGAACGCCGATAAGATTGTAGGAATTGGCAACTTTTGAATTTATATCCAGAAGAACGGGGAATGCGGTATTTCTATCTTTGAGGAACCTTTCCACTCTCTCCTTAGGCTCGCCTATGTCAATCGCCAGAAGCGTTACTCCGCCTGCCGTAATATTGCTATACTCCTTCTGGAGCGTTGAGAGCTCCTGCCTGCAGTAGGGGCACCAGGTAGTCCAGAAAAATAAAATAACCGGCCTGCCCTTAAACTGGGTGAGGGATATTTCCTGGCCTGTTAAGTCAGAAAGTTTAAAATCCTGCGCCGGCTGATTTACTTTTGTCTCTATCGGCTGGACAGCAAATGAGCCGGTATGAGAGAATAGAGTAAAGAAGAGCGCAGAACATAAGATTAATTGAAGTATCATTTTTCTTTTCACATTAACCTCCCGGCTTGAATGAGAAAATACTCGCCAATGGCTAGCAAAATAAACCCGCATAACTTTTTAATCCCGCTGAACCATTTTTCAGACTTTGGCAAGCTTAAGAAAATAGAGCTAAACGTTCCGACTAAAATAAGCAGGAAACCCATTCCGTAAGCAAAAACAAACAAAAGGCTTGTTCCGTAAATAACATTTTGTTTGCTTGCCACATAAGCCAATATGAAAGCTAAAGCCGGAGCGGTGCAGGGCCCGGCCACCAGGCCTGAAGCAGCCCCGAGCAAGAAACTCGACATATACCCACCCTTGCTGCTGGTTACTTTATTCCCCAGGCGCAGCTGGGTAAAACTTATATTGATCAGATCAAAAAATGACAGTCCTGCAATAATGCAGACATTGCCTACTACCAAAAAAGAGGCCGGATGGGAGGAGATTTGGCCGAATAATTTTCCGCTTAAAGAAGCGATCAGCCCTAATATGGAATAGGTAACGGCAAGTCCGGATACATAAACTAAGCTTAAGGATAAACCCCTTAATCGGGATGCGCCTGCCTTTACGCCAATAAAGCCTAAGACTACCGGGACAAGCGGATACACGCAGGGTGAGAAACTTACCAATACCCCTCCAATGAATGCGCTTAAATAATCTAAAAAATTACCTTGTAGAATCATCAATCCAATCCAGATATTCTTTATATCCTGCGATGATCGGCAGGGCAATTATCTCCGGGACTTCGTAGCTATGCAGCGACTTTACCTTTTTTACTAATTGAGTAAAAAGCAGCTTTTTTGTCTTGATAATCAGGAGGGCTTCTTTTGCTTTGTCAATTTTTCCCTGCCAGCGGAAATGCGAGTCAATGCCGCCAATAACATTTACGCAGGCAGCCAACTTTTCTTGCAATAGGCAGGCCCCTAACTTTTGCGCCTCTTTTTTAGAACTCGCGGTTACCAAGACAACAATATGCATATTCTAGGCCAATAATTTATCAATCTTATCCTTATCAAATCCTACCACAATCTGCCCGTCAACATCTATCACCGGGACGCCCATCTGCCCTGAAATACTTACCATTTTATCCAGGCCTTCTTTATCAACAGAGGCATCTACATTAGTAAAGGCAACCCCTCTTTGATTCAAATAATTTTTCAGCCGCACGCAGTAAGGGCAGGTTGGCGTAGAATAAACGGTTATGCTCTGCATAAACTCCTCCTGTTACATTGCTACACTGTTACATTGCTAAATGTTACACTGCCAAAACAATTTAACAATCTAGCAACCTTTTGCCACTTTTTAGAAAAACAGTTTCTTAACTAACTGGGCTATTCTCTGGCCATAGCGCAGGCATTGTTTTTGCGAACGCTCATCCGGGGCCCCTATGGCTACCGGTCCGTAATGGTCGCCTCTGGGATCGCCCTGAATTATCATACCATGAATGAGCAAGGCGTTCAAGATGTCTAATATCGTGGTTTCGTTGCCTCCGCCGATATTGGCGCTGGAGGAAAAGGCTCCTCCAATACGTCCATCTAATTTGGTATGGAATTTGACTGAATCATCAAAGAGTTTTTTGATCGGCGCTGCCATAGAGCCATAATAAACCGGTGAGCCGATAATGATGCCCTGGTAATCAAGCAGTTCATCAACCTTGAGCTCTTCAACATTCTTTAATGCCGCGTCCACGGTATTTTCTTTCTTCATACCTTCAACAATCAACTCCGCCATCTTCTTGGTATGTCCGCTTACCGAGTAATAAGCCACGAGTATCTTTGCCATCTCTCTCCCTCCTCATTTCATCATTATCACTGACATCATCCTGCCGGCACCCAAGCCCTCCCGGCGATAGGAAAAAAAATCCTTGTTCCGGCAGGAGGTGCAGATACCGCTATCGGAGATATTTTCTTCTGGAATGCCGCTCTCTATCAATTGTTTGAGATTTGCGCCAGCTAAATCAAGGAAAATCCTTCTCTTTCTTCTGACTAAATTTTTGGAAAAATAATTATTGAATTCCGCTCCTACTTCATAACAGCAGGAACGAATCCCCGGGCCCAAGCCGCAGATAATCTCTTCTGCTCTGCTTGAAAATTCATGCTTCAATATCTGCAGAGCAGCCTGAAGAATATTGTTTTTTGTCCCGCGCCAGCCGGCATGCAGGATTGCGGCGAGCCTTTGCTTCGTATCTAAGATAAAGATAGGAAGGCAATCCGCAGTAAAAACGGCAAGAGGCAAAAAGCTTTCCCGGGTAATCAGGCCATCATAGCCGGGGATAGCCGAGTTATACTCTAAGGCGCCTCTGCCCTTTTCCTTTTCTGTAGCTAATAAAATTCTATTGCCGTGGACTTGCTGTAAACAGATAAGGTCATGAAAATTTATCCTTAGCTTCTTGAGGTAAACCTTGCGCTTAACTTGAAAATTATGCTCATTAGAAAAACCTAAATCTATCCTGCCGCAGCTAAAAGCAGCAATGCAATTATGTTCTCTAAAGCTGTCAAAGAGACAATAGTTGTATTGAGAATATTGAGAAATCCCTTTCAAAAGCACTCCCGGCGATAAAATCGCTCATCGCGCGATTAAGGGCCCCTTTGGGTTTGAGATTGTTCGGTGTGTTTGATGATTTGGTTCATCATCCATACTGACTCAACCGGATAATTTCCAGCGGCGGTTTCCCCAGAAAGCATTACCAGGTCTGTGCCGTCTAATATGGCATTTGCCACATCGGTAACTTCGGCCCGCGTCGGCTGTAAGGATTCCGTCATATGTTCAAGCATCTGGGTTGCGGTAATCACCGGTTTTTTATTCTGGTTACATTTTTTAATGATTGTTTTCTGGATAATCGGTATTTCCCATATAGGGACTGAAATCCCCATATCGCCTCTGGCGATTAAGATTGCATCGCTTAGCTTAATAATCTCATCTATATTTTTTAAGGCCTGGCGGGATTCTATCTTGGCAACAAAAAGGCAATCCGGGATTTTCTCTTTAAAAATCATCATCGCGCTCAGGCAGTCATATTTATCCCGGACAAAGGACTGCGCGATATAATCTACTTTGTTTTTTATGCCAAATTGAATATCTTCTTTATCCTTTTCGCTAAGACGGGGAAATTTCAAGTTTGCCGCAGGAATGTTGACGCCCTTATTTTCTTTTAAGAGGCCTCCAACAATGACTTCTGCCAATATCTTAGTCCTGAAAATCTTTCTGGCTTCTAATCTGATATTTCCATCATCAATAAAAATATCCATGCCGGATTTGATGTCGGAGAGCAAACCTTGGTAGTCAAAATAAACCTCATCTTGATTACCGGTAATCTCTTTCTTAAGCAGCATAAGCTTCTGGCGCTTCTTGAGCAAAACGGGCTTGCCTCCCTTGAGCTTTCCAATTCTAATTCTATTGCCTTCTAAATCCTGCAAAATTCTTATTCTCCGGCGATATTTCTGATTAATGCGCCTTACGGCATCTAAGCGCTGCTGGTGGCTATAGATATCGCCGTGAGAAAAATTAAGCCGGGCTACATCCATCCCGGCCAGAACCATCTTTCTGATTATCGTCTCGCTTGAGCTCGCCGGGCCTAAGGTGGCAATAATTTTTGTTATAGGCATTGCTTAAAAGACGCAATCAAGGTTATTCTATGAATACCCTGATTATCTTCTGTTCGGCTAGAGGGCTATCTGAACTATCGGTTGCGCAGTTTTCAATCTTTTCAACTACATCATAGCCTTGCACAACTTCGCCGAAGATGGTATGCTTCATATTCAACCAGGGGCAAGGCGCGGTGGTAATAAAGAACTGGCTGCCATTGGTATTTGGCCCGGCGTTTGCCATTGCCAAAAGGCCTGGCCTATCAAATTTTATATCTTGGCTTAGCTCGTCTTTAAAAGTCCCGCCCCAGATAGACTCCCCTCCCATGCCTGTTCCGCCGGGGTCTCCGCCCTGAATCATAAAATTTTTGATGACGCGATGAAAAATTATGCCATTGTAATAACCCTTTTTGACTAGGCCGACAAAATTTTCTACTGCCTTTGGCGCCATATCGGCAAACAGCTTTATCACGATATTGCCCTGATTAGTTTCTAAAATAACCCTTTGCTCTTTTGCCATCAAGATTCCTCCTGAAATAAAGGCAAACAGAAATAAGAAACCCGCAAATACTCTGGTATGCCGCATTATTTAACCAACCTCCTTAAAAATCACCCGGCTTCGGTTACCAAACTACTACCCGCTGGCTTGTTTGCCGAGGCCGAAAACTCAAGCTTATCATGGAATTTATCTAATCTTCTCTCAGCATCGGTATATTTCTGCAGGGCATTTTTAATATGTCCGCCCACAAGCCGGAAGTCTTCATTAAACTTGGATAAATCCTGCTGCAGGCGGCTTAGGTTGGCTAAAATCTCTTTGGCGTTGCGTTCCACCTGCAAGCCGCGCAGGCCTAAACAGATTACCTGTAAATAAGCATAAAAGGTATTCGGTGAGACCGGAATGACCTTTTTGCTTAAAGAGAACGAGAGCAGATCCTGTTTTATTGCCGCTTCATAATAGACATTCTCGGCAGGAATGTACATCAGGGCAAAGTCAAAGGTGCCCTCATCGGGAAGTATGTACTTACCCGAGACCTCATTGATTCTGTTTTTGACGTCAGTAACGAACTTTTTGTTGTAACTATTCTTTTCCTCATCGCTGAGGGCGGAAAGCGAAGCCTTAAAATTCTCATAAGGAAACTTTGCGTCTACCGGCACAACATTTGCGCCCAAACGTATAATCGCATCTACCGTCTCGCCTGATTTAAACTGATACTGAAGCTGGTAATGCTCCTTAGGTAAAACCTGCGCCAGTAAATTCCCCAGCATCGTTTCACCCATCTCTCCCCGGAATTTAGGCGCGCGCAATAAATCCTGCAGGCTGGCAATGTCCCTTCCTACCTCAAAAATCTGCCGGCTTGCCTCCTGGAGCTTGCCTAAGTTATTCTGGAGATTTGTGATGATGCTTACCGTTGAGTCTAAGCGCTCTCCTACTCCGCGGTGGGTTTCCTGGATAACCTGCGACATTTCTTTAAGCCGCTCATTGAGCTGGCCGCTTACCGCATTCAGCTGAAGATTAGTCTGGGAGGAAATCTTAAGCAGCAGTACGGTAACCAGAATAATAGTTACGAGAAATAAAATAAGGCTAAGCCAAAGCATAGGTTAACCCTCTCCCGCCTTACCCTGTCAGGAACCTCTTTCTCTTTTCCACTTGCCCTATAGTTTCTAACGGGGATCAACGAAAGAATAAGAAACGGATAATTTCGCTGCCAAAGAAAAGAGAGATCAGCGCGGCCAGGGATAGAAATGGGCCATAAGGGATAAGGTGGCTTTTCTTAAAGATTAGGATATATACGCCCACCACGGCTCCAAAGAACGGAGCCAGGAAAAAAGTCAAAACGACAAGCTTCCACCCCAGGAAGCTTCCCATCATCATCATCAGTTTTACATCCCCTCCGCCGATGGATTCCGTTTCGCCCTCAATGGATTCCTTCTTCATCAATTTAAAAAATATCAGGTTTCCTATTACGCCGCTTCCATAAATAAGCGCGCCGCCTAAAATAGCGCCAAATAGAGAATCAATGAAAGCTATCTGCGGAAATTCCTTAAGTGAGGAAAGGCTTTTTATGAGAGCAAAAATTAAACCCAGCGCAGTCATCCCGAGTGAAATTTCATCAGGGATTATCCGCCAGCGGATGTCAATGAAAGTGGCAATGATTAAGCCGCAGGCAAAAATGGCGTAAATGAGGAAGTCCCATGAAAGGAGATAGCGGTTATAGATAATTAAGAAGGCGCAGGCAGTCAATAACTCAACGAGAGGATACTGGAAGGATATCCTTTGCCGGCAGAAGCGGCAGCGGCCTTTTAAGAATAGAAAACTAAGCAGCGGGATATTGTCATGCCAGAGAACCGGCTTCTTGCATAAAGGGCAATGCGATGACGGGCTAACCAGAGAGTACCCTTCAGACGGCATACGGAATATGCAGACATTCAGGAAACTCCCCGCCACCGCACCAATGATAGAAACAAAAATTTTAATTATCTCATCCGGCATTGCCCTAATCCTTTCTCAAGCGCCTGACGCATCAACTCAATAGGCGCTTTTCGCGGAGTACTCCATATTTCAAATGCAGCCGCCCCCTGATAAAGGAGCATACCCAAACCACCTATCGCAGAAAGCCCTAACTGTTCAGCGTCTTTAATAAGTTGAGTTTTACGGTTGTATACTAAATCATATACGAACAATCCCAGGTGAAGTAAATTATTCTCTATTATAGAACCGTCGCCTTCTTTCAAACCAACCGGAGAAGCATTAACAAGCAAATCGGAATCTTTTAGTTTATCGGATATTTGTTCTGCAGAGATAAATTCCAATTTTTCCTTAAGGTTAAAATGTTTTTCTGCAACGTTAATCGTCTCTTTGTTTTTCTCGTATACATATATCTTTTTAATCCCGGTTCCTTCTAATGTCAAAGCCGCAATTACAGCTCTGCCCGCTCCACCACAACCAAAAAGAAACGCATTTTTATTTCTGGTATCAAATTTTAAATCCTCTCGCAAAGACTTCATAAACCCCTCAATATCAGTATTATGATAAAATAATTTACCATTACCTCTTTTTACTGTATTTATAGCTCCGGATAAAAGAACAGATGCGTTTTGGACAACAGTAATCTCTTTAACAAGGCTTGCTAGTTCTAAAGCTCTAACCTTGTGGGGAATAGTTATATTGAAACCTGCTATCTCCCGGGAATTAATAGAAACCTCTCCCTGGACATCGCTCACTTGAAGATTTCCAAATAAGAAATCTTCAAGCTTTTCTGGCGTTACCTCAAATAATCTATACTCTGCATTTATATTCAGGGCTTTGAATGCCGCGTTGTGCATTAACGCTGATAAGCTATGTTTAACCGGGTAACCAATCAAAGCATAGATTTCGGCTGCGGATTCTTTCATCTTCTCTGCGCCCTCCTGCCTAAGACAATCGGCCAGAATTGCTGCCAGTGCTCTTCTCTAAAATAGCCAAAGGGGTTATAATATAATTCTTTAAGCCTGGCTTCCATTTCCGCATAGGTAAGCTGCCTCACCCTGGGCGGCAGGCGCCTGTTTTGCGAATAATCTATCGGGTAAACTCCGTATATGACATTCCAGAATTCCTGCCAGTCGGATGAACGAAAACTCCCCAAAGGTTCTCCCAGATAGGCCTTTAAATTCTCTTCCACTTGCAGGGTGCTTAGGCCCTTTGACCTTTCGGGGTTCATAGAATAGCTAAAATTATCCATAACTATGCGGGCACTTTCTAAGAGGTCATCCCAGTCATAACGGAGATTTTCGCGGGCAAAATAGAGAATAGAGACTAAGATGATACCACAGATTATCAGCAGCTTTGGCCAAAGATTTAAACGCACCTTTTTATTTTTTAAGGAATTCTATTTTGTTCACAGCTTGTAAGTAGGCCTTAATCGAGGCTTCTATGATATCCGTAGAACTGGCTCTGCCGGAAATCTGCGCGCCTCCGGAGGCCAGGCGCACATTTACCTCGCCCAGGGCATCCTCTCCTTTGGTTACCGAACGGATACTGTAATCTAAAAGCCGACAGCGAATTTTAGTCATCTTTTCTATGGTTTTATAGCAGGCATCAACCGGGCCATCGCCTGAAGAACAATCTTCAAATGTTTTTTCTTTTGAAATAAGGGTTATTTTTGCCGTAGGCACAATGCGGCTTCCTGAGGAAATCAAAAAGGTATCTAATCTCCAGGCCTCGGGAACCCTGCCTTCTATATTCTCCAGGACAAGCGCAGCCAAATCATCATCAAAAACCTGCTTTTTCTTATCGGCTAATAATTTAAATTTTTCAAATACCTCCTTAACCTCTGATTCATTTAATTTATAACCCAGCTTTTTTAACTTTTCCCTGAAGGCATGACGGCCCGAATGTTTTCCCAGCACAAGGCTTTCCACCTTAAAACCCACGTCTTCGGCATGAATAATCTCATAGGTAGCGCGCTTTTTTAATACTCCATCCTGATGTATCCCGGACTCATGCCTAAAAGCGTTCAACCCCACCACTGCCTTATTAGGCGCAACCGCAAAACCGGTTAATGCGCTTACTAAGCGGGAGGTCTTATAAATTTCCTTGGTCTTGATAGAGGTCGTCAAACCAAAGGTATCCTTACGCACCTTAAGCCCCATCACCAGCTCTTCCATTGAGGCATTCCCGGCACGCTCGCCAATTCCGTTTACAGTGCATTCTACCTGGCGCGCTCCATTTTTTACTGCGGAGAGTGAATTTGCCACCGCCAGGCCCAAATCATTATGGCAATGCACTGAGATAACCGCATTATTTATATTAGGAACGTTTTCCCGCAGAGAGCGGATTAAATTTCCGAATTCTTCGGGTTCGCTATATCCTACCGTATCAGGAATATTTATCGTTTCTGCTCCTGCCTTTATCACTGCCTCAACCACGCGGTATAAAAATTCCTTTTCCGTGCGCGAGGCATCCTCCGGAGAAAATTCAATATCATCACAAATGTTCCTGGCGCCTTTGACTGCTTTTACTGCCAGGCGCAAAATTTCATCCTCTGCCTTCTTCAATTTATATTTCATATGAATCTTTGAGGTAGCTAAAAATACGTGAATACGCGCATGCCTGGCAGGTTTAATTGCTTGATACGCAGTATGGATATCTCTGGGAGTTGCCCGGGCCAGGGCGCAGATTACCGGACGCTTAATCTCCCGCGCAATGCGTTTTACTGACTCAAAATCTCCCGGGCTTGAAACAGGAAAGCCGGCCTCAATAACATCCACGCCAAGTTTTTCAAGCTGATAGGCAATATCTAACTTTTCCTTCTGATTTAAAGAAGCTCCCGGCGCCTGCTCGCCATCGCGTAAGGTCGTATCAAAAATGATTATTTTCTCATCCACGGCATCATCTCGCGTAGCTGCTTACCAACTTTTTCGATAAAATGGTTATCCGCCTCCTGAAGCAGCCGATTAAAATTAGGCCTTCCGTTTTCGTTCTCCTTAATCCATTCACGGGAGAATTTTCCGGATTTAATTTCTTTAAGGATTTTCTTCATTTCCTTGCGGGTGCGCGGGGTAATTATCCTGGGACCCCGAGTTAGGTCTCCATAGCAGGCAGTGTTAGAGACTCTGCGGCGCATACCTGCAATGCCTTGTTCCTGGATCAAATCAACGATAAGTTTTAGCTCGTGGAGAACCTCAAAATAGGCAATCTCCGGCTGATAGCCGGCCTCAATCAACGTATCAAATCCTGCTTTGATCAGTTCGCTCACTCCTCCACAAAGCACGGCCTGCTCGCCAAAAAGGTCGGTTTCTGTCTCTTCTTCAAATGTGGTCTCAATAACTCCGGCCCGCGTTCCGCCTATTGCCCTGGCATAGGCAAGCGCTAATTGTTTGGCTTTACCCGTCGCATCCTGAAATATAGCTATCAGACAAGGAACGCCCTTGCCATCTTCATACATTTTTCTCACTAAAGAGCCCGGCCCTTTTGGCGCAACCATAAACACATCTACGTTCTTCGGCGGCTTTATTTGCTTAAAACGGATATTAAAACCATGGGAAAAACAGAGCGCCTTTCCTTTTTTTAAATTTGGCTTGACTGCCTGCAGATAAACCTTTGCCTGAATATGGTCCTGGGTTAAAATCTGGATAATATCCGCTTGGGCACAGGCATCCTCTGCCGAAAGCGGATTAAAGCCGTCATTTTTGGCCTGTGTAAAATTAGCAGAGCCTTCACGTTGTCCAATAACCACTTTACATCCTGAATCCCTAAGGCACAAAGCCTGCCCGCGCCCCTGTATACCATAACCGATAACGGCAATGGTTTTCTCTTTTAGTAAACTTGAGTCCGCGTCGCTATCATAGTAAATCTTAGCCATTATCTTTCCTTCCCTTTCATGATGATGCCATGGCAATTCTTCCGCTTCTGACTAATTCCTTGATTCCGAATTGCTCTAACTCATGCAGTAATTGCTTAATTTCTTCTTGTTGGCCTACAAATTCAATAACAGTGATTTCGCCTTTGCGCTGAATCATTTTTGCCTGAAATTTATCCAATATGCTTTCTAATTTAGTTTTATTTTTTGCCGGACAACTGACTTTAACTAAAATGAGTTCCCGTTCGTTATGCTCTTTCTTGGTAAAATCGTAAACCGTGAGCACGTCTACCAGCCTATTGAGCTGCTTTTTTATCTGCTCCAATATCTTCTCATCTTCAGCCTCAACAACAATAGTCATGCAGGATAGCGCATCATCCTGCGTTTCGCTCACCGCCAGGGAAGAGATATTGTATCCTCTGGCGCTGAATAACCCGGCAATCCGCGCCAGGACCCCAAACTTATTTTCCACCAATACCGATATTGTATGTTTCATTCAAAAAATCGCCTTCGGTGATGACTTTCAGCGATTTTCGCAGTGGTATGGGAAAGTGTTTTATACTTTCCTGTACTATAAAAAATGCGACGGATCCATTTTTTGTTTATTTTGTCTTAGAGATAGGAATAGGAAAATGACTGAAGAAAACGAAAAATGAACCCGTCCTATTTTTTTTATTGTATTTTCTCTTTAAAGCTCATCCCTTCATCTCATCAGCTTTTCATATTCAGCATAAATGATTTTTTCTTCTTTTTGGATTCTCCCGCCTAATACTCCGACAAGCCCGCCAAAATCCTTTGCGAATTCAATACCCGAGCCGCCTCCGGTATATTTCCCAAAAAAATCAATCGCAGCTTTTGAGATAGACGCCATATCTTTGGTAAACATATCCAGGGTCTGTTTTAGGCCTGGGTTATTCTCTGCTGACCTGCGCAAGGCAGGATAAAGCCTCTCATCTTCCTTCTTCAAATGAGCAAGCAGGCCTTCCTTTGCCGCTAAAAGCATCTCCTGTCCGCCTTTTGAACTGATGCCTAACTCCTTGACTTTAGTAAGCACCTTTACGATTTCTGCGTGGTCATTTTTTAATTCTTCAATCAGTGTATTCATCTTGCTTGCCTCCTTAATGAGCAGATAACTTACAATCCGCCGCAGGCGGAGAATAAGTTATAAGTACGAATTAACCCCGCCGAATGAGGTAAAATTATCGCAGAGAATCTTACCTTGAGCTTATGAGGCGGGGTATTTACTTCTTCTGGCTGCTTAAGGCTTCGCGCTCTCAATTAGATTACGCATAAGCAAAGTCGCAGTCAACGGACCTACGCCTCCGGGAACCGGCGTAATCCAGGAAGCGCGTTTTGCTGCCTGGTCAAATTCAACATCTCCCACGATTTTATCGCCTACCCGGTTTATTCCCACATCAATAACTATGGATCCCTCCCTGACCCAGGGGCCTTTGATCAGATTGGGCTTCCCCACTGCCACAATCAAAACCTCAGCCCGCCTTAGGTGCTCTTCTAATTTGCCTCTCTTACTGGTTCCAATATGGCAGACCGTAACCGTAGCTAATTTTTCCAATAAAAGAAGCGCTAAGGGCTTCCCCACTATTTCGCTATGGCCGACAACCACCACATCCTTTCCGTATAAATCCACGGATGTGCTGCTGATTAATTCCATCACCGCAGCCGCGGTGCAGGGAATAATTTTTGCCTGATTGAATAAGAGCTTACCGATATTTGCCGGATGCATTCCCTCTACGTCCTTTTCAGGCAGGATATAATTGCTCATTTTCCTGCCGTCAATATGCGCCGGCAAAGGCATCTGGAGGATGATGCCATTTATTTTTTTATCGTTATTTAGTTTTTGGATAAACTCTATCAAGGCGCTTTCGCTGGTATCGGTATTGAGCTTATGGAACTGATAACTAATGCCCAGGCTTTCGGACAATTTCTTCTGCGCCCTGAGATAACTTTCTGCACCGCCGTTTTCGCCCACTAAGATACTGCTTAAAACCGGCTGTATGCCTCTGCGCTGAATCTCAAGCCGAAGCTCTTGCTTAATCCTTTCAGCGATTGGCCTGCCTTCTAAAAGTTTTGCGCTCATAGTGATTTTTTAAGGGCCTGGATAATTCTTTTTGTTTGGGAAATAAATTCTTTGTCCTTGATCTGGAGCAGATTGATTATAACATTCAATTCCCCTGATTTAAAGGAAGATTTCAATAATGCGCAAGCCACATATACATCGCTGGCTAAAAATTTATTTGCCTTATTGCGCAGGTAGGGACATAATTTATATGCGCTAGCCGATAGCGAACATACTTCAAGCGGCACCCTGGTTGCGCGGATAAGATTTTTCTGATAAATAGCAGAGATACCTCCGCGGCTCTTAATGACTTGCTTATAGGCCGTAGCGTCAAGGTCAACCAGAGACAAAAATCTTTCTCTTAAACGTTCGCTTTGGCTTAAAACTTTTCTTATCTCTTTTTCAATATCCTTATATTTATCTTTACCAATGGTAAAATTACAAACCATACTTAAGAGAGCGCATCCCAGGGCCCCCGCTAAGGCCGCAGCCGAGCCGCCTCCCGGAGCGGGCTTCTTGGCAGCCAGGTCGTCTAAATAGGTTTTGAGAGATTTGTTACGGTACATAAAATCTGCGCCTACGCCATACCCCCGATCATCCGATTAATTGCTTCGCCCGCAGGGACCATAGGATAAACGTTTTCTTCTTCTTCAACGATGAAGTCAAGAAAGACAGTGTTATCGATCTTTATCGCCTTCTCAATTGCCGGGCGCACATCCTCTGTCTTCTCAACTCGTATTCCCAGCGCGCCATAGGCCTCTGCCACCCTTACAAAATCAGGGTTGCAGAGCTTGGTCTGCGAATAACGTTTCTTATAAAAGAGCTCCTGCCATTGCCTAACCATGCCTAAATAACCGTTATTTAAAATAGCTACTTTTACCGGTATCTTGTTGCAAACCGCAGTGATCAGCTCCTGGATATTCATCTGGATTGAGCCGTCTCCGGCGATATCAAAGACCGTTTTTTCGGGACAACCCAACTTCACCCCCATTGCCGCCGGAAAACCAAAACCCATGGTGCCTAATCCGCCGCTGGAGATAAAGGTTCGCGGCTTATCATACTTATACCATTGACAGCTCCACATCTGGTTTTGGCCAACCTCGGTTACAATGATCGCCGTACCCTTGGTCGCCTCATAAATCTGCTCAATGACAAACTGCGGCTTGATTTTATTATCGTGATGCTGATAGCGCAAAGGATGCCTCGCCTTCCATTCATGAATTTGCTCTAACCATTTTTGGGTATCCGGCTTTTTCTTTATTTCTTCAATAAGCTGGCCTAAAATATTTTTGGCATCTCCTACGATGGGGACATCGGCCTTAACATTCTTGGCGATAGAAGTAGGGTCTATATCAATATGGATAATCTTGGCATGCGGGCTAAAGGTGGAGACCCTCCCGGTCACCCGGTCATCAAAGCGCACGCCAACGGCAATAAGCAAATCCGACTCCATAACGCCGTGATTTGCATAGGCGGTCCCGTGCATACCCAGCATTCCTAAGGATAACTCATGAGTGCCTGGAAAGCCGCCTAATCCCATCATAGTCATAACCACCGGAAGCTGCAGGCCTTCAGCCAGGCCTTTTATCTCCTGATGCGCCTGGGAGGTAATTACCCCTCCGCCGATAAAGAGAATCGGCTTCTTAGACCCGGAAATTAATTTAGCCGCTTTTTTAATTTGCCCGGGATGGCCAAAATAAGTGGGTTTATACCCGCGCATACTAACTTCCTCAGGCCAGAAGAAATCGCATTCTGCCTGCTGAACATCCACAGGTATATCAATTAACACAGGGCCAGGCCTTCCGCTTGAAGCGATATGAAAAGCCTCGCGGATAGTTAAGGCAAGGGTTTTTACATCTTTGACTAAATAATTGTGTTTGGAAATTGAGCGGGTAATCCCGGTAATATCTGCCTCTTGAAAGGCATCGTTACCGATAAGAAATGTCTTAACCTGTCCGGTGATTGCCACCATTGGTATAGAATCCATATAAGCATTAGCAATACCTGTGGTCAAGTTAGTCGCGCCGGGCCCTGAGGTAGCAATGCAGACTCCCACCTTACCCGTTGCCCGGGCATAGCCATCCGCAGCGTGAGCCGCGGCCTGTTCATGGCGGGTGAGGATAAAGCGGATTTTAGAATCATAGAGCCGATCAAAAATAGGCAAAACCGCCCCGCCCGGATATCCAAACATAATCTGGACACCCTCGCGTTCCAAACATTCAAAAAGTATCTGTGCACCAATCATCGTCCGTAAACCGTAATCCATAAACCGTAATCTTTAATTACCGATTACGGATTACGATAATATTGCTCCCTTATCCGCCGAACTCACTAATCTGGCATAGCGGGCCAGATAACCAGAGGTTACCTTTAGCTTGGGAGCGCGCCAATGGCTTAACCTCAATCTTAACTCTCTCTCCGTAATTGCCAACTCTAATTTTCTTCCCGGGATATCTATCTTAATGCTATCGCCGTCTTTAATCACCGCGATCGGCCCGCCGCTCTGCGCTTCGGGAGAAATATGCCCGATACATGGCCCGCGGGTCCCGCCGGAAAAACGGCCATCGGTGATCAGCGCAACTTCATCGGATAAGCCCATGCCCACAATGCTTGAGGTCGGAGAAAGCATCTCCCGCATGCCCGGTGAGCCGGCAGGCCCTTCATAGCGAATAACGATCACCTGTCCTTTGCGAATTTTACCGTCCAGAATTGCCTTCATTGCTCCTTCTTCGGAATCAAAACAAATGGCCCTGCCCTTAAAAACCATTGCCTTCTTTGCAACCGCGCTCTGCTTAACCACCGCGCCCTCCGGAGCGAGATTACCATAAAGGATGGCAATCCCGCCTTGCTTATGATAAGGATTATTCAATGGCCGGATCACCTCATTATCAAAAACCTCTGATTCAGAGGCAATGGTGTAAATTGACCTGGCATTTACTGTCGGATTATTTTTTAATCTTTCCTTGAGCCGGCTTAAGAGCGCGGGGATGCCGCCGGCGTACTCTAAATCTTCCATATAGAAATTTCCTGCCGGCTCCAAAGAACATATATTCGGCGTAATGCGGGAAATTTCATCGAAGGCCGACAAAGGCAAATCCACCCCGGCTTCTCTGGCAATAGCCAATAAATGCAGCACGGTATTTGATGAACCGCCTAAAGCCATATCCGCGGTAACGGCATTATAAAAGCCGTTTTTATTCATAATGGAGCGCGGGCGGATATCCTTTCGCGTAAGATAGACTATTTTTCTTCCCGACTCAAAGGCAATCCTTTCCTTTTTCGCCAAAGCCACCATACTCGTAGCGCAGCCGGTTAAACTCATTCCCATTGCCTCAGTAAGGCAGGCCATCGTATTGGCGGTGTATAAACCCTGGCAGGAACCGGAGCCGGGACAGGCGCACATTTCTAAGCTTTCAATTTCGTCTTTGGAAATCTCGCCTTTCTTGGCTTTAGCCACTGCCTCAAAGGTATCGCGCACTAAAGATAAACGCTTGCCGCGCAGCCGGCCGGTAACCATCGGCCCGGCAGTCACCACAATTGAAGGAATATTCAAACGCGCAACCGCCATCAACATACCGGGAGTAATCTTATCGCAATTCGTCAAGAGCACTAAACCATCCAGGCAATGGGCATTGGCAATGGATTCCACCATATCCGCGATCAGCTCACGCGATGGCAAAGAATAGCGCATCCCGGAATGGCCCATGGCAATCCCATCGCAGATACCCGGAATGCCAAAGACAAACGGCCGGCCTCCTCCGGCATAAATCCCGTTTTCAATCGCCCTCTCCAGGGAGCGCATCTGGGTATGCCCCGGAACCAAATCCGTAAAACTTGAGGCAATGCCGATAAAGGGTTTGGATAAATCCTCGCGGCTTAGGCCGGTAGCAAAAAGCAGCGCCCGATGGGGAATCCGCTCTAAACCCTTTTTTATTTTGTCTGAACGCATAGTTTTTACCTCTCTTCATAAACGTTAGTTCATGCGAGTTCATAGATTAACTATAAATCTCTGAACCATCAGCTATGAACTATTGACTATGAACTAAATTAATCCGCCCCTTGTCCGTCGTGGGCCACTGCCGCGCCTTGTTTTCTTTTACGGGAAATAACCCGCTTCAAACTTACATATTTATCAACCAGCTCTTTCTTATTGATGACATTGAGCTGTTTAAAAAGAAATTCAAACTTTACCTCAATTTCAGCGGCGATTGCATCCCTTAACGAATCCGCTAAACCGATAATCTCGCGCTTAAACGGGCCGAGGGCTTTCTTACGCGTCTTATAGAAGAACTGCTCGTCGGTTTCACCGATTTTTCTTTCTGAAGCGGCATTAACCTTTAACCACTGGTAAATCTTCTCTTTGAGCTCTTGAGGGAAATGCCTTGAGTCATAAATCATATTCTGAAATTCCGTGGCTAAATGTACCTCGGCAGTCTCACATTCGGCAAATTTATGAAATGCCTCGGAGGGCAAGGTTGATGCTCCATGCTGGACCGCTCCGCTCAAGCCATATTCGCTCCTGGCAAGCCAAGAGAGTATCTTGAGCGTATCAAAATCAAGCGCCGCCTGGGCAATTGAGCCATCGGCTAAAACCACGCCTCCGTGAGAAGTCCCGGTCTGCACAGAAATTTTACTTATCCCGGCTAAACCTTTACGTAATCTTTCTTTAAAACCTTCCATAAATACACGCAATTCTTCGGCTGTAGAATTTTTATGGCCGACCTCTCCGATTTCGCCGCCTACGGAAATCGTAATACCTCTCGGTTCAATCCTGCGGATGAACTGGGTAAGTTTTGCGCAAGTCTCAAAATTTAGCTCCTGCTGTTTTTTTACGGTTGCCTGGGTTAAATCTACCAAGGTTGAGGAATCAATATCAATATTATAAAAACCAAATTCAACGGCTTCCTCAATCAATGCCTTTAAGTAATCCATCTCCTCTTCAGGGGCTTCCTTAAATTTCTTGAGATTAACCTGCGTATGGTCTGCCTGGATAAATACCGGGCCGCGATATTCTTCCTTGATTGCCGCGGCTAAAATAACCGCAGAATATTCGCAAGGCGGCTGCGCCGTATAGCCCATCTCGCTCTTGGCAATTTCAAAGATAAATGCTCCGGAGTTATTACGTATGGCAACCCGGAATATCGCCCGCGCCAGGTCGTAGGTCATTGACCTCAGATTTATCGCCGGCGCGGTAAAGCCGCTAAGTTCACCCCGGCCTCTTGCGCTGTAAAAATCATGGATGGAGGAAGGATAAATTCCTTGTTTATAGGTGATGGCTAAGATCTTTTTGTAAATTCTTTTCTTGGTTTCTATATCTTCAATAGCGATTAAATCTTTCACGAAATCAGTTATATCTTTTGAGCGCCTTCCCATAATATCCTCTCTGCTTAGGTCAATATCTTAATTAAATTATAAAGCTTATCTACCGGCAAATCCTTCTTCTTAATTGCAAATTCTAAATCTATCTCTATGATTCTGCCGTCCTTCAAACCCACAGCCATATCGGTTTTTCCACTTAGTAGGCAATCAACCGCGGCCTGAGCCAGAGTTAAAGCCAGGGTCCGGCTAAAGGCAGTAGGCCGTCCCCCTCTCTGGATATGGCCTAAGACAATCTCCCTGGTTTCAAGGCCGGTCATCTGGTTTATCTTTTCTGCAACCTCCGCGGCACGCGCTGCTCCTTCGGCAACAATGATAATCCAGCTGATTTTTCCCCTGAGGTTTCCCTGAACAATATCATGACAAATTTTTCCTAAGTCAGGGCTTCGCTCAGGAATAATTACCTCCTCGCACCCGCCGGCAAGAGCAACCTGCAAGGCAATGTAGCCTGAACTTCTGCCCATCACCTCAACCACAAAGATGCGCTCCATGGAGGTTGCGGTATCGCGGATGTTATCAAGGGCATAGAGTGCGGTATTGATTGCGGTATCCGAGCCGATGGTTACGTCAATGCCGTTTATATCGTTATCAATTGAGGCCGGTATGCCGATGCAGGAAACTTTATATTTTTTATAAAACTCACGCGCTGCCCGGAAACTGCCATCGCCGCCGATAACCACAAGCGCGTCAATGGCATTCTTTTTTACCGTCTCAAATGCCCGCCGCTGCCCTTCTTCGGCCTTGAATTCCGCGCAGCGCGCGGTCTTAAGCATAGTGCCGCCTAGATTAATAATCCCTGAGACGGAGCGATGGCTTAATAATTTAAGCTCCTCATTAATCAGCCCATACCAGCCGCGGAAGATCCCCATAACCTCCAATTTACTATTCAGGCCGTAGCGCACCAGCCCGCGTATACAAGAATTCATTCCCGGGGCATCCCCGCCGGCAGTCAAAATCCCGATTCTTCTTATTGCCATTATAAGCCCTCTACCTGCATCTCCCGCGGATGCTCAATGGTATAGGAATAAATGAGTTCGCGCTTTTGCTTTGGCTCTAATTCAAATTCCCAGAGCCAAATACCTTTTCTATCCTTCCAATCCTTCAAGGTTGGCTCATGAGTTACCTGATTAATTTTTACCTTAATTCTGTCATCCTCAGGAACCGGCATTGCCTCAAATAACTTAACCTTAATTTTTTTGGATTTATAATTCTCAAGGGTAATCTTATATTTAAAAATAGTGCGCCTTGTAGTAGCCGGTATGCCGGCAATGAGAGTTTCATCAACTTTCTTTTCCAGCTGTTCCCTTTTTACTTTTACATTCTCATCAATCCCCAGATAGAGGTCAAATTCTTCGTTAGGCGCGATATTGTCAATGCTTGATGCGCCCACGAAATCTCCTTCTAAGAATATATTCACTCTCCCGGAAAGCAATTGTAATCCCGGGGCATTGGTTACCCGGCTCCCCAGATAAGCGTAGAGACCTGCCCGGGGAAAACTGGAATACTCAAATTTAGCATTTAATGCCTGAGAAGATACGGGTAATTTATGCTCTGAACCGTCAGATTTTACCGTCGCCTTTTTAGCAAGTTTATAGACAACTGCGATGCCTTTTTCTTCTCTCTGCGCGTATTCCACAGAAGAAGGAGCGGAAGACAGGTCACCTTTCTTCTTAAATGCCTCAAATTGCGAGGCATCCCCCCTGGATTTCATCTCTGCTGCATCCATTCTGCTTTCTAAAATTCTTTGCGGATGATAGGGCCTTAAAATCCAGGGACTGATATAAGGCATGCTGCCGCCGATAGAGGGCCTGGCAGTAGATAAGGAAATCTCCACATTCTGCCAATCCTCGCCAGTAATTTGCTTAATAATCCCATAGGAAATCAACTCTACTTGCGACTTTTCAAAATCTGCCCGGGCATCGTAAATCGGCTGCCAGGATGCGCCCTTTACTAAATAGGATACCTCTAAATCTAAATTGCCGGCTTGCAAGGCCTCTAATTCCACAATAATTGACCTTTTTAATTTTCTACTCGGGCCGGATACTTCCGCAAGCTGCCTTTTAAGCGCATCGGCCTTACTATTTATGTCTCGTATCTTAAACTCATAATCAATAAAAGAAGAGAAGTTATCCTTAAGCTTTGTGCCCAAGAATTTAAGCATATTATCTAACTCAGCTACTTGGGGCATCTTAGTTGCCAAATCCTTAGGAGTTTGCACATCCGCGTAAAAACGGATAGAATCCAAAAACTTCTTTTCTTCGGAAAGGATTATTTTATTATCTTCTAATCTCCTCTTTTCATCCTCAAGCGCTTGGATTTCATCTTTTAATTGCTTGATTCTCTCCGAAGGCACCTCTTCTAAGAACTCTTTCCTTAGCTGCGCCCCAAGAAGTTTTACTTCCGCCGGGCCTTGCGCCGAAACCCGCAAAGAGTTTTCGTCCATATCAGGAATAATATCAGAAAATACCGCCGTATGTTCGCCGGTATCAAGTTTAAGGCTTACGCTGCGGGTAAGCAATGCGGAATCAGGATAGACGATAATTTGCGTGATTTTTGAATCTGCTTCAATCTCAAAAGAGAATACGCAGTTAACCATTAGACCAAATGCTAAAGTTGAGCTCAGAGCGATTACTTTCAGTTTATGCATCTTTACCTCCTGATTTTATAGCCCTACGTCCCCTCTTCCCAGCTGGAAAGATACTTTTCCTGCTTTGGTGTCAACTTATCAATCTTTATTCCCATTGAATCTAATTTTAAGCGGGCAATCTTTTCGTCGATATGCAGGGGGACAGCATAGACCTGTTTTTCTAAGTTCCTGTATTCCTTAACGATATACTCGGCTGACAATGCCTGATTGGCAAAAGACATATCCATCACGCTTGCCGGGTGGCCCTCGGCAGAGGCAAGGTTTATCAGCCGCCCCTCGCCTAAAAGATAAATCCTTCTGCCATCAGATAAGGTGTATTCATCCACAAAATCGCGGATAGTCCTTTTTTTCCTGCTTAAGCCCTCTAAAGCCGGAATGTCCAGTTCAACATTGAAATGCCCGGAATTTCCCACAATCGCTCCGTCGCGCATGCGGCTGAAGTGTTCTTTGCGAATAACGCTGGTGTTTCCTGTGGTAGTTAAAAAAATATCCCCGATTTTTGCCGCCTCTTGTATCGGCATAACTTCGTAGCCGTCCATAGTTGCCTCAAGGGCCCTGAGCGGATCCACCTCAACCACGAGCACCTTCGCCCCCATTCCCTGCGCGCGCATGGCCACGCCCTTTCCGCAGAAGCCATAACCGCAGACTACAAAAGCGCATCCGGCAATAAGCTTATTCGTTGCCCGGATGATGCCGTCAATGGTAGATTGTCCCGTGCCATAGCGGTTATCAAAAAGATGCTTGGTTGACGCGTCATTGACTGCGATTATCGGATAGGGGAGTTTTTTGTCTTTCTGCATTGCCCTTAATCTGATTACGCCGGTAGTGGTCTCCTCGGTGCCGCCGAGTATGCGGGGTATCAAATCCTGCCTGTTTTTATGAATACTGGAGACAAGATCAGCTCCGTCATCCATGGTGATATTAGGTTTCGTATCCAGGGCACTGTTTATGTGATGATAATAAATCCGCGTATCTTCTCCCTTAATAGAGAATGTCTCTATCCCAAAATCTTTTACCAAGGAAGCGGCGACGTCGTCCTGGGTAGAGAGCGGATTTGAAGCGCAAAGCCGGATTCTAGCGCCGGCAGTTTTTAAGGCGTCCATTAAGACCGCGGTCTCTGTAGTAACATGCAAACAGGCGGCTATCTTTATATCTTTTAACGGCTTTTCCTTGGCAAATCTCTTTTTGATCAGCTGCAGAACCGGCATATTGTTTGCCGCCCACTCAATACGCAGCCTGCCTTTTGCGGCTAATTTTATCTCTTTGATATCGTAGTCCATATATCTCCTTGAAATTTAAAATCCGAATGACGAATGAATGTCAGATCCGGAATTCGTCATTAGAAATTCGTCATTCTTAATTTCGGATTATGATTTAATCTAGAACCGGGCTGCCTGTTTCTTCAAGGTTTGCGCCTTATCCGTCAGCTCCCAGCTAAATTCAGGCTCAGTCCGGCCAAAATGGCCATAGCAGGCGGTCTTCCTATATATGGGCCTGAGCAAATCTAAGCTCTGAATCATTCCCTGGGGGGTGAGGTCAAAATTATCGCGGATAAGTTTTCCTATCGCGCTTTCTGAAATCTTAGCTGTCCCGGAGGTATCTACCATCACTGCCAACGGTTCAGCCCGGCCGATAACGTAAGCAATATGAATAAGGCATTTATCGCTAATCCCCGCGGCAACGATATTCTTGGCGATATATCTGCCCATATACGCCGCCGAACGGTCAACCTTGGTGGGGTCCTTCCCGGAAAACGCTCCGCCGCCGGGAGGAGCAACTCCGCCATAGGTGTCCACGACAATCTTGCGCCCGGTCATACCCGTATCGGACTGCGGCCCGCCAACGACAAATTTTCCGGTTTCGTTAATATAAAATTTAGTATCTTTGTCCATATATTCCTTGAGCATCGGCTTGGCAATGATATCAATCATCTCCTGGCGCGCCTTTTTGGTTATACACATGCCCGAACTATCAAGAATCTCATCAGTATGCTGGCAGGCAAGAACCACCGAATCAACTCTCCTGGGGTGTCCGTCAGAATATTCAACGCTAACCTGGCTCTTGCAATCCGGGCCTAAATACTTTAAAACCTTTGCCCTTCGGACATCAGCAGTTTTCTTGACTAATTTATGCGCCAGCATGATGGGAAGCGGCATCAGTTCGGGGGTCTCTCTGCAGGCATAGCCAACC
The DNA here is from genome assembly GCA_001805575.1 of Omnitrophica WOR_2 bacterium RIFCSPHIGHO2_02_FULL_45_21. Lineage (GTDB taxonomy): Bacteria > Omnitrophota > Gorgyraeia > Gygaellales > UBA12090 > 2-02-FULL-45-21. The sequence goes on along the minus strand of MHGN01000023.1, from coordinate 4,807 downwards.
ATAAAACCCTGATCCCCTGCTCCTCCTTTATTAACGCCTTGAGCAATGTCGGGGGATTGGGTATGAATCGTATTAATAACCGCGCAGGTATGATAATCAAAACCGTATTTGGGATGGTCATAGCCTATATCTTTTAAAATATTCCGCGTGAGGTTATTTACATCAACAAAACCCGTGGTGGTAATCTCGCCTCCGACAATCAAAAGCCCCATAGTTACGTACGTCTCGCAGGCAACCCTGCCGTAAGGGTCCTGGCGCAAGACGCAATCCAAAACTCCATCGGATATCTGGTCGCATACCTTATCCGGATGGCCTTCGCCTACCGATTCAGAAGTAAACAAATACCTACGTTTTTCCATTTTCCCTCCTTAATGAGCCCCGCCAATGGCGGGGCGAATTGAGCACCCTATTCGCCTCTTGATAAACTTGCGGATCACCTATATCGTACCAGCGCTTTTTAAAGATAAAGCCGTAGACATCCTCTTTCCGGCTTAACCAACCGATAAAACTTCCGCTTGAGTCATATTCATTTCCGGGGTCGTTCAAGTATTCCTGAAAATATTGTAATTTCTCTTTGGGGATGTAATAGATGCAGGTAGCGATAAGCGAAGATTGCGGCTGGCTGGGCTTTTCGCTAAAGTCAATAATCTTTCCTGCGCGGCCTAATTTAACCACCCCGTATTCGCGGGCTGTCTGGCGCTTGGCAATATCATATACCCCCACTATCGCTTTGCAGCGCTTGCTTTGCGCAAAAGACATAAAACCGCTTAAGCCGTCTTCAAATAAATTATCGCCTCCCAGGATAAGCGTATCCTCTAGAACAGTTTCCTTAGAAAGAGCAAAATGTATATCGCCGATTGCTCCTAAGCGGTCAAATTCACTCCTTGTGCCGTCATTTAATATTTTTATGGTACAGGAAAGTATAAAACGCTTTCCCATACCACTGCGAAAATCGCTGAAAGTCGTCGCCGAGGGCGGTTTTCTTGTCCGGATGGGTGGCTTCGCATTAAATTTCTTCGCCCAGGACTGAAATTGAGGAAAAAATTTATCATTGGTTACTACGACGATATCTGTAATTTCTTTTGCTCTGGAAATTTTGCCAACAATATAATCAAGTATCGGCCTTCCGGCAACTGGCAGCAGCGCCTTGGGATGTTTTCTGGTTAAGGGATAGAGGCGCGTTCCATAACCAGCAGCAAGAATGAGCGCCCTCATAGAAACACAAACACATCCGAATAGTCATATTTTAATGGATTATTCAGAAAATCAAGCTTCCCGGCTTCTTTGTAGAGTAGTGAATACATCGGGGCCCCCGAAACAAGGCCAAATTTTTTTATTTCTTTTGCCGGCAGGGCTACCCTGATCCGGGAAACCTCTTTGAAGTAGGGGTTAGCTTCGAAACGCTCACCTAAACTATCTTCAAAAATATAATACGCTGCTCCTTGAGCTTTTTCATATAACTCGTACTGAGAGTGAAACGATGCCGATACCCAGTTAGAAGTAACCAGATGCTCTTTTTCAATGTTGATAAGAATATGGCCGTAGCGGGGAGGAATAACAATCTTATCTCCTGTCTTGGCCTTGATTAAAATCACATCTTCAATGATACGCTCATCCCCGGTATTTCGCCTCTGCAAGAGGCACCAGGCGCAACCGGACAATACTTCATAAAGTTCCCCGAAATCCCCCGGGTGATAGTGGCCTGCGGTTTTCATAAATTCATTGCCTAACCTACCCGGCCGGATAACCGTAACGTCATAGCGAAGCTTATGCTTAGCTAAACGTTCGGCATCTTTAATCTTGTGCATATCCCGGTACATATAATAAAGCTCAGCCGGCGAGCTGAGCTCCTTCTCAACCAACACCTCTTTGATCTCCTTTAAAAATCTTATCGCCGGGCTCACTTTACTTAGAGCGTCGCCAAGAATAAGAGAGTGCTTCTTAGTATTTAATTTTAGATTAAGGCCGGAGTACTTAGATAAATCCCGCACCTGCATAGAGCTTATCTCCTACTGAATGATTCTTAATTCCTTCATCTTCTGATGAACAAAATCCCCTATCTCTTTAGCTGTGGAAAAAGAAAAAGCGCCATTGGCTATTCCTTGAGCCTGCGGCATAGTCACCGAACGGATGATATGTTTTATCTCGGGAATCATTATTGAAGGCATACTAAATTCATCTAACCCCAAACCTAAGAGGATGAGAGTGAAAAGGGGATCTCCGGCCATCTCGCCGCACATACCCACCCAGATATCCGCCCGATGGCCGACATCAATAATGCTTTTTATCAGCCTTAAAACCCCCGGATGCGCCGGCTCATACAGATAAGCCACCTTTTCATTGCTGCGGTCAACGGCAATAGAATACTGAATGAGGTCATTTGTGCCGATACTGAAGAAATCAACTTCCTTTGCTAAAATGTCTGCGATCATGGCTGCAGAGGGAACCTCAATCATTGCCCCTAGTTTAATAGATTCGTCAAAAGGCATACCGCTTGAACGCAATTCATTTTTGCACTCCCTAAGCAGGCCGTTTGCCTGACGCAGTTCTTCAATCCCTGAAATCATCGGATACATAAGTTTAAGCTTTCCGTGTGCAGAAGCCCTCAAGATAGCCCTGAGCTGGGTTTTAAACATATCAGGCCTGGCCAGACAAAACCTGATTGCCCGCCAGCCTAAAAACGGAGACATCTCGCGGGGCACTTCCAGATGAGACAAAAACTTATCTCCGCCTAAATCTAAAGTCCTGATGATCACAGAATGAGGCTTAATCGCTTCAGCAACGAATTTATAGGATTTATAATGCTCTTCCTCTGACGGAATATCAGCGCGATTCATATAGAAAAACTCGGTGCGGTAAAGCCCGATGCCTTCTGCTCCGTGGTCTATAATAGAGGGAATCTCATCGGGAAGCTCTATATTGGCAGCAATGGCAACCCGCTTTCCGTCAAGGGTAAGCGCAGGCTGGTCTTTTAAGAGAATGAAGCGCTTGGTGATATTTCTTAAGGCAGTTTCTTCCTTGCGATACTCTTCTAAGGTCTGGCTGTCTGGATTGACAAAGACCAGCCCGCTTGCGCCATCGACAATTAAGATATCTCCGGTCTTTATCTTAAAGGTGGCAAGCTCAAGTCCCACCACCGCCGGTATTTCCATTGACTTTGCCATAATTGCGGTATGTGAGGTTTTACCGCCGATATTGGTGACAAAAGCCAGGATATCTTTCTTATGCATTGATGCGGTATCTGAGGGCGATAAATCGTAGGAAACCAGAATTATCTTTTCCTGAAGGTCCTCAAAATGCTTTGCGCTCTTGCCTAAGAGATTACGCAGCATGCGCCTTCCGACATCGTTAATATCGCTGACTCTCTCTTTGAGGTATTCGTCTTCAATTTTAAGAAATACCTGAACGTATTTTTTTAAAACATCCTGAAAAATGTAAGCGGCAATGAGTTTTTCTTTTTTAAGCCGCGAGATTACCTCTTCAATGATGGTGCGGTCTTCCAGAATCAAAAGATGGGCGTCAAAAATCTCAGCTTCATTCTGGCCCATATTATCGGCAATCTTTTTCTGTAAATCCAGAATTTCGCGCCGGGTCTTAATCAAGGCTTCTTCAAAAAGCTGGATTTGCACAGCTATCTCTCCGTCAGCTATTACCTGCTTGGGGATAACAAACTCTTCCTTAGCCCATAGATAGGCCGGCCCTACCGCTATACCGCCTGAGGCGGGTATTCCTTTTAACTGGAGCATCTCTTTGCCTTGCCTGCGCTTATATCTTTTGCAAGTCCCCCTCGGGGGACTTGCGTCCTGTGCCCAAGAGGAGCGGTTTGCGGTTTATGCTTTTGTTCAGTTTCTTCAACCGTTACAATTTTTTCAAGCTCTAAGAGAGCCTGGTGGGCATCTTTTCCTGTAGCAACAATGGTTATGCTGCTGTCCTTTTCCGCTGCCAGGGTAAGAATACCCATAATCGACTTCCCGTTAACCTCTATATCATCCTTGACTACCGTTACCTCAGAATCAAACTTATTGGCAATCTGGACAAATAAAGCCGCAGGCCGGGCATGCAGGCCCTGCCTATTCTTTACCACAAGTTTTTTCTTTACGGTAACCATTAAAAATTTTCCTGAACTAACCCTATAATAATCCGCGCTAATTTCGCGGAATCATGCCGGACATAATCCTTTACATCAACAATATCATCCTCAATCACCCGATATCCTGCCTGTCTTATCTTTTGCAGTTCGACGTTTACCGGATAGGAACTCTCTAAGCTGTATTTTTCTAATAACTCTTTAGGAATCTTCGCGGAGTTAACAATACAAGAATCAATAATTTTTGGCGAACTATGTTCAATAATGGCCTTTATATGGTCAAAGGCGCTATAACCTTCGGTCTCCCCGGCTTGAGTCATCACATTGCAAATATATACCTTTAAGGCAGAGCTGGCTGCAATTGCTCGCTCAAGCTCTTTAATCAAAAGATTAGGGATAACGCTGGTATATAAACTTCCGGGCCCCAGGATAATCACCTGCGCCTCGGCAATTGCTTTCAGCGCTTCGGGAGTTGCGCAGGATTCTTGCGGCTTTAAAAAGACGCGGGCAATCGGACGTTTCTTTTTGGGAATCGCGGCCTCTCCTTCAATGGTTGAGCCGTCCTTATAGTGGGCGACCAAAGAGACATTGTTTAATGTTGAGGGTATCACCTGTCCCCGTATAGCCAAAACCCTGCTTGATTCCTTCACTGCTTTTTCAAAATCCCCGGTCAGTTTGGTCATTACGGTGATAAACAAATTGCCAAAGCTATGTCCTGAC
>MHGN01000022.1 GCA_001805575.1 Omnitrophica WOR_2 bacterium RIFCSPHIGHO2_02_FULL_45_21 | reverse complement strand
TGCTTGATGCCCCTGTCATATAAGAACCCTCATAGTAAAGGCCCCCGCGGCGGAGGCTCAGGCTCTGGCGCCGGGCCTGGTTCCGGTGCCGGTCCAGGCTCATAATAATTTTTTTGCACTATCCTATCCGCAGCTTTTTGAAAAAAACCACCTTCACCCTGCATTGCGTTTTGTACTTTAAATAAAAAGGAATCCCGGCTTAATCCATTCAGGGCTAAAATAGCCAGGATGACTATGGCGCTAAATATAATAAAATATTCCAAAGAAGCTTGTCCTTTCCCCCAAAACTTTTTCAAACTAGCCATTAATCCTCCAAATAAAAAACCGCGCTACCAAACCCTATAAATAGTTTTCGGCAACCCGGCTAACATTCTCGCTTCGACCCAGAAACGAAAGAATGACAAAAAACTTTTTCGGCGAGCAACTGTCCCGTGGCTTTGCGCCCCCCCGATTACTCGGGGCTTGCCTTTTCGTTACCTACCCCATACTTCAAGAACACTTTAAATATAACACAGAAAATCTATGGTGTCAATATGGTTTCAGATAAGAAAGAAAGCGTTTTCTTAGGCGACCCCCACGCCCCCACGGTGTAGCTCCACGTTGCGGGGGTGCGGAAAGCATTCTGTCCCTTTTTCTATCACTTCTCCCATAAATTGGACATTGTGATTTTATAAATTGGACATTAATCTAAAACCTGATGCCGCCTGGGCGCATGAATTGGAGTAAGATTGGCCCGGCAACGATTACCATAACCACCGGAAGAATAAAGAAAATGAGGGGAAAAAGTAGTTTTATGGGGGCCTTCATAGCCGCTTCTTCAGCTTGAAGATAACACCTCAGGCGAATCTCCTCGGCTTGGATATTTAAGGCCTCGCCCATTGGCGCGCCCATACGGTCAGCCTGAAGAAGGGTGCGCACAAAGCTGGATAATTCTAAGAGGTTCACTCGGCCTGAAAGATGCTGCAGCGCCTCCCTGCGGGAGGCGCCCATTTTTGTCTCGCGCCAGACCTCTAAAAGCTCATCGGTAAGCGCAGACTTCTTAAAATCTTTAGTTACCCTATTTACCGCTAACATAAAGTCAAGGCCCGAGCCCACACAAAGATTCAAGAGGTCAATTACAGGCGGCAGGTCGCGCCGGATTTCCTGATGGCGGCGCTTGATTTTCATACCCAGCCATAAATCGGGAACAATAAAACCGATGGCTAATCCCGCTGCTGCGTAGATAACTAAATTACCCTTCGCGTAAATAATACTGCTTAAAATCGCCAGAATAACCGTACTCAAGACCTTCATAATCGCGAATTCAATAAGGTTAACCGGAGAACCGGCCATAGCTAACTTGCCGGAAGTAGAGCGGCCGATTAGATAACGCATTGCCTTTCTCCCTGCCAGAAAAGAAAATGGCTTTAGCAATTTGCGCAGGATATTTTCCCTGGAAGCGGCCTGTGGCTGCGCAGAGGCATTGTCTCTGGCCATTCCCAGAGAAAGGCGCATCTTCTTCCCAGAATAAATCTGATAAACGAGGATAAAAACGCAGGCATAAACAAAAATGGCAATAATGATTAAATACACTTTTCCCCCTAAATTTCAACCCGGCTCAAACGTTGAATCAAAAACATCCCGATGAGCTGGGAGATAACCGCGTAAATCAAAAGCATTCTTCCCATAGGATCATTGATGAAACCAGTAAGGAAATCCGGGTTAAACCGATAAACGGCGCAGGCAAAAACTATTGGCAAGAACATCATTATCCTGCCCTGGAGCTTTCCCTGAACGCACAATGCCTTAACCTTGCCCAGAAGACGGTTGCGCTCGCGAATGCCCACCACCAGGTTGGAGAATATGGCGGTTAAATTTCCTCCGGTTTCCCTGGCTACCAGCACCGCGGTAACGATCATATCCAGGTCCTCGCATTCCATCCTGCGCCTTAATTTCACTAAGCAATCTTCCAGGGAAACGCCCATGCGGTTTTCGCGCAGGACCAGGTTAAATTCCTGGGAGATAGGAGGAGGCATCTCTTCCGCCAAAGCCTCAAAGGCCTGCAACAAGGACAGCCCGGCTTTTAATGAGCCGGACAAAAGCATCAATCCGTCCACTAATTGGCCGCTAAACTTTCTCTTGCGGGCTGCCTCCAGGAATTTGATGAAGAAAGATACCAGTACCAAGCCCATAAATGCCGCCAGGCCGGCAAAGATAGGTTTCTTAGTCAGCAAGAAAGTCAGCGATCCCACAGCTAAAGGACAACCCAGGTCTATAAGGAGCAGCTTGGGCGAGGCGATCTGAATAAACATATTATCCAATCGGGGAGTAAATTTTCCCATCCGTTTTTTTTGCCATAACTGAGCGCCTCGCTCAAGAAAAGGATACAGCGCATAAAACAACGCCGCTAAGGAAATAAATATAAGTACGGCGATTAATAAAATAGTCATATATAAATTATTACCATATCTTATAACAGGCGTCAAGGATTAATCCCATCAAGAGAAATCCCCGCTCCTTTTCCTATGCGCGCTCCGGCCTCAAAGGCCAGCTTGCGGCGATCAAGAAGATGAATATCCGCCTCGTTGACCCTCTGGCAGGCGTAAGACAAATCTTGAAGATGAGGAAAATCCTTAGGCAGCTCAAAAACAACCTTTAGCAGAGCAGTTTCAGAATATACTTTAGCTTGAAGATTATAAAATCGTTCTTTTAGAAGCAAAAAATCCCATTCGTGGCAGCTTAAAGGAAAAAAATATCTCTGACAATAGAGATTCAATTCCCGTCTCCAGTAATCTAAGAGCACATTTAAAGTCAAACCTCCATCTTCTTGAAATTGGACATTATTTTTTTGTCTCCACTCAATCTGGGCGCACTGGTGGAAATGTCCAATTTTATCTAAAAAGTCCTGATAACCTATTTCTGGATTTGGCCAGCGCTCTAAATAATATGCAATAACCTCATTATCATTATGCTTCTCTTTTTCAAGATTGGTAATAATGTCCAAAATCTTCCGATTATCATTATTAGTCATTGCGAGCGAGCGAAGTGACAATTGTTGAGCAGTACCCCTATCCCTATTTTTGTATTGCCAGGGCCAGAGGCCTAAGATAAAATAGCGCTTTTTTTGCGGCGGGGGCTGAATCGTATCTATAAGCAGGTTATCCGGAGAATACAACTCAATGCGTTTTATTGTCTTATCCGGCTTTTCGCACTGAAAACTGGCAAGAAAATCTAAAAATGCCGATGTAGGGGCAGCAAAACCGGGAGGCGCCTGCAGGGTGAGCGGTTTGATACCCGCCATTGCCTCATTCAGCCATTCTTTGGTTTTCTCTATCCCTGCGCTAAAATATTTGGGGATACGGTTAGTTGACCATATACTATGACCGCCGGCATCCAGAAAAAAGAAAGAGTTATCTTCAAGAATGAATTTTATGGCTAAAACCCCTGCACGCAAGGCAACTAACCGGTTAAATATCTTTAGAGTAATGGGCTGGGTAAGCTTTAAATAATCAAGGCACCATTGAAGATCTTCTGCGGAGTATTTCTTTCCGGTAAGAGCAGAGAGGGAATTTTGGGAAAGAGGGACTAAATCCTTATACTCTTGCGCGCCAAAGAGCGCCAGATAAAGCAAGCTCTCGATTAAGGGAAGAAAATCAGCAGGTTTTCTCTCATCTTTATTAATTGAGCTTAAGATATCGGAGATTGCCCGCGCGCCGCCCAGCGAAAGCTCAGCGGCCTTTAAAAACCAGCATCCCATATTGGGAAGAGCTGTTTCTGGCGCAGATATAAGCAACTCTGGTTGTTTGTCAGTTGAAAGTAGTAACGTTTCTTCATTTCTGGCTTTGCCCCTGTCGGCCTCGTAGGTCAACAGGGTGGCTGGCCTATCCTTTTTCTTAGAGCTGCACCGGCCTACCGGCTTATTCAAGCCCTCTGATTTCAGGACGGTGCTGATAGTGGACTTTGAAATATCAACCTTAAAGGCCTGCTCAATCAACCCTGAAAGCTTCCGACAGCCCAATTCAGGATGTTCGCTGGCTTTTTGGATAATAAATTCTCTTATCTCTGATTTTAGCTTATAGTTTTCCACTTTATGGCTTTGGCTATTAGGAGCCAAACCATTGCCCTCTGGCTTATGTCCAATTTAATACTTTACCTTAAAATTGGACATTTTGCAAGTGAAATTTTTCTGATAGTTTAAGGGTTATTGGCGAGCTGAATTGTATCTCCTGCCTGAGAGCGGGTTATGGCAAGAGTTCCGGCGGGTAATTCTAAGCAGAGAGCGGAATTGAAGAATATTCCGCTTAACCGCCAGGCAGGTAAACAAGGATAGATTTTGACAATTTTATTCTCTCTATCTATAAAGGCAACATCTATGGGAAAACGCATAAAAAAGGTATGGATGGAATTACAGGGTTTTAGTATCAGTCCCTCGCCGGCTTTAAGGCAGGGACTTCCCATTAATCCTATCAAACGCCTGAAAAAATTATCCGCCGGCTCTGCATTTTCAGCGAGAACGGTGTTTTTACTTAGATTGATGATTCTAATCCGGGGCATCTCTTAAAAGAATAGAGGCAGATGTTCTTATTTTTTCTGGAAGATATCGTCGGCAAGTTTAATCCCGCGCACGCGGATATCTTCAATAAAGGAAGGAATAAAACCTGTGGCTTCAAAATGGCCCAAGACCTTTCCCTGCTGGCTAAGGCCGGTCTGTTTAAATACAAAGATATCCTGCATCGCCACATCATGCGACTGAGCAACCATTCCGGTAATTTCGCTGATCTGGATAACCTTGCGCGAGCCGTCGGAAAGGCGCGCGGTATGCACAATCACGTCAATGGCAGAGGCAATCATCTCCCGGATTGCCCTGATGGGAAGCTCAACCCCTGACATTAAAATCATTGAATCTAAGCGGGATAAAACATCATGGGTGGAATTGGCGTGGATAGTGGTCATTGAGCCGTCGTGTCCGGTATTCATTGCCTGGAGCATATCCAAGCTCTCTGCGCCTCGGCATTCTCCTACAATTATCCTATCCGGGCGCATCCTTAGGGTATTGCGGAATAAATCGCAGATAGTTACCGCTCCCTTTCCTTCAATATTTGCCGGGCGGCTCTCTAAGCGCGCCCAGTGTTTCTGTGAAAGCCTTAACTCTGCCGCGTCCTCAATAGTAATAATACGCTCGCCATCGGGTATGAAAGCCGAGAGGGCGTTTAAGACCGTGGTTTTGCCTGAGCCGGTGCCGCCAGAGATGAGCATATTCTTTCGGGAAAGAACGCAGGCGCGGATAAACTCAGACATTGGCTCATTTATGCTCTTAAGTTCAATCAGCTTCTCGGCGGTAAACTTTTCCCGGCCAAACTTTCTAATCGTCAACATCGGCCCGCTTAAGGAAAGAGGGTGCACTATGGCATTGACCCTTGAGCCGTCGGGAAGGCGGGCATCCACCATCGGGCTGGATTCATCTATTCTCCTGCCTAAGGGGGCGATGATCCTTTCAATAACCTGCCGCACGTGTTCGTTAGAAATAAATCTTTTGGCGGTAAGCTCCAATTTACCGTTTCTTTCAATATATATCTGGTCCTTATTATTCACCAGGATATCCGTAATTTCTTTGTCGTTGATTAAATCTTCTAAGGGGCCTAAGGCCAGGGCCTCATCGGCTATTTCCTTTACTAAGCGGCTTCTTACCTCAAAGCTGGATAACAATACCCCGCTTTCTTCAGCCAGGACATTAGCGATTGCCTTCTCGGTTTTAGCTCTGACCTCTCTATATTTGGCCTGGTCGGTCAGGTTGACATCCATCCGCTTAAGGTCCAATTCTTCAATAATTCTCTTATGCACCCGGTGCTTAAGCTCAACCAATTCATCCACTTTTTCTTCCTGCTCCAGCGCCTGGGCATCGCTAAGGCCGTATCTTTGCCAGAAATCCTGGGGCCTGGCGGCTATCTCCTTACTGCCTGCCAGCTGGAGCTTATCTATTTCAACCCGCTCTAAGAAGAGCTCCTCTTTTCGGTTAAGAATTTCCTGGGTGAGTTTATAAACTGCCAGCGAAAAGCGGCACTTGGGGCTATCCGTTACCACCGGGACTCTCCTGTTTACCGAAAGGCCTACGGCCTTGCCGTCGGAGGGGATATGCGCCAGAATTTCCGCGGGGAGATTAACCTTTACCTCCTGCCAGGCAAAAGAGCCGATGCTTTCAGAACGATTTAAGACAAACTTCACCATTTTCAGGGGAAAATTTAATGACTGCAAAACATCCAGGGCCCATTTTGTCTGATATATAGAGAGGATATCCGGGGTAACCACCAGCAGGATTAGATTTGCGAAACTCAAGACCCCGATTAAGCTGTCGGTAAATGCCCTGCCGGCGTCAATAATTACATAGTCGTATTTTTTTTCTAAACGCGGCAAGAGCTCAAAAATCACTTTCTGGTCTATGCGGGGAGATTGACTGGGCCTTAAACAGCCGGTCAAAAGCTCCACTCCGGAAGAATGTTTAAGCATGAATTCTTCCGGCTTATAGTCCTTAGCTTCCTTATTAATAACGGCGATGTCCGCTATGGATTTAGCCGGCGAGAGGTCGAGCAGCCTGGACATATCCATTGAGGCCTCTAAATCAAAGTCCACTAAGCAAATACTGCCTAAGGATTCCTTGCGCAGGGTAAGGGCGAGGTTTGTGCTCACCAGGGTTTTCCCCACACCGCCTTTGGTGCTGAAGAAAACGATAAATTTTGCTTTTGACATTATTTTCAGGATTATTTTAGCTGTAGACGATGGGGATATCTATGACGATATCGTTATTATCGAGAAAGCTGGGAAAAGCCGCGAAAGGAGCAAGCTTTTTGATGGCGTCTATCGCCGCGCTATCCAATAACTCGCTGCCGGAAGACTTAAGCACATATGTATCTTTAAGCTGGCCGTCAGCCAAAATGCGTAACCGCAGTTTAACCTCGCCTTTTAAATCTAACTCCCTGGCTAAACTCGGATAATCTATTGATGCGGAAATCCGGCTTTTTAAGTCCTCAACATAGGCGCCTAAGGCGCCCTCTAAATTAGGAAGTTTTTTATCGGATACCCTTGAGGCCTGTAGGGACTCAGTATGCCTGCCCTTGTCCGACGTTTTCTCCGCCAGAGCTGACGAGCGCTGCATTATGGTAGGGGTGAGTAAAATAACTAACTCTATATTTCCTTTTTCTCCTGTGCCGCCGCCTGATTTAGTTTCTTTTTTCCTAAAAAGCAACCCGACAATCGGTATATCTCCCAGGAAAGCGGTCTTCCTGACTATGCTCTCCTCTTTTTCTTTCACCAGTCCGCCAATACCAAGGGTCTGTCCGCTATCTAAAAAAAGCTCGGTAGAGGCATTGCGTTTAGCTAAAGGAAAGGCCTTGGCTGTTGGCGCGTTTGCTGCGCCCAGAATCTCGGCGGTACCCACCTCGCTCACCTCAATATTCAAGGCAACCTTGATGCGTTCTTTTTCTATCACCGTGGGTTTTATCTTTAGCTTAATCCCGAATTCTTTATATTCTACCTGAGTTCCTGTTCCTCCCCCGGAAACGGATTGAGTGGTTAATATCGGCTTTTCTCCGCCTACTAACAATTCCGCCTCCTTGCCGCTCTGACAGGCCAGCCGGGGGCTGGAAAGTACCCGCGCCTTACCTTCCTCAATAAGGGCGTCTATTTTGGCGGTAAAATTATTCGCGCGCGGCCAATCAAAAACATGAAAAATAGCATCCATACTCGCGCGCAGGGCAGAGGAAAATCTGTCCGGGGGCTCGCTGACACTTACGGAACTGGGCATGGTAAAACCCAGCGTTCTGCTGGCATCCTTACTCATTTCCAAAACCTGCACCGCAATATCTAAGGTTGCCTCTTCTTCCTTGAGCTGGGTCAAGTCAAGAATTTTATCTTTTAAACTACCCAGGGCGCTCAATAAACGCTCTTTATCATTAAGTTCGCTTATCTCGCCTATTAAGAAAACCTTCCCCTCTGATTCGTTAACCTTAGTGGAAATTCCGGAGAGGCCTAATTCGCGGATGATGTTGTCTGCGCGTTCTTTAACTAAGCTAAAATCCTCGCTAAGAACCTTCAGTTGATAGGCATGCCGGCCATAATCATCCCAGATAAAGAGGCTGGTAACCCCGGGAGCCTTTGGCTCCAGGACTACTTCATCGGTTGCTACGGAGCGCACATCCGCGACTTCCGGCCTGGCAACGGCAACCCGTTTCGCGTTTGAACTTGGTAAAACAAAAGGTTCCCCAACATACAATTTTATCTCTTCAAAACCCCCGGGTAGTTCCTGGGCAAAAATCGGGCATGCGCCTAAAGACAAGACAAGCGATAATAAAATTATCCCGAGCTTTGAATTTTGCGCTTTGCGTTTATTACATTCATAAGATTTTATTTTCATTTCTTCCGGGTAATCGGCATCATTTCTTTCTTAAAACCGCGCACAACTTCTACCTGAAGCGGTTCTTCCTGAACTTCTTTTACGGAATGTAAATCCATATTTGGATATAGATATTTCAATAGGGTCTCCCAGTTTGCCGGCTGGGCAACTTCTATTTTGGC
>MHGN01000021.1 GCA_001805575.1 Omnitrophica WOR_2 bacterium RIFCSPHIGHO2_02_FULL_45_21 | reverse complement strand
CCGCAGTTAATCTAAGTATGGCCATAGCTTCGGCTGGGAAAAGGGCGCTATTGGTTGATATTGACCCTCAAGCCAATGCCACCAGCGGTTTGGGATTAGACAAAAACAAAATTACCCAGAGCACATACGATGTTTTAATTGAAGAAACCCCCATTACCGAAATAATAATGTCCAATTTAGAAGGAAAAATGTCCATTTTGCCTTCTAATTTTCATTTAGCAGGCGCAGAAGTAGAATTAGTCCCAATGTTGAACCGAGAGCACCGTTTAAGAAAGGCCTTAGAAGCAATAAAGACAGAGTTTGACTTTATTTTTATTGATTGTCCGCCATCTCTGGGGCTCTTGACTATTAATGGCCTCAGCGCTGCTACTTCAGTAATCATTCCGGTGCAATGTGAATATTATGCCCTGGAAGGCTTAACCCAATTATTAAACACCATAACTTTAGTCAGAGATAATCTAAATTCGGCTTTAGAGATTGAAGGTGTGCTCTTGACTATGGCGGATTACCGCACTAATCTCACCCAGGAGGTGATTACAGAAGTGAGGTCTTATTTTAAAGAAAAGGCCTATCAGACTGTTATCCCGCGCAATATCCGCTTGAGTGAAGCCCCGAGTTTTGGAAAATCCATTTTTACCTATGATAAAGATTCCATTGGCGCAAAGAAATACTGGGAATTGGCTTGCGAAATTTTAGGCATTGATAGTATTCAACCAATTGAAAACAATAGAGTTATAAATATTGAGAGAGCTCAAAGCGCAGTCGGGTAACTAAAGTAGAGCAAGAAAATCGCCTTCCCGCCTCTGACGGGATCCGCCGTAGGCGTGATCGGCAATGACTTTCAGCGCATAAATAACCTGAGCGGGTTAAATGAAGGCACTGATTAAATGGAAAGAAAAGGTTTAGGAAGAGGTTTGGGAGCGCTTATTCCCGAGAGGGAACAGCCGGGGCATCAAAAGGAAAAAATAGTTTATCTCCCTCTTGAGCAGATTCTGCCGAATCCATATCAACCGCGCGAGAATTTTGCTCCTGAAAGCTTAGATGATTTGACCGCCTCAATTAAAGAAAAGGGTATAATCCAGCCAATTCTGGTCAGGGTTACTCCCATTGGCTATGAGCTTATCGCTGGCGAGCGCCGCCTGCGGGCAGCCAGGAGCCTGAGTATTAAAGAAATACCGGCAATCATTAAAGAGGCAAAGAATGAAGAATCTTTAGAGATAGCCCTTATTGAAAATATTCAGAGACAGAATCTAAATCCCATTGAAGAAGCGCACGCTTATAAGCATCTAATGGATAAATTCAGCTTTACCCAGGAGAAGATTGCCCAGACCATTGGCAAGGCCAGGGTTTCCGTAGCCAATACCTTACGGCTGCTCAAATTACCTTTAGAGATTCAGGAGATGCTGCGTAAGAATCTGCTTAGCTTTGGCCATGGTAAGGTTCTATTGGAGGTTCAGGATGCTCATCGCCAGCAGGCCCTGGCCCGGAAAGTTGTTTCTAATGGGTTATCAATAAAGGAGTTAGAACAATTAATCTTACCCCACCATAAATCCAGAAGACCAAAAGTCCAATCAGCTAAAGGGCTGATTTTGCCGCATATCAAAGCTATTGAGGGAGAATTACAGCAGCTTTTTGGTACTAAGGTAAAGATTCTCTCCAGCCGAAAATGTAAAACCATACAAATTGAATTTTATTCTGACGAAGATTTAGAAAGGATTTATCAGGTGATCAAAGGTCAAAGTTAAGGTTAAGGTCAAGGTTTAGGTTAAGGAGATGGAAAATAGTGGGCGTAAACCAGGCGACATTAGTTCTGATCAAGCCGGACGGCTTAAAAAAATCCCTCACCGGGAATATCTTAACCCGTTTATCTGAGACCAAGCTTGAGATTGTCGCAGCTAAGATTGTGCGGGTTTCCAGGGAATTGGCAGTGGAACACTATGTCCACTTGCAGGGCCAGCTATTTTTTGAAGAGCTTATTCGCTATATCATAGGTGAGCTTCATGACCGCAAGAAAGTCCTGGCAATGGTTTACTGGGGTGAGGATGCCATTGAGAAGGTGCGCAAACTTTCCGGAGCAACTAATCCGGAGGAAGCAGACCCGGTATCTATCCGCGGGGCATACGGCAGGATTACCACCAAGGGTATTTATGAAAATGTAATTCATGCTTCCAGCAATGAGAATGAAGCCAGGCGGGAGATACAGCTTTGGTTTTATCCCGATGAAATTATCGTTGAGCTCTATCCGACGAGAGAGGCGGTTGAGAGGGAAGTGCAGAAACGGATGTGGGTTAAATAAAAGGAGAAGCCGCATATGCTTACTGGTATGACCGGCTTTGCCCGGGCGAGTTGTCAAGTTAAAGATACGCATTTTAATCTGGAGGTGCGCAGCCTTAACCATCGCTATTTAGATTGCTTAGTGCATTCCCCAGACGGATTTGGGGAGTTAGAGGATTTTATTAAGGCGCAGGTCCGGGCCAGAATAAATCGCGGCAGGATTACCGTGGTTTTATCAATAGCCAATCTGCATCCCAAGGTCAGCGTAGATTATGCCCTGGGAGAGAATTATGTGCGAAAATTAAAGGAACTAGGCCATAAGCTGAAATTGGAAGATAATCTCTGCTTAAGCCAGATTATAAATTTAGAAGGGATACTTAAACTTGAGAAAACGCCATTAACTGCGGAATTTATTCAGGCCATAAAAACGCTGCTGGATAGGACGCTTGAGAAATTAGCCGCTATCCGTCAGAAAGAAGGGAGGGCCGTTAGCGCAGATATCATAAGACGCTTAGAAGTGATAAGAAAAGAAGTTGTGAGAATTCAACACGCCACTAAAGTCATTAATGCGCAAAAGAAAAATATTCTCTCGCACGAGGAATACAGCGTATTTTTAAAGAGCACCGATATTGCGGAAGAGCTTACCCGGATTAGCTATCATCTGAAAAACTTTTTAACCACCGTCAAGAAATCAACTTCCAGCGGAAAGGAATTAGATTTCATTGCCCAGGAGATTCAGCGCGAAGCAAATACCATTTCCGCCAAGGCGCAGAATGCCGCGGTTTCGGCTTCCATCGTCAAGATAAAAAGCGCCATAGAGCAAATCCGGGAGCAGGCACAGAACGTTGAATAACAAAAGAAAAGGTAAAATCTTTATTGTCTCCGGTTCATCGGGCTCAGGGAAGACCACCCTGCTAAAAGCACTTACCTCACTGAAAGAATTCCGCGGTAACTTAGTTAAAATTATAACCGCAACCACGCGCCCCCCGCGCGAACTTGAGAAAGACGGCAGGGATTATTATTTTTTGGGCCGGGAGGAATTTTTAAGACGGCTGCATAATGGAGAATTTATTGAATCGCAAGAGCTCTACGGCGACTATTATGCTACGCCTAAAAAGGATTTGTTAAGCATAATTAACGCCGGCCAGGATGCGCTTTTGTGCATTGATGTAAAAGGGGCGCTTGTCCTGAAGCGTCTTTTCCCGCATGATGCGCTGTTGATTTTTATCAAGGTTCCCGCTCTCAATAGTTTACGGGAGCGCCTGCATTTACGCTCAAGCGAAAGCAGGGCATCCCTGGCTAAACGTCTTGAAATTGCCAGAGAAGAAATGGGCTATGCCAGGCATTATGATTATATTATTGTCAACGACGTTTTAAAAGGCGCGCTAAAAAAAATAGCCGCAGTGATTACTGCAGAGAGGTTAAAAGCCAAATGAAAAATATCTATCTTGAAGATTTATTAGATAAGACAGATTCAAGCATTTATAAATTAGTTATTTTAGCCACGAAAAGGGCATTAGAGATTGCCGCAGGCGCTCCTGCCCTGGTGGAAGCCGATGCGAATACCAAACCCACCACCATAGCGCTCAGAGAAATCTCAGAGGGAAAAGTAAAATTTAAGAAGGCAAAATAATCGTGGGTAAAAAAGAAATAATCTTAGGGGTAACCGCAAGTATTGCCAGCTTCAAGGCCTGTGAAATTATCCGGGCCTTGAAAGAAGACGGCTTTAATCTAACCGTGTTGATGACCAAAGACGCAATGGAGTTTATTACTCCTTTAAGCTTAGCCGCTCTTTCGCGAAATAAAGTTTACTCAGAGATGTTTGCCGGCCCAGAGGCCTGGGATATTGAGCATATCTCATTAGCGGAAAGGTGCGATTTGATTTTGCTTGCTCCGGCCACGGCAAATATGATTAATAAGTTAGCCTGCGGTATTTGCGATGATTTAATAAGCTGCACTGTTTTGGCTGCGAAGGCCCCGGTTTTGATTGCCCCGGCGATGAATTCCAATATGTATGAACATAAAATCACCCAGGAGAATATTTCCAGGCTAAAAGCCATAGGTTATAAATTTGTTGGCCCGCAAAAAGGAAAGCTGGCAACCGGAAAAATCGGCATCGGCCATCTGGCAGATGTTGCGGATATTGTAAAAGAGGCAAAACGGATTTTAAAATAAGAATTATTGGCGTGGTAGCCAAGCGGCAAGGCAGCGGTCTGCAAAACCGCTATTCAGCGGTTCGAATCCGCTCCACGCCTCTTTTGGCAAAATTTTGCCGGGGTGGCGGAACTGGCAGACGCACGGGACTTAAAATCCCGCGGCCGTAAGGTTGTAAGGGTTCAACTCCCTTCCCCGGCATTGGCTATAAGGGTTCAAATCCCTTCTTGCCCGCCATTGTTGACGCTCAGGCGAACCCTGGCGGGCATAATAAGCCAGGGTCGCCATGAGCCGAAGTGAGGAAATATGAACAAAGAAATAACCACAACTAAAATAGCGATTTTCCGGAAACGAGAGATTCGAAAGACCATCCATAACAATGAATGGTGGTTTGTGGTCGAGGATGTTGTTCTGGCTTTAACCGATTCCAACGATCCAAAACAGTATATTCAGCGTATAAAGCAACGGGATGAGGAGCTTGGCAAAGGGTGGGTACAAATTGTACATACCCTTGCCATTCGAACCGCGGGTGGCAAACAGCAGATGATTTGTGCCAATACTGAGGGTATTTTCCGCATTATCCAATCAATCCCATCTCCGAAAGCCGAACCTTTCAAGCGTTGGTTGGCCAAAGTCGGGTATGAGCGAATTCAAGAGATAGAAAATCCCGAGCTTGCCACTAAAAGAACAAGGGCTTTATACAAGGCAAAAGGGTATAGCGATGACTGGATTGAGAAGCGGATGCGTGGGATCGCTATCCGCGAGGAGTTAACAGATCAGTGGCAAAAACGTAGTATCAAGGAACAAAAGGAATACGAGATATTAACCGCTGAAATATCAAAAGCAACATTCGACATGACCCCGTCAGCCTATAAGAAGCACAAGGGGCTCAAGCGCGAAAATCTGCGGGATCATATGACTGATCTGGAGCTTATCTTTTCTATGCTTGGTGAAGCTTCAACTAAAGAGATTGCGGTCAATAAAGACGCGCAGGGTTTTGTTGAAAACAAGCAAGCCGCTTTTGAGGGTGGTGCTGTGGCGGGTAATGCGAGAAAAGAATTGGAACACAAAAGCGGCAAGAAAGTGATTAGCAAAGAAAATTATAAAAAATTGCCGCAGAATAAGATGCTATTAAAGTAAAATTGTTGACGCCAGGCGAACCCTATAAGCAAATAACAGGGTTTGCCTGGGTAAGAGATAAAAGAAATGGGACAGTTTATATTTTGGATCATTATGGTTACAATAGGCGGTCTTTGGACAGCCTATGCCACCCTCCAGATGACAGATAGTTGGAATAAATTACATAAACAGAATATTGAGACGAAGCCGTCAATGAATACAGTTGTAAACGGAAATGGTAATATTGTTGCCGGCGGGAATGTTAATATTCAAAAAACTGCTGAACCTTCTCAAGCTGATTTGGAACGTCAGAAGATTGAAAGCGACCCAAAAGTAGCAGTCAACTTCGAGCGGAAGCAAGGGGAGATACTGGTCAAAATACGCGCAGAGAAGAATGTTACTACTTTGGCTTTGGACATTCCGGTTCTGGGGAAGATCGTTAATATTCATGATAACAATTCTGTGGCTGATGCCGTGACGCGCTCAAAAAGAGTTGTTGGGGCGAATTCAGATGCATCCGTAAACAATATCGAATTGCTAATTGACGATATTAAACCATTCAAAGAACTATCATACAAAATTATCTTTCAACCGCTTCCTGCAAATATTTTTGTCGCCGGAACAGATCGGTATCAAATTTCATATAAATGGCAATTTGTAGGAAATTCTTTTAGCAAAGAGAGGTGGGTATCTTTGCAGACAGGAAAGCCCGTAGATAGGCCTCAAATACAAGTAAGAGGTTTTAATGTTATAAATAAAGCTTTATCTCCGGAAGAAGTTAAGAAATTATACGAAGATGGGCTTAAAAAGCGTGAGTTGGAATAGTGGTCGTAAAAGAAACGTTCGAATGTAAATAAACAAAACCGCGTCTACCTTTGCGGATAGTCATTTTCACAAGTAATTGAATCTCCTGGGGATATAGGGTTCGACTTCCGTCCATGACTACCCGTTTTAGTTGACAGTTGACAGAAAAATAAATCAGCAGGGCTAAAAAACAGCGGGCGCTTAGCTCAGCCTGGTTAGAGCGTTTCCTTGACATGGAAAAGGTCACAGGTTCAACTCCTGTAGCGCCCACCATCAAGAAAATCGCTCATCGCGCGATAACTTTAGGCGATTTTCGCAGCAGTATGGGAAAGCGTTTTATACTTTTCTGTACCAGGATAAAATTGTATGGAGTTAGATATTTTACGGCATTCATGTTCGCACGTTATGGCCCAGGCGGTAAAGGAAATTTGGCCGGAAACAAAATTAGGCATCGGCCCTTCCATTGAAGACGGCTTCTACTATGATTTTGATAAGCAGGAGCCCTTTATTCCGGAAGACTTAGTTAGAATAGAAAGCAAGATGCAGGACATTATTAAGGAAAATCTTTCTTTTACGCGGGAAGATTTAAATAAAAATGACGCCCGGGATTTGTTTTCCCGGCTCAAGGAAGATTATAAGCTGGATTTAATTAAAGAGATTCCCGATGAGAAGGTCAGCATTTATAAAACCGGGAACAAATTTATTGACCTCTGCCGGGGCCCGCATATAGAATCAACCGGCAGGCTCAAATATTTCAAGCTGCTTTCCGTAGCCGGCGCGTATTGGCATGGCTTAGAAACCAATCCCATGCTCCAGCGCATTTATGCCACCTGTTTTGAAAGCAAGAATGAGCTTGATGAATATCTAAAAAATCAGGAAGAAGCTAAAAAGCGCGACCACCGCAAATTAGGGCCGCAGTTAGGATATTTTGACATTTATCACGAAGAGGCGGGGGCAGGGCTGGTATTTTATTATCCCAAGGGAGCAGTATTACGTCGGATAATTGAGGATTATGAAAAAGATGAACACCTTAAGCGCGGCTATCAAATGGTGATTACTCCCCATATTATGCAGCAGGGATTATGGAAAACCTCAGGCCATTACGAATTCTACCGCCAGAATATGTATACCTTCCAGATTGAAAAGAAGGAATATGTTTTAAAGCCAATGAATTGTCCGGGGCACATTTTGATTTATAAATCAAAAAATCGAAGCTATAAAGAATTACCCATTCGATTTTTTGAGTTAGGCACGGTCTATCGCCATGAGAAATCCGGGGTGCTTCATGGCTTGCTTCGGGTGCGCGGCTTTACCCAGGATGACGCCCATATTTTTTGCGCCCCGGAGCAGTTAAAAGATGAAATCAAAAAAGTAATGGATTTTGTTTTTTTAGTGATGAAAGATTTTGGTTTTGACGAGGCAGCCATTGAGTTGAGCACGCGGCCTAAGGACTCTATTGGTAGCGATGATGATTGGCAGCGGGCGGCCTCGGCCCTGGAGGATTCGCTTAAAGAAAAAAAGTTAACATACAAGGTAAATCCCGGCGAGGGCGCTTTTTACGGGCCCAAGATAGATATAAAGTTAAAAGATGCCTTAAAAAGGCAGTGGCAGTGCGCAACCATCCAGTGCGATTTTGCTCTTCCCCGGAGATTTGATTTAACCTATATTGATAATGAGGGAAAAAAAAGGCAGCCGATAATGCTGCACCGGGTGATATTGGGGTCTTTAGAGCGTTTTCTGGGAGCGCTCATAGAGCATTACGCCGGGGCATTGCCCTTATGGCTGGCTCCGCTTCAAGCGGTGATTATTCCCATAAGAAAAGAAGACGAGCCGTATGCTGATGCAGTGAAGGAAAAATTACAGGCCGCGGCTCTAAGGGTTGAGGTAGACGCCGGCAACGAGACCTTGACTAAGAGAATCCGTAATGCCGAATTAGAGAAATCCCCCTACATAATCGTCACCGGGCAGAAGGAATCGCAAGCCGGCAAAATAGCGGTAAGGAAAAGAGGCATTGGGGATCAAGGACAGATGGGCATTGAGGAGTTTATGGAGAATTTAGAGAAGGAGATAGAGAAGAAGTTATAATTCGCCCCGCTCATCAGGCGGGGCTCATTTGAGGAGGTGGTTACTATTCAAAGGTTCGTCAGAGTGAATGATAGGATACGCGCGCCTCAGGTCAGGCTCGTCGGTCCTCAGGGAGAGCAATTAGGAATCGTATCTTTACAGAAGGCATTGGCGCTCGCAGATGAGCATGAGCTTGATTT
>MHGN01000020.1 GCA_001805575.1 Omnitrophica WOR_2 bacterium RIFCSPHIGHO2_02_FULL_45_21 | reverse complement strand
TACTTGCCTCAAATACCTCTTGCCTATCTATCGCGGAAATGTGCCTAGCAGTAAAAAATAAAGAGCGCCTTATCGGGATGCATTTTTTTAATCCAGTGCAGCGTATGCCGTTAGTAGAGATAATTCGCACTCCCTTTACCAGCGATGAAACCGTGGCTAGGTTAGCAGAATTTTCTAAAAGAATCGGAAAAATCCCGATTGTAGTCCAAGATTCCTGCGGATTTCTGGTTAACCGGATACTCATCCCATATCTTAACGAGGCAGGATTTATCTTAGAAGAGGGAGTGAGCTTTGCAAGGATTGATCAGCTTATGCTCGGCTTTGGTATGCCGATGGGCCCTTTTGCTCTTCTGGATGAGATTGGTTTGGATGTGGGCTATAAGGTAGCTTTACTCTTAGAAGAGCATTTTGGCCAGAGGATGAAGGTTCCCGAAGTTTTCAAAAAAGTTTACGCCCAAAAATGGTTTGGCAAGAAGACAGCTAAAGGGTTTTATATCCATCCCCCCGCTTCGCGGATGGATAAAGCAAAAAGCAGACAGCCGAATAATATGCTTTATAATTTAATATCTAAGCGCGCAGATTTGCCTATTTCTGATGATGAAATTTTAAAGCGGATGGTTTATCGGATGATTAATGAGGCAGCGAGGTGCTTGGAGGAGAAGGTCTGTAACGAGCCCTCGGATGTAGACATCGGGATGATTATGGGTACCGGCTTTCCGCCATTTCGGGCCGGGCTTTTGCGCTATGCGGATAAGCTTGGCGCAGAAAAAATCGCGGAAGATTTGGGTAAATTTGCAGATAAATTTAAAGCCGAACGCTTCCTGCCCTGTAATTATATAGTTGATTTGGCTCAGAAAAAAGAAAAGTTTTATAAATGAAGCCGCAATTAGTTTTCCTCAAAGGACTATTAAGGGAGGTTTGAGCTATGGATATGTTTGATAAGAATATCGGGAAAGAAAAGCTGGCATCTCTGGAATTGGCTGAGGCCTCCAGGGAAAAGGAATGGAATTATCCCAGTTTTGTGCGGGAGTTGTTTCATGGACGGCTGCCCTGGAATCTTATCTATCCTTTCCCTGAGCAGTCTGAAGCTGAAAAAGAAATCGGCAGAGAATATTTGGAAAAACTCAAAAATTTTTTAACCACCCATCTTAATCCTGATGAGGTAGATAAGACCGGCGAGATTCCCTATGAGGTGATAAAGGGCTTGGCAGATTTAGGCGCCTTTGCAATGAAGATTCCCAAGAGCTACGATGGATTGGGGTTAAGCCAGGTTAATTATAATCGGGCAATTCATCTGATAGCCAGTTACTGCGGATCAACCGCGGTATTGTTATCTGCCCATCAGAGTATCGGCGTACCCGCGCCATTAAGCTTCTTTGGGACAGAAGAGCAGAAAAAAAAATATCTTCCCAGATTTAGAAAAGGCGCGATTTCAGGTTTTGCTCTCACTGAACCGGCTGCCGGCTCTGACCCCAGGACAATGAAAACCAGCGCAACGCCTACAGAAGACGGGAAATATTATATAATCAATGGCGAGAAATTATGGATTACCAACGGAAATATCGCGGATATCCTTATTGTTATGGCTCAGACGCCAGCGAAGATAGAAAAAGGAAAAGAGAAAAAACAGATTACCGCCTTTATTGTAGAGACGAATACCCCGGGATTTCAGGCGGCTTACCGCTCTAATTTTATGGGCTTGCACGGCGCAAAGCTCGGGCTTTTAAAATTTAACAATGTCAGGGTGCCGCGGGAAAATATTCTCTTAGGTGAAGGCCAGGGCCTAAAGCTCGCCTTTCTTACCTTAAACACCGGACGGCTTACTGTGCCGGCGGCAGTAACCGGAATGAGTAAATTATGCCTGATGATTGTGCGCAAGTGGTCAAAGGAAAGAAGGCAGTGGGGCCTGCCTATTGGTGAACATGAGTTAGTGGCAAGTAAATTAGCCGAGATGAGCGCAAACACCTTTGCCATGGATGCGGTTACCTGGCTTACCTCGCATATGGCAGATGCCAAAAAATTAGATATCCGCCTTGAGGCGGCAATGGCCAAGCTTTTCTGCACTGAGACAAGCTGGAAAGTGGTAGATGATACATTTCAGATCCGCGGCGGGCGCGGATTTGAAACCGGGCCCTCGCTTCAAGGAAGGGGAGAGGCGGGTTATCCGGTAGAAAGGATGTTTCGGGATTGCCGGGTAAACTTAATTATTGAAGGCACCAGCCAGATTATGCGCTTATTTATCGCCCGCGAGGCGCTCGACCTGCATCTTAAAAGGGTAATCTCAATAATGGACGCAAAAGTTCCTATTTTAAAGAGAATAAAGGATGCTCTTGCGATAGGAATCTATTACTCGTTCTGGTTCCTGAAATTATGGCTTCCTTCTTTTGCCTTAAGGGAGATTGCGCATTTACCTTCCCCGATAAAAAATCATATGCTTTTTGTCCAACAGACAAGCAAACGTTTAGCCAGAACGATGTTTCTTAAGATGCTCATTCATCAACAACGTTTAGAGTCGCGGCAGAATATTTTAGCCAGATTTGTAGATATCGGCACCGACCTTTTTGTGATCTCTTGCGCCTGTTCGTATGGCTTGAGTCTCTCTAAGAAAGAACTCAATAGCCAGGCCGCTTCGCCGATAGGCCAGAAGGACATGCTTTGGCCTCCCATGGCAAAAGCCATAGAACTGGCTGATCTTTTTTGTTCTCAGGCAAAAGTCCGCATAGCCAGAAATTTTGAGGACATCCGGCGCAATCAGGATAAAGCAGCCCGCCGGGTTGCCCAAAACTTTCTTGCCGGCGGATACGTATGGCTTGAGAATGAGATTATAAAATAAAAATATATGGGTTTCCCTTTGGACATTTTTAAAAAAGATCCCGATAAGTACTTTATCCTCAATTACGCCCCTATTTTTGCTAAGTTAAACGACTTTGAGAAAATCCTCATTATGCAAAAAAGCAAGGTGGTGGAGTACAATAAGGGAGACAGCGTTTACCGGCAGGGTGAGCCTCCCAGCTCTTTTTACTGCGTGATTAGCGGGAGGGTGAGGATATTTACCCGGCCGCAGAGCGCAGCGGATGAGGCCGCGCATCATTTTCCCGGTAACGGCATTGACACAGGTAAAGTTACCCTTGAATACCTTAACTGCGGTAAATATTTTGGTATGATTTCTGTTTTAACCGGCGAGCATCACTCGGTGAACGCAGAGGCGGCCAATGACTCAAAGATTTTAGAGCTTACCCAGGAGGATTTTAAGATAATTTTACATAAAATTCCCGAATTAGCCATTGATTTGAGCCAGACGTTATCGCGGCGCCTTAAGAAGAAGGACCATATTGAAAAAAAGATTTTTGAGAGTAACATCATCTCAATCTTTAGCGCCGTAGCAAAAACCGGAAAGACCATCTATGCCATCAACTTAGCTTTGAGCCTGAAAAAAGAAACAGCCCGCAGCGTTATCCTGATAAATATCGCAGAAGACGAGCGCGGGATTTATCGGGATTTCGGAGTGCGGGCTCTGCCAGCGGATAATGGCGCTGATGCGATTTGCGCGGTTAAGCTTGATTCATCGTTTCCTTCCGAGGACTCTATAAAAAGCGCCATAACAGTAGATTCCCCCTCTGGTGTAAGCATTGTCAATGTTATGTATCAAAGCGCAAACTTATCTTACCCTTCCAGGCTTAACGGCTTTTTGACCTATCTTACCGGCAGTTACCATTATATCATCGTTGATATGCCGGCCTTAACCGAAGAGCCGATATTTAATATCTTAAATCAATCAGACGCTATCCATGTAATTAGCGATTACGATATGAGCGATCTTAAAAGCTTAAAGAGCCTCCTGGTCTACCTTTTCAAAAAGATTAATTACCCTCAGGAAAAGATAAAGATAATCTTGAATGCCCAGGAAGAACCGGTGAGGCTTTCCCATAAAGAGGCCGCGGATATACTGAATTATAATGTTTTTGCGGCTCTGCCTTATCTAGAAGAGCAATATAGAAGTCCGGATACGGCAGCCAAAAGGATTGTCTGGGAATCTCCCGAACTGGAGTATGTGCGCTGTGTCAGGCGGATTGCCAGGGAATTAGGAGACGTGAGGGTCGGCCTTGCCTTAGGAGGAGGAGCCGCTTTCGGTTTAGCCCATATCGGCGTGCTCAAGGTTCTGGAAAAAGAAAATATGCCTATTGATATGGTCGCCGGCACCAGCATGGGGGGATTGATTGCCGCTTTGTGGACTTCGGGCTTAAGCGCTAGCGAGGTAGAAAGAATTTTTTTAGAGTATAACAACAATCGCCGAAAGACATATGGCCTGCTGTTCGATTTTTACATACATAAGATGTCTATTGCCAAGGGCGGTAAAATACGCAAGTTTTTAGAGAGGCATATCGGCAGCAAGACATTCCAGGATGTGAATATCCCCTTAAGAATCGTTGCCTGCAATATTACAAAAAGAAAAGAAGTTATCTATAGCTCAGGCCGGTTAGTTGATGCGGTAATGGCAAGCATTGCCATACCCGGAGTCTTTGCGCCTACAAAAATAGACAGCGATTTAATTATTGACGGCGGCATTGTTGAACCTGTTCCTATCGGCACCTTGGTCAGGATGGGTATTAAGAAGATAATCGCGGTAAATGTCTTGCCCAGTCCGGATGATGTTATGCGTAATTATGCATTTAAACGTGAGCAGCGGGAAGAAGAAAAAAAGGCGGCGCAACTAAAAAATGCCTGGGGAAGGCTCATTTTTAGGCTGCGCAGCGGATTTTACGATTCACTGTTTCCTAATATAATGGATATCATTGTAGGCAGTATACAGGCAATGGAATATGTGATTGCGGAGTCCGATTGCCAGAAGGCGGATATACTGATGCATCCGATAGAAAACGGGGTTGATTGGATTGATTTCTTTAAGGTGGAAAGGTTAATAAAAAAAGGAGAAGAAGAAGCGGTCAAAACGCTTTCCGCGATCAAGAGCGTGCTTAATGAGTAAGCGCCCGAAGAAAATAATCCTTCTGCTCCTTACTGTGATAATAGGTATATCCTGCGGTTGGCATTATGTTTATGGCGCGGCAGAATTGAAATATTTTCCCTTCAATGCGAAAGACGCATTGAAGGAATGGAAGGAAAAGATTTTCCACGGGAGGGTATTTTATGAAGTAAAAATAGACAACAATCAAGGGTATCTTTACGCAGAAAGCAATAAGACCGCATCAGCTTTATTCTATATGATTTCATTTAGCCCGAAAAAGTACTCCTATATAAGCTGGCGGTGGAAAGTTGCAAAATTTCCGGATAAGGCTTTAGCCGGCGGATTAAATAAGAAATCCTGGATTGAACGTGATGACTATGCGCTTAGATTTTATGTTATCTTTCCGGCTTTTATCTTTACGAATACAAAATGCCTTGAATATGTTTGGTCAGAGTATCTGCCTGAGGGAACCATTTTAACCAGCCCTTTTTATAAGAATATCAAGCTCGTTGTTCTTAAGAAAGGCAGTGAAAAGTCAGGTGATTTTGTTATTGAAGAGAGGAATATTTTAGAGGACTATAAGGATGCCTTTGGCAGATATCCGGCAGGCAATGTCGGCGCTATCGCTCTTATGACAGATTCTGACAATACTCAAAGCAGTTCAGGGGGATATTATTCAGATATAAAGGTTGGATATGAAAAACCTTTCTATGCTGATATAAAAGAGAGAAAGAAAGAAGAGTTTAAGCCTAGAGGTATCCATGCGCTAAAGGAATACATTAAACGTTTGTTGAAATTATATCAGAAGTAAATAAAACGCTGGCGCTGCCAGTTATCCGCTCACCGGAGGTTGATAATGAAAAAAGAAAAAGAATGCCGCAGTTATTTTTGTATTGCCAATCGCTTCCAGAGGAAGATTTTAACGTTGGTATTCTTCTCAACGGTCATGCCGATGCTTATCAGTGTGGTCTGCATCTATTATTTGATTTTTAATGTTATCGCCGGCGAGCTCGGGATACCTGAGGCGATCGGCTATACCTTGATCCCGGCGGCCAGAAAGACCGCCCTAATCGCCGTATCCGGATTTTCAATTTCAGTATTTCTAATCTGGATCTGGGCTCTACGGGTGTCGCATAAGTTAGCCGGGCCCTTAGAGCGCCTCTGCAGAGATTTAGACGAGCGCTTATCCGGCAAGAAAAAAGGCTATATCTATTTTAGAAAAAGCGATTACCTGGGAATAGTGGTTGGCAGGATAAATTCATTATTAGATAAAGTAAGATAGAAAATGAGAGGATTTCATTTTTGTCTTGCGCCTGTGGTATCATTTACAAATAGGCTCCCATAGCTGTCCCAAAGATAATTGACATTATTCCTTAGGGTTGGTATAATTTACAGGAAGGAGATGATTATAAATGTTTGAAATTCAGATAAGGAAAGACGATCATATTAAGTTAACAGAAACAAAACAGATGAGGAGGTGAGAAATGGGGACTAAATTTGGCACAGCTATAGTAAAAGGCAAAGACAGCCTGAAGGTAGGCCAGGAAGCCGCAAAGAAGGCAATGGATAAAGCAGGAGCAAAGGACGTAAGCCTCTCGGTGATTTTCGTTTCCACCGCTTACGATTACAAAGCCGTAGTTAAGGGAGTGAGAGAAGTTACGAATAACGCCCCGCTTATCGGCTGTTCCTCCGCCGGCGAATTCACCGAAGAGAAAGTCGAGAAAGAAAGCGTGGCCTGCGCGGTTATTTCTACGGACACGCACAAATTTTTCCCGGGTATCGGAAAGGGGTTAAAGGAAGATGAGTTAAAGGCGCTTAAGGATGCCAGCAGTAAATTTCCTTCCAGCGTAGAAGGATACCCTTATCTTTCGGCCGTGCTTCTTGTTGACGGCTTGGCCGGCAAGGGAGAGGAATCGGTATTGGCAGCGCTGGAGGCATTAGGCCCAAACGTAAAATTTTCAGGAGGCGCTGCCGGCGACGACCTTAAGTTTAAAGAGACCAGTGTGTTTACTAACGAAGAAGTTGTCTCTAACGCCGCAAGTTTAACCTTGGTTGCTTCCCGCACTCCGGTGGCAATAGGGGTAAGGCATGGGCATTCTCCAATCAGCCCGCCGTTGACAATAACCAAGGCAGAGGGAAATGTTGTTTATGAAGTTGACGGTAAGCCGGCTTTCCAGGTATGGAAAGAGTATGCGCGCCAGAATGCCAAAGGCATCGGGATAGACGTGGATAAGATGAGCGAAGCCGAAGCGGTTCAGACGTTTTTTACCAGATACGAAGCCGGCCTCCTTACCGGAACAGAGTATAAGATAAGGTGGTTGGGCGGAACTGCCACTACCGAAGGCCCGATAAACTTCCCCTGTGCGATGAGCGAGGGGATGGTGGTGCGGGTAATGGAGAGTCCGCAGCAGGAACAAATCAGTTCGGCAAAGAAGGCTGCTGAGATTGCTCTCCTGGCCGCTAAAGGAGCAAGGTTAGCCGGCGCAATAGTGTTTGACTGCGTCTGCCGGGCAGTTATCTTAGGGGACGGTTTCTCCAAAGCGGTTAATGAAATCAAAAATGTGCTAAACGTCCCGCTGATTGGTTTTGAAACTTACGGCGAGATAGCTATGGAGATAGGCCAGCTAAGCGGATTTCATAATACTACCACGGTAGTTTTGCTGATACCCGCGTAATCTCAATTCTGCTTTACCCCATTAGAGAACGAAGTTCTCTAATGGGGTTTAGGTTAAGAAGCGTAGTTATATGCGCGGCTTCGGAGCGCGAGTTTTCGGCTTGCGTTCCGAAAGGGCAGCGTCTTCTTATATAATTTAAAATGAGGCAAAAGAATGCTGGGAGATAAAATTAAGATAGAAGACTTCCATGCTCTCTATATTCAAACCACAGGGGAAGAAGGAGCCAGGAAGATAACCAAAGAAGCAATCGCCGAAGCAGGGTTAGTGGAGAAAAAAGAATACTCTAAAGAAGAGGCTTTAAAAATTTGTGAGGCATTAAAGAAAAAAAGCGGCTTTATAAAAACGTTAGCTAACCTTTTTAGCGTCCGCATAAGACTGCACGGAATAACCAAAATATAAAGAGTGAGGAGAAAATGCTCCAGAGGGACATTCATGCTCTGACTCAACTATTGAAAGCGGCCATTGGCGTTGAGGGAGCGGAAAAGATGGTCTGCGAGGCGGTTAAGAACGCCGGCCTTCCGGTAAAGACTTATTACACTGAAGAGGAATTCAGCGCGGTATGCGAGGTTCTGAAGAAAAGAGGTGGCCTTGTAAGAACAATTATCTCTATTCTCTCTTCATCCGAATACAGCAACGTCTATTATGAGGAGGCCATAGCCAGAGAGAGAAGAGAAAAAGAGGACCTGGCCAGGTTGAGTAATGTGTTGGAGCAAAAGGTAGAAGAAAGAACCAGGCAATTGAAAGAAGCCCAGGCTCAGTTGGTGCAGTCAGCCAAGATGGCAGCCGTGGGGCAGCTGGGTGCGGGCGTAGCTCACGAATTGAACAATCCCCTGGGAGGCATTTTAGGTTACGCCCAGTTTATTCTGGAGAAGTTCAGCAGGCCCGGCTTCGGCGTAAACGACTTTAAAGCCTGTCAGAGATACATAGAATCTATCGAGAAGGAAGCTGCTCGCTGCAAAATGATAGTGGAGAATCTTCTCAAATTTTCAAGACGGCCCATCGCCAAACCCGAACCCCTGGATATGGCCAAGGCTATTGAGGAGACGCTTTCTGTTGTTGGGCACCAGCTTAAACTTAAGAACGTAAAGGTAATTACCGAGTTTAGGCCGGGCCTGGCTAAAGTAATGGGCATAATCAATCAGCTGCAGCAGGTATTCATCAACCTTATCCTGAATGCCCAGCAGGCTATGCCGGACGGCGGAGAGCTGAAGATATCGGTTGAGAATGTTATAGACGAGAAAAACCAGAGCCCGAGCGGAGTAAAAATAGAGTTTGCCGATACGGGTTGCGGGATTGCCGAGGAGAACCTCTTTCATATATTCGAACCGTTCTTTACCACAAAACAAAAAGAGAAAGGAACTGGCTTAGGGCTGGCAGTAAGTTATCAGATTGTTCAGGAGCACAAGGGAAGCATAAGCCTGAGCAGCGAGGCAGGAAAGGGGGCGGTATTTACCATAATCTTGCCCGCGATAGATAAAGAGATTCTGGCTTAAAAAAGCGATGAGGCAGGATATTAAAGTCCTGGTAGTTGACGACGAAGAGATAATACGCAATCTCTTCACCGATGTCCTTCAGGACGAAGGGTATAACGTTACTACCGCTAATAACGGGCTCCAGGCGCAGGAGATAGCCAAGACAACTTTCTTTGACATTGCTTTTGTAGACGTGCATATGCCGGTAATGAACGGAGTCCAGACATTGCGCGCCCTTAAAGAAATTAGCCCAAAGACCGCAATAGTGATGATGGATAGTTTTCCCGACGTGCTGTTAGAGGAGGCGGAAAGGGAAGGAGTCGTTACCTGTATTCATAAGCCGTTTGATATAAAGGAAGTAATCGCAGTAATTGAGGAAGCCATTGAGGGCAGGGAAAAAGTGGTTTAATTTTATACTTTCGCCAAGCAAGGAACCCCAGGCTTTAGCCTGGGAGGGGCTCCATTTTGTTCGGGAGGGGGGAGGGGTGAAGAGCGATGAAGAAAGATATTAAAGTCCTGGTAGTTGACGATGAAGAGATAATGCGCAATCTCTTCATCGATATCCTTCAGGACGAAGGGTATAACGTTACTACCGCTAATAACGGGCTCCAGGCGCAGGAGATAGCCAAGACAACTTTCTTTGACATTGCTTTTGTAGACGTGCATATGCCGGTAATGGACGGATTACAAACCTTGCATTCCCTCAAAGAGCTTAGTCCAAAAACAGTGATAGTTATGACAGACAGTATGCCGGGATATATGGTAGAGGAGGCTGAGAAAGAAGGGGCGGTTACCTGTATCAACAAGCCATTTGACATAAGAGAGATAAGGTCGGTGATTATTCGGGTTATGGGAAGGAGTGAGAATGGTTGAAGGAAACATTCTGGTTATAGATGATGAGCTGGTAATCTGCGAATTTTTAAGGGATTTATTGGAAGACAGGGGGTGGACGGTTAACTTTGCCCTTTCTGGCCAGGAAGGCATAAAGGCATTCCAGGCGGGAGGCTGTGATGTGGTGATATGCGATTTAAAAATATCGGATATGGACGGCATTGACGTTATTCATGAAATTAAGAGAGTTGATCCAGACAGCGTAGTGATCATTATTACCGGTTATCCTTCGTTCGAGACTGTCCAGGCATCGTTGAGGGAGGGGGCATATGATTATATTACCAAGCCGGTTAATATCAATGAGATATCTTTTGTGATAAAAAGAGCGGTGGCCTTTCGTGATCTCACGCTTACCAATAGAAAATTGACGAAAGAGCTGGAGCAACAGAATATCAAATTGGAGAAGAAGGTAAAGGAGAGAACTGAGGAATTAAGCATACTTTACAGCGTGGGGCTGGATATCTTATCTACACTGAAATTAGACGAGGTTTTACAGATTATCGTAGACAGGGTCTGCGCGGTCCTGGAACTGGAGATTTGCTCCGTTCTTTTAGTGGATAAGGAACCCGGGAGTTTGAAAATCAGATTTGTCCGCGGATTAGAGAATGAGATTAAAAATACAAAGATTAAGTTTGGTGAGCCGATATCCGGCTGGGTCGCCGAGCATAAAGAGCCGGTGCTGGTGGCGGACATAGAGACAGACCTAAGGTTCAGAAAGAGAAATCAGGAGAAGTATTATACCCATTCGTTCATCAGCGTTCCGCTAGTTATTAGGGGCGAGGTAATCGGAGTAATCAATGTCAACAACAAAAGGTCAAGGCTGCCTTTCACCGAAAACGACTTCAGATTTATAAGAGGCATAGCCAATGAGGCAGCTATTGCCGTTGAGAATGCCCAGCTATACGCGTCTTTAGAGGATACGTACCTGCGCACGGTCATGGCTCTGGCCTCGGCTATCGACGCAAAGGACCATTACACCAAAACCCATTCTGAACACGTAACCAAATTTGCCACAGCCATGGCCAGGGAAATGGGCCTCTGCGAGAAGGAGATAAAGGAGATAGAACAGGCCTGTCAGTTGCATGATTTAGGCAAGATAGGCATCCAAGATTCTATACTTAATAAACCGGGTCAGCTAACCCCCGAAGAGTGGGACGAGATTAAGCTGCATAGTCTAAAGAGCGCAGAGATATTAAGGCCTCTGTCTTTCTTAGGCGGAGTTATCGAATTGGTAGAACAGCATCATGAAAGATACGACGGAAAAGGCTATCCATTTGGGATTAAAGGAGAGAATATAAAAGTGGGCGCCCGGATAATAGCGGTAGCAGACAGTTTTGACGCTATGACTACCGATCGGCCTTACCGCAGGGCCTTTACTGATGAAGAGGCTATCAAAGAACTTAAGAACTGCAGCGGCACGCAGTTTGACCCTAAAGTGGTTGAGGCGTTTTTGAAAGTACTGGAAAAAACCGATATGCTTAACACTCTGCATCAGGCATAAGCGGATAATTAAACGTTTTATTTACCCCATTATACAGCTTAGCATCTAACGGAGTTTAGAAAAATTTCTTGGAGTGTAGGAAAGTATTAAAAGCGAAGGGGCTTGTCCGGCTTGCAAGGCGGATGTAGTTTTAGAGACAGCCGGCGGACAGGAAAAGATTGTCTGCACCAAATGCTATTCCTATTTAATCAGGAATAAAATACTTGACAAAAAAATAATCTGATGTACAATTACTGTTTACGAATAGTAATCCTTAATTTGAGTAAAAGAGAGGATTCAAGATAAAGCGTGGAGTTAAAAGCCACAAAAATTGACACTTTTTAGAAGTTAGTTAGTAACGCATAAGAGCATTTCGAAATAAAAAAGCGCTCTAGATGCCGTTGGAGCGTTTTTTTATTTGTCGCAGAACCACAAGTTTTCTGCTTTAGCAAGCTATGCTTGTGTTTATGCGCTGCTGTTCTTTGAAAATTGAATAGCCAAGTTATGTTTCACTGATTTCGTAAAGAAATCAGCTGAGGATTACAATTTCTTTTCGGAGAGTTTGATCCTGGCTCAGAGTGAACGCTGGCGGCGTGGATTAGGCATGCAAGTCGCGCGATGTTTTAGGCGGAGAGGCTGAAGCCGTAAGGCGGATGCCAATCTGTTTAGAGTATAGCGGCAAACGGGTGAGTAATACGTGAGTAATCTACCTTTAAGTCGAGGATAGCCTTGCGAAAGCGAGGGTAATACTTGATGTGGTTCTGATGGTTTACTCTGTCAGAGAAAAAGCTCCTTGAGCAATCAGGGAGCGCTTGAGGATGAGCTCGCGCCCTATCAGCTAGTTGGTGAGGTAATGGC
>MHGN01000019.1 GCA_001805575.1 Omnitrophica WOR_2 bacterium RIFCSPHIGHO2_02_FULL_45_21 | reverse complement strand
TAGCCAAACAAGGTTTGAAGTCGTGGGTGATTGGCGAGCTCGTTAGAACTAAAAAGAAGGTAGAAATAGTATGAAAATTTTAGTCATCGGCTCAGGCGGCAGAGAGCACGCGCTAGTCTGGAAACTAAAAACAAGCCCGCAGTTTCCCAAAATCTACTGTGCGCCGGGAAATGGGGGCATAGCGCAAGATGCGGAATTAGTGCAGATTAAAGCGGACGATCTCAAGGGACTGTTAGATTTCGCGCTTAAAGAAAAAATAGGGCTGACCATTGTTGGGCCCGAGGCACCGCTGGCAGAGGGTATTGTAAATAAATTTATGCAAAAGGGTTTAAATATCTTTGGGCCGACAAAGGAGTTGGCTCTTTTAGAAGCAAGTAAGGCGTATAGCAAAGAGACAATGCAACGGCTGAATATTCCCACTGCGGCTTTTGAGATTTTTGATACGCCGGATAAGGCAATAGATTTTACCAACCGCTCCCTTCTCTTTGCCGCGCATTATCCGCTGGTGGTTAAGGCAGACGGCCTGGCCGCGGGAAAAGGGGTAATCATTTGCAAAGATAGGCGACAGGCCCAATTGGCCATTGAGCATATGATGGTGAGAAAGGCCTTTGGAAAGAGCGGAGAGAAAATCATTATTGAGGAATGTCTGGCAGGCGAAGAAGCGTCTATTCTGGTAGTTTCTGACGGAATAAACGTTATCCCCCTTGCCTCCAGCCAGGACCATAAACGAGTATTTGACGGTGATAAAGGCCCGAATACGGGTGGGATGGGCGCCTATTCACCTGCGCCGGCGGTAAGCGAAGAAATGCACAAGCGGATAATGAATGAAATTATTTATCCCCTGATAAATGGCTTAGCTAAAGAAAATAAATTTTATAAAGGCGTTCTCTATGCGGGAATAATGATTACCAAAAACGGGCCCAAGGTTTTAGAGTTTAATGTGAGATTCGGCGATCCTGAGACGCAGGCGATTTTGCCGCGCCTGAAAACAGATTTAGCAGATTTATGTTTAGCCAGCATTGAAGATAAAATTGATCAGATAAAATTAAAGTGGGAAGAAAAAACTTCTCTCTGCGTGGTTTTGGCCTCTGGCGGCTATCCGGGTGAATACAAAAATGGTCTTGAGATTTCTGGCTTAGAAGAGGCCTTGTGGGAAGGCTCACCTGATACGTATATTTTCCATGCAGGAACTAAATTGCAAAGCGCAAATGGCAAATCGCAAATCGTAACAGACGGCGGTAGAGTATTAAATGTGGTGAGTTTGGGCGATAATATCCGCCAGGCAATTGATAAGGTTTATAAGGCAGCTCATAAAATAAAATTTGCAGGCCTCCACTACCGTAAGGACATTGGCCATCGCGCGCTTGAGCGTTATTTGGAAGATACCTATATGGGCGCCCAGGCGGATTAATAAAGCGTCAAGTATCAAGTGTCAAATATCATCTAAATGGAAAAAAGGAAAAAGGGTACAGAGTGAGTAGAGGTGATGGATATGAGTAAAGCCAAAATTGCGATTGTGATGGGAAGCCAGTCGGATCTGGAGACGATGAGCGAGGCAGTGAATTTATTAAAAGAGTTTAAGCTAGAATATGAGGTAAGGGTTTTGTCAGCGCACCGCACGCCTGATGAAGTTGCGAAGTTTTCTAAGCAGGCGCGCAAAAATGGAATCAAGCTAATTATTGCCGGCGCCGGAGGGGCGGCCGCCCTGGCAGGAGTGATTGCGGCGCATACAACGTTACCGGTTATCGGAGTGCCTATTGAGACCTCAAGCTTAAAGGGCATGGATTCCCTTTTATCCACCGTTCAGATGCCCGCAGGTGTCCCGGTTGCCTCAATGGCTATCGGAAAAGCGGGCGCAAAGAATGCCGCTATCTTTGCCCTTGAGATCTTAGGAACATCGGATACGGCTATTGAGAAAAAGTTAGCCAGTTACAAAAAAGAAATGGCTAAGAAAGTTAAAGAAATTAAATTGAATTCGTAAGCTATGATGAAAACCGAAGTTATCAAAATTGACCCTATCAATCCTGAAGCCAAGATAATAGAAAAGGCCGCAGAGTATATTCGTCAAGGAAAATTAGTGGCCATCCCTACTGAAACGGTGTATGGCCTGGCAGCGGATATAAGTAACCCCGAAGCTATAAAAAAACTGTATGAAGTAAAGGGCAGGCCTCAGGATAAACCCTTTAGTATTGCTATAGCAAATGACGGGGCCTTAGAATATTTAGCCGCGGATGTCCCTGCCTTGGCTTATAAATTGGTGGATAAATTCTGGCCGGGGCCTTTGACTTTAGTGTTAAAGGCCGCCGGGCCTAGCCAAGCCATAAGCGGTGAGCAGGATCAAATTACTTCTGGTGAGTCCTTCGGTTTCGCTCAGGATAAACTCCGTCGAACCATCGGTTTGCGTATGCCGAATAACCGGGTTGCCCTCAGAATTATCGAGGCCTCAGGGGTTGAGCTGGCTTTGCCATCGGCTAATCTTTCCGGCATTCAGCCCGCGCAGTCAGCCCAGGAAGTTTTAGAATATTTGGACGGGAAAATTGATTTAGTAGTTGATGCGGGTGCGACAGAATTAGGCATAGAGTCTACTGTGGCTGACCTTACCCAGCCCCATCTTAAAATATTGCGCGAAGGGGCGGTTAAAAAGGAAGAACTTGAGAATATTGCCAGGTCAAAAAGGGTGCTCTTTGTCTGCACCGGGAATTCCTGCCGTTCGGTAATGGCAGAGGGTTTATTAAAAAATGCTTTAGCGAAGGCAAAGCGCAGGAACGTAGAAGTATTTTCAGCCGGTATCGCTGCCTATAACTGTTCTGGGGTGACGACTGAAACTGCGCAGCTGTTGGCAAAAGAAGGCATTGATATGTCGGAGCATAGGAGCCAGCGGGTAAATAAACTGATGCTTAAGTCCGCAGATTTAATCTTAGTGATGGATAGCCTCCAGCAGGCGCGCATCTTAGAGCTTGCGCCTTCCGTAGAAAAGCGCCTGTATTTATTAAAAGAATTTGCTAAAATAATTGATAATGATTTAAACATCTCCGATCCCATTGGGCAGAGTATGGATTACTACCAAAAAGTTTTTTATACCATAAGAGAGGCAGTTGAGAGAATAGCCAATTTGTTATAGTTGATACGAGAGGAGTGTCAAGTGTCAAGTGTCAAGTGTCAGAGTGTTAGAGTAAAGAGGATTGTTATTGGTAGTGATCACGGCGGATTCCGCCTAAAAGAGAAACTAAAAGCTTATCTTGAGAGAAAAGGTTATCGCGTTAAGGACGTTGGCTGTCTTAACCGGGGGCCCTGCGATTATCCGGAGTATGCCTATAAGGTTGCCAGCTTAGTTTCAAGCGGCAGATTTTCCAGAGGCATTCTCGTCTGTAAAAGCGGCATTGGAAATTCCATTGCCGCTAATAAACTCAAAGGGGTAAGGGCTGCTTTATGCTATAATCTAAGGGCGGCAAAATTATCCCGCCGGCATAATGATGCCAATCTTTTGGTATTGGGCGCGCTTTTCGTTAAGCAGCCGCTTGCCAGGCGGATGGTGAGTATTTGGCTCAGCACAGCATTTGAGGGCGGCAGGCACTTGCGCAGGGTTAGGCAGATAAGAAAGATTGAGGATGAGTTATTTAGATAAAATAGACCCGGAGATATTTAGAATAATTAAAAGTGAAATTAAGCGCCAGGAAGAAAATCTGGAACTTATCGCTTCGGAAAATTTCACCTCCCCGGCGGTCTTAGAAGCGCAAGGTTCTATTCTTACCAACAAGTATGCCGAAGGTTATCCCCGGCATCGCTGGTATGGCGGATGCGTTAATGTAGATGAGGTGGAGCGTTTGGCTATTGAACGGGCGCGGGAGCTTTTTAAGGCAGAGCATGTCAATGTTCAGGCGCATTCAGGTGCTCAAGCAAATATGGCGGTTTATTTTGCCTGCTTGAATGTCGGGGATAAGATTATGGCGCTGGACCTTGCCTGCGGCGGGCACCTTACTCACGGCCATCCCCATAATTTCTCCGGAAAATTTTACAAGGTAGTAACCTATGGGGTTAATCCGAAAACAGAAGAGCTTGATTATGCGCAGATTTTTACTTTAGCCAAAGAGCATC
Source organism: Omnitrophica WOR_2 bacterium RIFCSPHIGHO2_02_FULL_45_21 (assembly GCA_001805575.1). Lineage (GTDB taxonomy): Bacteria > Omnitrophota > Gorgyraeia > Gygaellales > UBA12090 > 2-02-FULL-45-21. The sequence continues at coordinate 7,762 of MHGN01000019.1, read as the reverse complement.
GGCCGCGCCTGATTTTGGCCGGGGCCTCTGCCTATCCGCGTATTATTGATTTTAAGAAATTTCGCGAAATTTGCGATAAGGTGGGCGCCTATTTATTCGTCGATATGGCGCACATTGCCGGCTTAGTTGCGGCAGGGGCGCATCCTTCGCCTGTTCCTTATGCTGAGTTTGTCAGCTCCACCACCCATAAGACCTTGCGCGGGCCCCGGGGAGGATTTGTTATCTGTAAGAAAGAATTTAGCCGTAAACTTGATATAGAAGTTTTTCCCGGGATACAGGGAGGGCCATTAATGCATGTTATCGCCGCGAAGGCAGTGGCCTTTAAAGAGGCAATGAGCGCAAAGTTTAAACAGGACCAGGAGCAAACAGTGAAAAATGCAAAGGCGCTCTGCGCCGCTTTAACCGAAAAAGGATACCGGGCAGTTTCCGGAGGAACCGATAATCATTTATTCTTGATTGATTTAAACGCCAGAGGATTAACCGGCAGAGATGCGCAGGAGAAATTAGACAAAGCAGGGATTACGGTAAATAAGAATCTTATTCCTTTTGACGATAAATCTCCGGTTTTAACCAGCGGAATCCGTATCGGCACACCCGCAGTTACTACCAGAGGGATGAAAGAAAAACAGATGCGGCTGATTGCCGGTTTCATTGACCGGGGTCTCAATGCACCTTTAGATGGTGAACCGTTTAAGAGGATTAAGAAAGAGGTGAAGGGATTAACCTCTAAATTCCCTCTTTATCCGGGATTAAGGAGATAATTTGTCTAATTACAGATTAAACATTAGAGAGATATTGACTATTAAGATAAGAGGAATATGGTAAAAGGAAAACCAAGAATGAATTCGGATCTGCGCCCTGGCTGGGATGAATATTTTTTGGGAATAGTTCAGGAAGTAGCAAAAAGAGCTACCTGCGATAGAGGAAGGGCCGGATGCGTTATCGTAAGCGATAAGAGGATTCTTGCTACGGGTTATGTCGGCTCACCCGCAGGGCTCGTTCATTGTGATGAAGCAGGGCATATGCTGCGGGATGTGGTCTCACCCGATGGCTCAATGAGCAAGCATTGTATACGCACCATTCATGCTGAACAGAATGCTATCTGCCAGGCAGCGCATTTTGGCATACCTCTGGAAGGAGCAACTCTATATTGTAAAATGGAACCCTGCTTTACCTGCGCCAAGATGATTGTGAACTGCGGGATAAAAAGGGTTGTCTGCGCAGGCCGATACCATGCCGCTATCCAAAGCCGGGATTTATTTAAGAAGGCAAAAGTGAAACTGTGCGTATTATCCGATGATCTGGTAAAATATAAAGGCCAAAAATGAACCCCTCACTTTCTATGAATTCAGCGGTTTTAAAAATTAAAAGGTGCGGGCGAATAAGAAATGCTAAGCATACTATTGGTATGAATAAAAAAGAAGGTGCGGAATGAAATGCCCATATTGTGGATATAAGGAAGATAAAGTTATTGATTCCCGCTCAAGTTCGCAAGGCAATTCCGTAAGGCGAAGGCGGGAGTGCCTGAAGTGCGAAAGGCGCTTTACCACTTATGAACAGATTGAGCAGATTCCGCTTTTGGTGGTAAAAAAAGACGGCCGGCGCGAGGCCTTTGAGCGCAATAAGATTCTGGCCGGCATTGTTAAGGCCTGCGAGAAACGCTCCGTAAGCCTGAAGACGATGGAGGGTATAGTGGTTTCCATTGAACGGGCCATAATGCGCAAATATGAGAAAGAAATACCTGCTTCGGTTATCGGAGAATTAGTTATGGAAAAATTAGCTAATCTTGATCAGGTGGCCTATGTGCGTTTTGCTTCAGTCTACCGGCAGTTTAAGGATGTGAACCAGTTTATGAAGGAGCTTCAGGATATATTAGGTAAGGATACCAGGAAGGAAGGCAAGGCCTTCCGCAAGATACAATCTAAGCGCCCTGCGCGTAAATAGAGCTTGAAAATGATTGAAATGGAGTTGAATAAGATTATTATTGACGAGAAGCGCCATGACCAGATTATTGTCTTAAAAGAGAAAAAAGGCGAGCGGCTGCTTCCTATCGTCATTGGTTTTCAGGAGGCATCCAGCATCAAGATGAGGCTTTCCGGAGTCAATCCTCCCAGGCCGCTGACCCACGATTTGCTTCATTCCGTGCTTGAACATCTTGAGGCCAAGTTAGAGAAGATAGTAATTGATAAAATAGAAAATAACACCTTCCATGCAAAGTTATTCCTTAAAGGCGAAAATGGCAAGACCAAGGTTATTGATGCCCGCCCCTCCGATTCTATTGCTCTTTCGGTGCGCGCAAAGGCGCCGATATTTGTGGAAGAAGAGGTTCTCAAACAATCCGCCAATCACAAACAGTAGTTTTCCCGTTTTTTCTTCGTCCATGGATAGTATACTCAAGAAACTCAAGGAAAATCCCCACCTGAAGCTCATTGCCGATAACTTTAAAAATCATCCTCAAGAAATTTATCTGGTGGGCGGATACCTGCGCGATTTATTCTTAAAAAGAAAAAAAGAAAATATGGACTTTGATTTTGCCGTATCTTCCCAGGCAATAAAAATAAGCCGCGCAATTGCCGGAAAACTAAAGAGCGGATTTGTGGTTCTGGATAAAGAGCACGGCTCAAGCCGCATCGTCTATGCAAAAAACGGATTTTCCTATAATTTTGACTTTACCGATTTCCGTGGTTTGACTGCGCTCAGCACAGGCGGCCGGGATATTTTTGCCGACCTTTTGCATCGGGATTTTACCATCAATAGTTTAGCACTAAATCTAAGGGCAATAAAGAATGCCCGCACGATTGATACGGTATTGCTTGACCCTTACTTTGGAAGAGCCGATATAAAAGCAAGGCTCATCCGAACAGTTTCCGATTTCAGCCTGCCCGAAGACCCTTTGAGGATTTTGCGCGCTTTTAGTCTAGCCGCAGCCCTTGATTTTAAGATTGAGACGAAAACAAAAGACGCCATCAGGAAACATAAAAAAAAGATTAACTCATCCGCTTTTGAGCGCATCACCGAGGAATTATTTAAAATCTTAAATTCAGAGAACGGATTTAGGTCCTTTAAGGCAATGGATGATTTCGGGCTCCTGGATGAAATTATGCCGGAAATCAAGGTTATGCGGGGAGTGGGCCAGGGCCCATATCATCATCTGGATGTCTACGGCCACTCCCTGGAGGCCCTAAAACAAATTGAGAGGTTATTTTCAGAATTAAAGAGAAACAGGGCAATACAAGATTACCTGAATAAGATAATTTCTGGAACGCATACAAAAAAAGCATTATTAAAGTTAGGGTCTTTCCTGCATGATATCGGCAAGCCCGCCTCAAAAGAACGCATTAACGGCAAAACCTGTTTTCACGGCCATGAGCGGATAGGGAGAAACATCGCCAGAGAAATGGCTGAGCGCCTGCGCCTTTCTAATGATGAAAAAAACGCGCTGGATAAGATGATTTTCTGGCACCTGCGTCCTGGCTATATCGCCGATATTGAAAACCTGACCGAGCGGGCAATTTACAGATTTTTTAGAGATGCCCAGGATGAAGCGGTAAGCATACTTTTGTTATCCATCGCCGACCAGCGTTCAACCCGCGGCCCGTTAACCAGGGGGGCAAACCGCAGGCATCATGAAGATGTCTGTCTCGGCCTAACACGAGAATTTTTCCGAAAGGCAAAAGAGAAAAAGCTCCCCCCGCTGGTTAACGGCTATGACATCATGCGCCATTTGAAGCTTCCTCCGGGACCATTAATCGGGAAAATATTAGAGGAAATAAGCGAGGCCCAGGCTGCCGGCGAACTCAAGACAAAACCGCAGGCGCTTGAGCTAGCCAGAAGCCAATTCACCCGCTAACGGCGGGGCGAATTGGAGGAGCATAAATGAAGATAAGGGATACTGAAATAAAGATTATTCAGAGCGATATCGCCGAGCTTAAAGTTGATGCAATCGTGAATGCCGCAAATAATAAGCTCCTGATGGGCGGCGGGGTAGCCGGAGCAATTAAGAGAAAAGGCGGCAAGGGCATTGAAGACGAGGCGGTTAAAAAAGGGCCGATTGAAATCGGCGGAGCAGTTTCTACTTCCGCCGGAAGCTTGCCTGCGAAATACGTAATTCACGCCGCGACGATGGGTTTGGATTTTAAAACAGATGAAGCAAAGATTCGCTCCTCCTGCGCAAATGCGTTGAAGGAGGCCGAAAGGCTAAAAGTTAGATCAATTGCCTTTCCGGCTTTGGGCTGCGGCGTGGGCGGTTTTCCTGAGATTGGGGCGGCAAAGATTATGGCGCAAGAGGTCTTTCGCTATATATGGTTTGATCAGCCCAAGACATCTTTAAAAGAAATCATTTTTGTGCTTTTTGCCCGGCCTGCCTATGAGGCATTCACTAGAAATGTCCTCAGTTATCTTGAGTATATCATTCATAAGCTTCAACAGGGCCCTTTTATAACTGTAGATATCATCATTGAGCTCAACGCAGGGGTTGTTTTGATTGAGCGCTCCAATCCACCTTTTGGCTGGGCAATTCCCGGAGGTTTTGTTGATTACAATGAGTCTCTTGAGGACTGCGCGGTTAGGGAAGCCAAAGAGGAGACTTCCTTAGATATCTATGATTTAGTCCAATTACATACTTACTCTAAGCCGGGCAGAGACCCGCGCTTTAATACCGTGACCACTGTCTTTACTGCCGGGGCAAAGGGCGTGCCCAAGGCGGGCTCAGACGCAGCCAATCTGAGAGTGCTGAAACCCGAAGCAGCGCTCAAGCTCAAGCTTGCCTTTGACCATAAACAGGTCATTTCGGATTATTTGAAATTGAGGAGAAAATAAATTAATGCTTTTGTCCTGTATTTCTATAAAATATTATTTTATATCAAGAAAATTGCTCATCGCTCGATGACTTTCAGCGATTTCCGCAGTGGTACTGGAAAGTATTTTATACTTTCCAGTACCATAAGATAAGTTTTTCCTAAACGGAGGATGATATGTTACGTTATTTAACCGCAGGAGAATCACATGGCAAGGTATTGTTGGCAATTCTTGAGGGTCTGCCCAGCGGCTTAAGGGTGCAGAAGGAAAAGATTGATGCTGAATTAGCCCGCCGGCAGTCCGGATACGGCCGCGGAGCGCGCATGCAGTTAGAGAAAGATAAGGTTGAGATAATTTCCGGTTTACATAAGAACATCACTATCGGAAGCCCCTTGGGCCTTTTGATTGAGAATAAAGATTTTAGCATTGAGGCCCAAGCGCGGGTTACTAATCCCCGGCCGGGACACGCGGATTTGACAGGAGTCCTGAAATACGGCTTTGACGATGCCAGGGATGTCCTGGAAAGGGCTTCGGCGAGAGAGACCGCCATCAGGGTGGCAATAGGAGCGCTATGCAAAATACTGCTTGCCGAGTTCACTATCAGCATTAGGTCTAAAGTTTTAAATATCGGCGGAAAAACCACGTTAAGCGCGATGCAAAAAATCATTGATCAAGCCATAGAAGAGAAGGATACCCTGGGCGGAATATTCGCAGTGGTTGCCCAGGGAGTGCCGGCGGGCTTAGGCAGTTATGTCCAGCCGGACAGGCGCCTAAATGTCCGGCTCGCCCAGGCGGTAATCTCTATCCCGGGAATAAAGGCCGTTGAGTTTGGCCTGGGTTTTGCTTATGCGGATAAGTTCGGTTCCCGGGCGCATGATGCCATCTATTTTTCCAAAGACAAGGGTTATTATCGTAAGACCAATAATGCCGGAGGCATTGAAGGCGGGATTTCTAACGGCGAGGATATTACGCTCCACTGCTGTATGAAACCCATCGCCACCTTGGGCAAGCCGCTATCTTCCGTAGATATCAGGACTAAGAAGGCTGTCTGCGCTTCTATCCAGCGCGCGGATATCTGCGCGGTTGAAGCGGCGGGGGTGGTGGCTGAGGCAATGGTTGCCTTTGAGATCGCCAACGCCCTCTTAGAAAAATTTGGCGGCGATTGCTTGAAGGATATCAAACAGGCGTTTTGTGCTTACCTTAAGAGAATTAGTCAATAGGTGTATAGACAAAGATAAGCCTGCCTGGAATGAGTTTGTCTTCAGGCTTAAGGCAATAGCGGAAAAGGCCGTTCGCCTCAGGCTCAGCCGCCATAATTTTCCTCATACCATTGAAGATATAAAGGATATTACCCAGGCCATATTCCTTGATATCTGGGAAGGTAATAAATTAGAGCTGGTTAAGGACCAGGAGAAAATTACCGCCTGGCTGGCGATGGTGGCGCAGAACGCCGCGATTGATTTTATCCGCAAGGCAAAAAATTTAATCCGCCAGGCCCCGCCTGTCTTAAATGAAGATGGATTTGAAGTTAACGTTACCGATACGCTTGCTGCCAAATCTAACCCCGCTGATGAGCTTTTAACGCTTGAGTTGACAGATATTCTGGATAGCTTAATAAATTCTTTTGAGCCAAGAGACAGGTTAATCTTAAAACTTAATCTTTTGCACAGCCAAAGCCATAAGGAGATCGCCGCTTTGCTAAGATTGCCGCAAAATACCGTTTCTACCATTATCAGGCGTTCCATTTCTAAACTAAGGGAATCCTTAGTAAGAAGAGGATACAAAAATTTTTGAACGAAAAGGCGAAGAAATTACGTCATCTATAAGTGAGGACAGATATGCAAAACTTAGAAGGAATTATTAGAAAGAGCTTAAGGCAAAGCGCGCCTTTCTTAAGCCGTAAGAGCGATTGCCCTTCAGAGTTAGAGTTGGCGAGATACTTAGAAGGTGTTTTACCCTCTCTTAAACGACAAGTTATAGAAAAACACCTCTCCGATTGTCCTTTTTGCCTTGACCTTTTGGTAACCGCTAAAGATATCCTTAAAGAAGAAAAAATCGTTAAGAAATCCCTGCTTACCCATTTTTTCCGGCAAAAGTGGCTGCTGGTAACCGTAGTTTGCTTTGGCCTTTCTTTTGTGGTAAGGCGCTTTTTCCTGCAGTTTCTCTTTTTGGCGCTTATCTTCGGTATCAAGTGGGCTCTAAACGGAGAAGGAAGCAGAAATTTGGTGATGATTTTCCGCAGTTTGAGCCATAAAGATGCGGAGAGCCGCAAGCCGCAAGAAAAAATATTTGAACGAAAATAGCAACTTCTTACGTCATATATAGTAGGAGGTGATTAAAATGGTAGAAAGTAGCGAGATTCAGGTAGCCCGGCTCTTTAGGGTCGGGAAGGAAGGCAGTAAGCTCAAGGCCTTTGTGGATTTGTCCATAGGCGATAGCCTTATTGTCAAGGGCTTTAGGGTGGTGGAAGGCGAAAAAGGGCTGTTTGTGGGTATGCCTAGCCAGCCCGGCAAAGACGGCAAGTGGTATGACGCGGCATTCCCCACCAGCAAAGAAAAGCGCCAGGAGATAAGCGAGCTTATCCTCTCTGCGTACCAAGAGGAAGCTTAATACAAGAGCAAAGTCTAAACCTCACCCCGCCCAGATGTTGGGTCGGGGTAAGGTTTAGATACAAAAGTGATAAAGACCATTGGTTTTTTGTTATCCTGCTCTTCCCGGAAATATCTGTTGACAAAAGGCACACAAGATGTTATTGTTATAATAGAATGAAATTATGCGAATGGGATAGCGAAAAGAATGTTCAATTAAAAGAGGGGCGCGGGGTATCCTTGCCGTAAGGCAACGAAAAAATACCTGAAGGGGTGATAGACATGAAAATAAAGGGAGAAGATAAAGAAATTCTTGAGGCTTATGAGCGGGGCACCTTTAAATCTATACCAAACATTAAGAAAGAAATTGCGCGGTA